>JBKPAK010000012.1:0-13543 GCA_046726415.1 Candidatus Methylomirabilota bacterium
GTCGCTTGCCTGTGTCTGCCCGTCGTGCGGGGCAGCCAATCCTCCCGAGAACAAGTTCTGCGGCCAATGCGCAGCACCGCTCGACAAGCCGGCTCAGCCGCGGTTCGCCGCTCCCGAGTCCTACACCCCCACGCACCTCGCCGAGAGATCCTCACCTCGAAGAGCGCCCTGGAGGGCGAGCGCAAGCAAGTCACCGTGCTCTTCGCCGACCTCAAGGGCTCGATGGAATTGCTCGCCGATCGTGATCCCGAGGAGGCGCGCAAGATCCTCGACCCCGTTCTCGAGCGGATGATGGAGGCCGTCCACCGCTACGAGGGCACGGTCAACCAAGTGATGGGCGATGGGATCATGGCGCTGTTTGGCGCGCCGCTCGCGCACGAGGATCACGCCGTGCGGGCGTGCTATGCGGCGCTGCGGATGCAGGAGTCGGTGAAGCGATACGCTGATGACGCGCGTCACGCTCACGGCGTGAACGTTCAGATCCGAGTCGGACTCAACTCCGGTGAGGTCGTCGTGCGTGCCATCGGAAGCGATCTGCACATGGACTACACCGCGGTCGGCCAGACGACGCACCTGGCCGCGCGGATGGAGCAGATCGCCGATCCCGGTGCGGTCGTGATCACGCCCGGGACGCTGGCTCTGGCCGAGGGCTACGTCGCGGTGAAATCGCTTGGCCCCGTGCCGGTGAAGGGGCTCGCGGAAGCGGTGGAGGTCTACGAGGTGACGGGGGCGGGCCCGGCGCGGACCCGTCTGCAGGCGGCCGCCTGGCGTGGGCTGACGCGGTTTGTCGGCCGCGACCCCGAGCTGGAGCAGCTCCGCCGCGCGCAGCAGCTCGCGGGCGACGGTCACGGTCAGGTGGTGGCGATCGTCGGCGAGGCGGGGGTGGGCAAGTCGCGCCTCGTCTACGAGTTCACCCACTCGCACCGCACGGTTGGCTGGTGCTCGAGAGCGGGTCCGTCTCCTACGGTACGGCCACGAGCTACTTCAACACCCCGTGCTGGAGGTCATCCCGAGAAGCGGCCGCGAACAGCGGAACCACACCATCGCGGAGGGCTGGGGCCCCGCGGATGTCGAGGAGGCCGACCAGTTCAACTCCGCCAACCCTGGCAACGACCAATGGCACTTCGTCGATTTACCGCTCGGCGCGACCAGCTATCCCGTCACCGACCCTCCCACTGGCGACCCTCTCAAGCCTTTCGTCTCGTTGCATGACATCGTGCATGCCCTCCTACGCTGTATCGCCATTTTGGAGGGGAACGCCGACCCGCACTTTTCCAAGCGCCAAGCCGTCCGCTGGATCGTCCACCTGGTGGGGGACCTGCACCAGCCGATGCACGTGACGAGCGGCTACTACAAAACGACCCTCGCGAGCTTCTCGACCGCACCGGTTCGGATCGTCGATCCCGTCAAAGCCGCCCGCCCAGGAGTCCTGGGCGATCGCGGGGGCAATGGCCTCCTCTTCTCGTCGAGTGAGTCGAACAACCTTCACTCCACGTGGGACCGGTGCCTCCCAGGGTTGGTCTCTGGCGCGATGTGCAGCGGGCCCCTTGGGTTCACGCCGCTGGCCGTCAAGCTCAAGAGTCTGATCACGCCGAGCGCGATCGCCGACGCCACCACGCCGGGCAATCATCACGACTGGCCGGCCGCATGGGCAACTGACTCGCTCCACCGCGCAGTGACCAGCCAAGGCTATCCCTCGAACCTCACGAACGGCCGCATCAAGGTCAGCGCCCACGGCGATGACGATTCCATGCTGGCCAGCATCGCAGCGCCCACGAAGAGCGCCTATGTCACGAACCACGTCGCCACCGCGCAAGCACAGCTCGTGAAGGCGGCCATCCGGTTGGCGGCGCTGTTCAACGCGATTCAGTGGCCGTGAGGCTGCGCTCCGTCACGGCGGCCGGCCTGCCCGAAAGGGGGAGGCCTCGCCGGTGATTACGAACCGGGTCCCGGAGCTCGCGCTCGCCGCCGCGTCGCCTCGATTGCGTGATGTTCCTGGTTTTCCGCGTCGTCCTGGTCGCCCCCGGAAAGACGGAACCCTGGCCAGGCACGCCAGTGCTCTTCCATCCGCGCCCGGGAATACGCAGGTTTCACCGCCACGTGCCCGTCGGCGTGCCCAGGGGATAACGTCATCGATTCGCGCTGAACATTCCACTCCACCCCGGCCAGCCCCCTACCGTTAGGCCCTCTGCTATCCGGGACAGCTCCGGCTCCACGGCGCGGTAGTGCATAGGCCCCACCCCGTTCGCCCCACGTCAAGACCACGTCGCCGACGCGAAGAACGGGGGATAGCGCGCGCGACGAACTGGCCGTCGGTGTACAGATCGACTTCCACCGCCTCGCGGATGGCCTGGGCGGGCGGTCAGTAACTCTCCAGGCCACGGCGGTACGCCCTATCGCTTCGGGCGTCAGCCTCGCCTGGCGGGGATGGTCCCGTGGCGGATTCCCGCCTGGCCGGTCGCCTAGGATAGCTGCTGTCCCCTTCGCCACCCTGACACCTCCTCGACGTGCGTCAAGGGGTCGAGCGCCGCCACCTGTACGGCCCGCCACGGGGTCTTCTTGAACGCGGAGTCGGGGGACGGCTCTACGACATCGACCCGACGATCTTCCGGTACTCGTCCTCGGTGAAGGCCCGAAGAGTCTCCGTCCGAACAAAGCCCATCGACGCGTTGCCGAGAGCCAGCTTGGCCACGGTAGCGTCATCAGGGGCTTCCGAGATGGCGATGGCGTCATACTGGCCGGTCACCAAATAGAACGCCTTCAACTCCGCGCCCGCCTGACGAAACCTCTCTCTGGCGGCGTCCAGCCTTTTCGGGCCGTCCTTGATCGTCTCGATACCCTTCTGGGTAAACCGGAGCAGGGAAATGTATGTTGGCATTTCGACCTCCTGTTTCTGGATGTCACCTACTGGATGGGAGTGCTGATCGGAGCGCCCTTCTCGCCGACCATCAACCCAGTTTTGGACCTTAAAGGGGCTAGGACACGACGACGGTAGGCCTTCGCCCGCACAGAGTCAAGCGGCCCGGCGAGGACAGAGGGCAAGGGGGCTATCACGACGCCGCGCCTTGGCGTGCGGTGCAGCGGGCCGCCGCCCACGGGGAACCCGGCGAAGCCTTGGAGTGGGACGACGCATGGCTAGACGCCGAAATTCAGCTGCGCGAAGCGGCGCAGCGCAAGCGTGAGGCCCAGAACAAAATCAAGGCCGCCCGACAAATAGAGAATCAACAAATGGAAGAATGCCGTGCCGACCGCGAAGCGCTCGAAATTGTAACGGCGTTCCCAGGCCTGAGCGCCGGGAGTGCCGTCATGAAGTTCGGCGGCGCCTCCCCCGCCAGAACGCCTCGGCATCGATCCGGTGACTGCGTTCGACCTTGCCGTTCTGCTGCGGGCGCCGCGGCCGGATGGACCGCAGCTTGATCCCCGCCTCTTGCACCGTGAGGGCAAAGGAGAGGGAGAATTCCGTCCCGTTGTCGCACTGGAGCTGGTGGATCGGGAAGGGCAGCGCTCGACGTACCTCGCCGAGGAAGTCCACGCTCGAGCGCTGGTTGAGCTCGTGATAGAGACGCAGCACGCGGAACCGGGTGCAGTCATCGATGGCCGTGTACTGGTAGGCCTTCCGTCCGGCCGAGCTTGACGACTTTCACGTCCACCTGGACGGAGTCGCCAGGGTTCAGCTTCTCGAGTAGCTTCAGCTGGCAATTCAATCGTCTAAGAGAAATGCTCCTCTGGTGAGAGGTGGCTCAGCCGGAGCGTAGTCGATGGAGCCGGGACGGCATGGCCGGGCTGGGACGCAGCGTGAGGCCGGCGGCGGGGACGACGCACACGCCGCGCACGAGGGTGAGCCGGTAGCGCTGGGCCACGGCGGCCACGATGAGCTGCATCTCGGTGGTGGCAAAAGCGCTGCCGATGCAACGGCGCGGGCCGCCGCCGAAGGGGAAATACGCCCAGGTCGGGCGCGCGGCCACTCGGGCGGAGTCGAAGCGATCGGGGTCGAACAGCTCGGGCGCTTCCCAGACCGCTCGATGGCGGTGGGTGACGTAGGGAGACAGCAGCACGATCGCGCCCGCCGGGATGGTGTAGCCGGCAAGCGTGTCGTCCTCGACGGGCATCCGCGCGGTGAGCCAGGTCGGCGGATACAGTCGCAAGACCTCCTCGATTACTCGCCGTGTGTAGCCGAGACGTGGAAGCGTCTCGACGCCCGGCGCCCGGCCGCCGAGGACGGCGCGACACTCCTCCTCGAGCTGTTCCTGCGCCTCGGGATGTTCCGAGAGCACATACCAGATCCAGGCGAGCGCGCTCCCGGTCGTTGTGTGCCCAGCGACCAGGATGGCCTTGAGCTCGTCGCGGAGGTCGGCGGCGGTAACTGACTCGCCACCGGCCTGTGAGGCCAGAAGTGCGGCGAGTAGGCTGCCCGGCGGCGGAACGGAGCTGCGCGCCTCGCTGACCATGCGGGAGACGAAGGCGTCGATCGCGTCGAGCGCGTGCCGAAAGCGAGTGGCCGCGGGCGTGGGAACGTCGAGCCAGCCGAACGCACTCCAGAGACGACGGTCCACGTGGCCCACGGCTACGTCCAGCGCGTGACCGAGCGCCTCGACCCCTCCGGCGCCAGTATCGCCGAAGCACGCCCGGATGATGATCGTCTGAGTGAGCCGCCGCATCTCGGTCACGGCGTCCACCGGCTCGCTCCGCTCGGCCAGTGCACGCCAGCGCTCCAGCATCTCTCCGGTGCCCTGAGTGACGACGGCCGCGAACGGCGCGTGCTGGCCGGGCTGGAAGGCGGGCTGCACCTGCCGACGCCGCTGGCGCCAGCGGTCGTCATCGACCACGGTCAGGCTATCGCCGAAGAGCCCGCGCACGCGCGTGGCCGGCGGGCCCTTGGCATACGCGCGTGCATTGTCCTGCAGCACATGCTTGACGTGATCAGGATGGCTCAGCAGATAGACCTGGTGCCCGCCGAGCTGCATGGAGATCACGTCGCCATGGCGTCGCACGCATTCCAGGAAGAAGCCGAGGGGATCGCGCCGCGCCTGCGGAAACACGCCCACCAGCGGATAGCCGGTAGGTCCGGGGGCGACGCGTCGGTGCGGGGCAATGGACATCCGAGCGCTCAGGTTACGCGAGCGCGATAGACCGGCGGCGGGGACGCGTAGCCCTGGGCGACGAACCAGTCGACGGCCTCGCGCAGGGCCTGCTCGACCGGAGTCTGGGGCAGCCCCAGCTCGCGCACCGCCTTCTCGGCGCTGAAGAACATGCGCTTGCGCGCCATGCGGACACCGGTGAGGGGCACACGCGGCGGGCGGCCGGTGGCGCGCGCCACGCCTTCGTTGACCAGCGCCACGACATAGATCAGGGCATGGGGCACGCGCACGCGGGGAGCGCGGATGCCGGTCATGCTCTCGAGCATGTGGAAGATCTCGGTGAGCGAGCGGTTTTGGCATCCCAGGATGTATTTCTCTCCCACGTGCCCGCGCTGCGCCGCCAGCAGATGACCGCGCGCCACGTCGGCGACGTGGACGAGATTGAGGCCCGTGTCGAGCGTGGCGACCATACGCCCCCGAAGGTAGTCGAGGATCATCTGGCCGGTGGGCGTGGGCCTGACCTCCCAGGGACCGATGGGATTGCTCGGGTTGACGATGACGATGGGCAGGCCGCGATCGGCGTACTCCTCGACGACGCGCTCAGCGAGGAACTTCGAGCGCTTGTAGGGGCCGATCATATCGGCGAGGCTGACCGGCGTGGTCTCGGTACCGAAGCCACCATCTCGCGGCAGGCCGAGGGTGCCCACGCTCGATGTGTAGACGACGCGTTCGACGCCGGCATGCGCGCACGCCTCGAGCGTGGTGCGCGTGCCGTCCACGTTGTTGCGGTAGATCTCGCCGGGATCCTTAGCCCAGAGCCGATAGTCCGCGGCGACGTGGAAGACCTGCGCGCAGCCCTTGATCGCACGGGCCACGGACGCGGGCTCGAGGATGTCGCCACGCAGCACCTCGACCGCGCAGCCTTCGAGCGTCCTGAGGCTGCTGGCCGGACGGGCGAGTACCCTCACGCGATAGCCGTCGGCGACAAGCCGGCGCGCCACGTTGGCCCCCACGAAGCCGGTGGCGCCGGTGACCAGCACATTCATGACGGGGCAACTCCAGACCTCATCGTACGCCCAGGGACATACGACACGCGCAGAGGCTCATCTCTTTTCCCTTGTCCTCTCAGTCACTGGGAGAGGGATTCAGGAGAGGAGCCCCGCTCCGAAAGTGAGAGGGATTGAGAACGACCATGACGCTTTCTCGCGAGATCAGAGGGTTGCCGAACACCAGCTTTCGCGCACTCACAACCCGGGACCATCTTGCCGTCCTTAAGCGCCACCATGCAGTCGTTGAGGTTGGCAGTCGAGCCGGTTGGCAGGCCTCTTTCCCACTGCGTGCGGCACTAGGCAGCAGACGATGACCCGGTGTCCGTCCGGGGAGCCGAAGCACCGCATCGCGGGCAGTGGCTCCAGTCCAATTCCAGGGGCGTCTTACAGGCGCCGCATATTCGTGCCGTTGACGACACCTCCGCCGACTGACGGGCCGCGTGCGCCGATTGGTCCTCGTTTTCGGCCTCTCCCGACACCGACTTCTTGAACTCTTTCATCGACTTCCCGAGGGACCCGGCGAGTTCGGGAAGTCGCTTGGCCCCGAAGAGTAATAAGAGCAGCACCAGCCCGACAAGCAGATCCTGGTAGCTAAGCATCGCGGGAACCCGCATCAGTCTTCGTCGCTCTGAGCGTCGCTCCCATACGACGAGGCGGGCGGCGGCGAAGGGGCCACCCCGCTCCCCTTCGCCTCCTCGCTCGTTCGAGGGTCGGATCCTCGACGAAGGTCGCATAGCCGCTGGTGATGGGTCGATTTGCCTCGCCCCGCTTCCGCAAGACCTTGCCTTCGATCTGTCCACTCTGCCCGCTGATCAACTTGGGCAGGCACGAGGCCACGAAGGCTGGTCCCATGGTCGCAGCAGGAACATCGAGGACGAACCCGGTCAGGAATGCACAGCTGAGGATCAACCATCTCGCTTGCGTTCGAGGGCGCGCTGCTCACCCTCCTCGGTTAGTGTGCGCAGGGCCATCTATCTCACCCCCGCGCTGGGGCGCCGCGCCCGGCAGGCTCTGCGCCAGGAAATCCTCGTCCGCCTCCGGCCGGCTGTATTCGTATGGGCCGCGCTCGACGGCCGGCAGCCGCGACCCCCAGTTGAGGTGGGGTGGCGGCGAGGGCGCAGTCCACTCCAGGGTGCTCGCGCGCCAGGGGTTCGCGGGAGCCTTGGGGCCCCAGAACAAGGACCAGAAGAAGTTGATCACGAACGGAACTTGGGCGATGGCGAGCGCGAACGCCGACATGGTGATCAGGACGTTCCACGGCTGGAGGTGCCGCTGGAACTCATACTGCGTTGGGTTGTAGATCCGGCGCATGTGGCCGCCGAGGCCGAGGATGTGCATCGGGAAGAACGTCAGGTTGAAGAAGATGAAGGTCGGCCAGAAATGCAGATGCCCGAGCAAACGGCTCATCGTCCGACCGAACATCTTGGGGAACCAGTAGTAGATCGCCGCAAAGGCCGCGAACAGGGAGCCTCCAAACAGGACGTAGTGGATATGGGCCACGATGAAATAGGTGCCATGGATGTAGATGTCGACGGGAGCGGAGGCCATGAAGATCCCGCTGAGCCCGCCGATGACAAACACCCCCACGAAGGCCAGTGCGTACAGCATCGGCACCGCAAATCGGATGCGCCCGCCCCACAGCGTCCCTAGCCAGTTGAACACCTTGATGGCCGAAGGCACCGCGATGATCATCGTCGTCACCATGAACGACATGGCGAGGGCGGGGTTCATGCCGCTCACAAACATGTGATGACCGTAGACGACCCAGGAGAGGAAGGCGATCGCGATCATCGAGAACACCATCGCGTGGTAGCCGAAGATCGGCTTGCGCGTGAACACCGGAAGAATCTCGGAGGTGATCCCCATGGCGGGCAGGATCAGGATGTAGACCTCGGGGTGGCCAAAGTACCAGAAGAGGTGCTGCCACAAGAGCGGCTCGCCGCCACCTCCGGGCGTGAACCAGCTCGTGCCGAACGAGCGGTCGAAGAACAACATCGCGACCGCCGACATCAGCACAGGCAGGGCGAGCAGCGCCAACGCGGCCGTGATGAACAGGGCCCAGACGACCAGGGGCATTCGGAAGAACGTCATGCCGGGCGCCCGCATGTTGATCACGGTCGTGATGTAGTTGATCGAGCCCATCATCGACGAGATCCCGAGCACGAAGAGGCTGATACACCAAAGGTTTTGCCCCCAGTTGGTGCCGGTGTACCCCGGCACCGCGGCCAGGGGAGCGTAGGCCGTCCACCCGGTGGCGGCGTGTCCGCCCGGAACGAAGAATCCTACGAGCATGATGAGGCCCGCCAGCGCGCCGGTCCAGAAAGACAGCATGTTCAGCCGGGGGAAAGCCATGTCGCGCGCTCCCAGCATGAGGGGGATCAGGAAGTTCCCGAAAGCTCCGACGAGAATCGGCATCAGGACGAAAAAGATCATGAGCGTCGCGTGCATGATGAAGAGCATGTTGTAAGTCTCGGGCGGGATGATGCCGTCGTAGAGATAGGGTTCGGGGATCTACCGGAGCCACCGGATCGACGTCTCGGGCCACGCCAGCTCCCAGCGAATGAGCATGGCGAGAAGGCCGCCGAGGAGCATCATGACAAGACCGAGGAACAAGAACTGGCGGGCGATCATCTTGTGATCGGTTGAAAAGACGTAGGCGCGGACGACGCCGGCCGCCACTGAGCCGGCGCGCGGGAGCGCGCGGGAGGCGCCCGCGGCGTCACTCAAGAGGCGCGAGGCGTGGACTGCGAGTTTCACTTCGAGCCAATCGGCCCTCAGACTAGTGAGGATGAATGAGAGAACGATGAGAGGGCATGAAAATTTCTCAGTCGCGCGCACCAGCGTCTGCCCGGATGGGCCGTCAGCGGCGTCAGCGTGGAGGGCCGCGGCAGCCTCCAGCGCTTCGTTCAGAGAGCTTAGGGCTATCGGGCTCCTCATCCGGTCCCTCGGGCTGAAGGCGGCGCTCCATGCTCGGCGGGGCGCCGCCCTCGTGCCGCAACAAAGCGCGGGATTCCCGGGTTGGCTAGTTATTGTCTTCCGGGTGGCGGCACCGGGACCAACGAGCCGAACAGGCCGTGGTGCTCGTCAAAGGGGCCTGCGGTGAAGAAGAGGGTGGTCTGCGGCCCAGCGGCGGCGCCGTTGCCGAAGGCCAACGCCCAAAGACCGTCGATCTCGATCGGCCGGCCGGCGGCGCTATGGAGTGGACCGCGAGCCTGAAACTCCCCTCGGCCAGTGAATCGCGCCGGGTCAAAGGCGTGGATGCGGCCGTTGCCGAAGTTGCCGACGAGCAGGTGATCGCTGAACTTTCCGAAGTCGGGGGGCGCGAGTGCCAACCCCCAAGGCGAGTTGAGCTGGCCCCTGGATGCGACGCGGCGGAGCAGGGTCCCCGCGGTATCAAAGGCGTTCACGAACCCGTGCCCCTCGCCCGGGACATCGTCTTCCTTGTTGGCGTCCTGAAGAGCGTACGTCACGTAGATGATGCCGTTTAGATTGCGGATCCCGAATGGCGCGTAACCCTCGGGGAGATCGGGATCGGCGAACGCTCCCGGCATGACGAGATGAAAAGCGCTGTCGAACACGTCGACCGTGCCCGCGTGGAAGTTAGTGGCGTAGAGGAGATCGCCGGTGGTCGAGCTGGCGATGGCGAGCCCCTTGTAGATGGCGCCGGAGGTGGAGTTGTCGACAACGACGAAGGCGTGGGTCGACGTCGGCGGGGGCGGGACGGCGGGGTTCCAGCCGGAGATGGTGCCGTCCTCGCTGGCAAAGAGAAAGCGGGCCGGGCCACTGTGCCCGGAGCCGTCGCTCACCACAAAGCCTGGACCGCCGTTGAAGACGATCCCCGTCGGCGCCCCTGGAACACTGACCGTGAGCGATACCTTGGCGCCGGTGTTGCCGTTGTAGAGCGTGGAGGTGCCGGTCCCATTGTTGGCCACCCACCACGGCGAGGTGGCGCTGGCCACCAGGCCCCAGGCGTTGACCAAGTCCGGATCGACGAGGTCCGCGGGCACGGCGCCGTCGGATACGAGGTTGTGCTGGACATAGAACTGAGCAGCGGCGGGATACACACTGCCGACCACCACGACGATGGATAGCGAGATTACAACGCTGCGGATGCTCCAGCCCATTAAAGTGCTCCCTCCTTCTCCCCGAGGGGCCGATGTGGGAGGCAGCCGCAGCTGCCCCCGATCAACCTCAGACTTGGTTACTGTCGGCAGATTTTCCAGATCACCCCCGTCCCGGGAATCTGGACGAGCGGAGCATCCAGGGGGTCTAGGAACTTGCTGGCCGGATCGGACTGTCCGAAGTCGCGCACTGCGCCGTAGTCGACGAGGTAGGCGCAGTCGTCGGGCCCGAACTTGAGATCTACCGGACGGTTGATCCCCCGAAGCCCATCGGGGAACGCCTGCTCGAACGTGATGTTATGGGCGAACCGCGACTGCTGAAGCTGAAGCGACTCACCCCGTCCACTAAAGTTCAGCTCGACGTCGTCTCCCGCCTCCGGCGTGCCGTTCGAGGCCGAGAACCCAAAATCCCCCTCGCGCGCGACGAGCGCGGCCCCGCGCTGGACCGGCCCGATGACGAAGGAATTTGGCACGAAGTCGAGTCCCACGACCGCGACGTCCGTCGGCTCGATGGCCAGGGGCGCCGTGATGGGCTGGGGCGGGAAAGCGAGCACAGCCATCACAGGCACAGCTCCTGGTGGGTTCAGGGCAGTGACTTTAGGAATGCAGGCGGGGAAGGAGAGATTGGGTGGGATGGGCGGGCTGCAGAGATCGTCCCCCGGCCCCCCGACGGGGCTGAACAGCGCCTGCGTCGACTCCAGGAACCCGAATCGGTCTGGCCACCCGTGGTAGTCCGGGCCCCCGTCGGGATTCTGCTGGGCGAGCGCGAGCCGGTCGGGCGCGTTGTTGGCCGGGCGGGCGCCGCGCTCGTCTTCGCCGTTCTCGGTCACGAACAGTCCGCCTTTCAGGGGATGATCGTCCGGCGCGAACCGGATGCCGTAGGGGTTGCGGTAGCCCCACGAGAAAGGCTCGATTGTGTCCTTCGGATTTTTAGCGTGAATTTTTGCTCTCAAGATGGCGCCGTCGCAAATACCCGGGCCCGTCGCCGAGTCGAAGGCGGGGATGTGGGCCCCCTTACGCTGGACGCCGTGGGGCGAGTACCCGCTCGTCGCGACGGTGGGGGTGGAGAAGAACACATTGTTGCTCAGCACGATGTCCTGACAGGGAATGTCCTGCTGGTTGGTGCCACCGCCATTGTCATTGCCGACCACACCCGAGTTGGTCGTCGACCCCTGTGACCAGTAAATCCAGTCGCCCTTGAAGGTGATCTGCTCGGCTGGATGGTCGCCGGTCGGCAGGCCGGTGATGAACGGGGTGACCTTGCCGCTGTCAGGATCCACGACTACGATGCGCGAACTGTTGTTTTGCGCCCCCGGTGTGCGGATGGCCTGGTTCGAGTCCGTGGCAAAGAGCCGCCCCCCGTGAAAGCCCTTTTCGAACGCGATATCGATCGCAGGGCCGTGCGGCTGCAGGCTATCCGTTCCCGAGCTGGGCTTGGCGAGCGGACCACGGAGCAGGCTCCCGTTGTGGTTGAACACCAGGATGTCGGGGGTGAACGGGTTGGTCGGCGAAGTCACTCCCCCGACGACGGCACTGTCCTCGTTGTTACACCGACTCGGCAGGCCGTGCCCCGACTCCAGCACGAAGACTTCGAAGCTGTTCTTGTTTCCGCGGAAAGCGACTGCCGTCGGGAAGTTCAGGTTTTTAGCGAACACCGACACCTTGAAACCTGGAGGCACGACGATGTCTTCGCCGCTGCCCGGATCGTAGAGCACCTGTTCGATCGGACACTCAGGGTTTGCCACCGTGGCCGCCGTTGCTCCGGCCGGCTGGTGAAGAATCGTGAACATTGCAAGCGCTGTGAGCATGATCGGTACGCGAGGAGCACGAAAACTCATAGACCGACGCTCCTTCCTTCCCGACCGCGAGAGATTCGCGGGCGGGGGCTTGGTGCCTGCACGTGATCCAAGTGTTTCGGTCTAACGCGCGTCAGCCCCAATGCGCCGACGAGCGCGGCACAGGTGGGCCACGAGCGCGCAACACGCCTTGTCGAATATCGACAGAAGCGGTGCGCCCGAAGGCTCGGTTCAGGACCATCTCGCTTGTCCTTCACGGGACCCTGTACGCCGAGTCCCGTCTCGCTTCAGTAGGGAGACCGCGTTAATAGTTAGAGCCTCACGGGCTTCGTCAAACCGGTCGCCACGCGCGCGGCCGAGGCCACGCCTGCGGTTGCTCGCCGAGAGAAACTCTCGCGAGTCGGCTCAGCGAAAAAGGCGCGTGTGGGAGCGAAAGGACTAGATCAGAGGATGCGAGTCAGCGAGAGCCGCGCGGGGCAGTGCCGAGTGAACTCCCTGCAGAGGAAATGATGGGAGCGGTCGAATACTGCTCGAGGGGCCGCGCGACGGCCCAAGAGAAGCGACATCTTCTGGCAGCGGAATCGTCGACGCTGAGGACGCCAGCGGCCGCTGGGCCTCGAGGCGTTCGCCCCCGCCTAGCCGACACTCCTCGAGAGCCGTGGCGGCCGCTCTCGTGGCCGTTGGCCGATTTGAGTCGTCGATGTCGATCACCTCGACGGCGACAAACGAGAGCAGAAAGGCTCCGAGGATCAGGTGTGCCGTTGGAAGGCGGCGAGAGGAGAGGCGCGCAGGAGACAACAGCGCCATGCCGGCAAATCTATGCTTCTCGACAGGAGTAGTCAAGCGGCGGATTGAGTGCGGAAATTCTGGCAGGCCGCTCGGATAGTGGCCTGAGGTCGTGGTATAGGTCAAGTTTGACGAGCCGCGTGCGGTAGGACGGGCCGCGTAGCTCGAGGGTGGCGACCCCGTTCAAGCACCCGGTCGAGGATGGCCGCGGCGAGATCAGGATCGTGCAGCACGCGGCCCCAGGTGCCGAGCGGCGTGTTCGTGGTGAAGAGCATGGGGCGGTGGTGAGCGTAGGCCACATGAACGCCCTCCGCCCTCGCTCACCCGCTGTTGGGCCCCGTCCCCATTGATGCCAGTAGGCACAGCGCACATTACGGGCCTCCTCGCGAGCCGACGACAGCGCCAGCTCGACTGGGCGGCATCCTATGCCGGCGCACCACCACCGTCAACCGACCGGCAGGCTGGCCGGATCAGCGCTGATGGCGCCTCGGGGTGCGGCGCAGGCACGACGGCATCCGCCGCGCCCCCGAGCCGATCCGATCAGGGCGTGGCGGCGCCGGGCGCGGCTGGGGCGGGGCCGGGGCTTGGCCCCGAGGGGGCGATCCCCACGTGCGCGAGGATCTTCCGGATGACCGCCGGATCGTGGAGCGTGGCGATCAGGCGCAGCCGGCCCCCACAGTGCGGACACGCCAGGACGTCGATGGCAAACGCCC
>JBKPAK010000013.1:0-72329 GCA_046726415.1 Candidatus Methylomirabilota bacterium
TGGTCCCGTGGTCCGGACGCTTCTGCTCCATCTCGACACCGCCGACCACGTGTTGCTGCTGAATATGCATCACATCGTGTGTGACCAGTGGTCGTTCGGCGTCCTCGGCCGCGAGCTGATCTCCCTCTACGCCGCGCACTGTGCCGGTCAACCCCCATCCCTCCAACCCCTCCGCATCCAGTTTGCGGACTTCGCGTCCTGGCAGCGCCAGTGGCTCTCCGGGCCGGTGCTGGAGGCCCAGCTGGCCTACTGGCGTCGTCACCTGGACGGCACGCTGCCGGTACTCGAGCTGCCAGCGGATCGGACGCGCCCGGCCGCTCCGAGCTACGACGGCGGGTGGCAAACCCGCCGCCTGGCGTCCACCCTCATGACCGCGGTCGAGACGCTCAGCCGGCAGGAGAAGGCCTCCGTGTTCATGAGTCTCATGGCTGGGTTCACCGCCCTTCTGGCGCGATACTCCGGTCAGGACGACATCCTGCTCGGCGTGCCGATCGCCAACCGGAATCACCTCGCCGCCGAGGACCTCATCGGGAACCTCGTGAACACGCTGCCGCTCCGCACGGATCTGTCAGGCGATCCCACCTTTCGCGAACTCCTGCGGCGCGTGAGAAGCACGCTCCTCGACGCTTATGCTCATCAGGACATGCCCTTTGACAAGCTCGTCCTGGAACTCCAGCCCGAGCGCTATACGAGCCACTCTCCGTTGGTCCAGGTGCTGATGAACCTAATCAACGCGCCGATGCCGCATCAGCGCTTGGCCGATCTCGCCTGGGAGCCGTTCGAGTTCGACCGTGGTGCCGCCCAGTTCGACCTGACGTTGACGGTCGACTGGGATCGTGAGGGCTGGGTCAGTCTCGAGTACAGCTCTGATCTGTTCGAGCGGGCGAGCGCGGCACGGATCCTCGATCACTTCGTGGCCCTCTTGCAGACAGCAGTGGCGGATCCAGACTGCCGCCTGTCGGAGATCTCGCTGCTGACCACGGCCGAGCGTGAGCAGCTCCTGGTCACGTGGAACCACACCGCGAGTCCTAATCTTCCCGATGCCTCGATCCACGCCCTGTTCGAGGCCCAGGTGGACCGCACGCCTGACGCCGTCGCGGTGATGGGACCCGAAGGCTCCCTGACCTACTGCGAGCTGGAACGCCGGGCCAACCAGCTCGCGCGTCACCTCCAGGCTCTGGGCGTGGGCCAGGAGACCCTGGTCGGTATCTGCCTCGAGCGTTCGACCATGACCTTCATCGCCCTGCTCGGCGTGCTCAAGGCCGGTGGTGCCTTCGTACCGCTGGACCCGGGTAATCCGCCCGAGCGTCTGGCCTTCATGATGACGGATTCCGGTGCCCCGGTGCTGCTCACCGACCGACGGCACGCGCCCGAGTCGATGGGGGCGGGGGTCCGAGTGGTGCTCCTCGATGCCGAATGGCCGACCATCGCGCATCAGAGCGAAACGCGGCTCGACGGCGCGGTCGGCGGCAATCACCTCGCGTACGTCATCTACACGTCGGGGTCGACCGGGACTCCCAAGGGGGTTCTGGGGTTGCACCGCGGGGCCGTCAACCGCTTCCACTGGATGTGGCGGGCGTATCCATTCTCGACCGGAGAGCTGTGCTGCCAGAAGACGTCCACCAGCTTCGTGGATTCCATCTGGGAGATCTTTGGGCCGCTCCTCCAGGGCGTTCCAACCGTGGTGATCCCCGACGAGGCGGTGCGCGAGCCACGGCGGCTAATTCAGATGCTCGCTGAGCACCGCGTGACGCGGATCGTCCTGGTTCCGTCCTTGCTCAGGGCCATGCTCGAGACCGAGCCAGAGCTGGGCACCCGCGCTCCCCACCTCCGCCTCTGGGTGTCGAGCGGGGAGGCGCTCGGCCGCGACCTCGTTCGGCGCTTCCGCGAGTGCGCCCCCGACGCGGTCCTGCTCAATCTGTACGGCTCCTCGGAGGTGGCTGCCGATTCGACCTTCCACGAGGTAACAGACGCGGACGCGCGCGCGGCCGTCCCCATCGGCCGACCCATCGACAACACCCAGATCTACATCCTCGACGACCGGCAGCAGCCCGTTCCCGTCGGTATGGCCGGGGAGCTCTACATCAGTGGCTACGGCTTGGCCCGAGGCTACCTGAACCGGCCGGAGCTCACGGCCGAGAGGTTCGTTGTCAATCCCTTTAGCGGTGAGGCGGGGGCACGGATGTACCGAACGGGGGATCGCGCCCGCTACCGGAGCGACGGGACGATCGAGTACCTGGGCCGGCGCGATTCGCAGATCAAGGTCCGCGGATTTCGTATTGAACTCAGTGAGGTCGAGTCCGCCTTGGCCGCGCACCCCGATGTGACCAAGGCCGTCGCCGTGGCACAGCAGGAGAACACGGGCGACCCGAGGCTGGTGGGCTACGTCGTTCCCAAGAATGGCGTGCGCCCGATCGACATCCTCGACTTCGCGCGCCGTTGGCTTCCTGGCTACATGGTGCCCTCGGCCCTCGTGCTCATGGAGGCTTTGCCTCTCACGCCGAGCGGTAAGGTGGATCGGCGGGCTCTTCCGGCGCCGGGCGCTGTCCGACCCGACGTGGCTAATCGGCCGCGCACCGCCACCGAGGCCGCCCTGGCACGGATGTGGGCGGAGCTGCTCGGACTGAACGAGGTCGGGGTGCACGACAACTTCTTCGACCTCGGCGGACACTCGCTCCTGGCCGCCCAGCTCGTGGCCCGGATCGAGGAGGCATTCTTCACCACCCTGCCCCTCCGCAGCCTGTTCGAGGCACCCACGGTGGCGAGGCTGGTGGGGTTGATCGAGGCACTGCTCATGACTCCCGTGAGGCCGTTGGCGCAGGACGGGGAGCGCGTCGAGATCGAGCTATGACCGGCGCCTGGGCAGTCACCGCTGTCCTCGTCCGAGCATGAGGCTCCTCCTCTTCCTAGGACGCCGCTCGTGGACGCTCGGAATTGGCGCCCTGGCGGCCGGCGCGACGAGCGGTCTCTGCGCCGCAGCTCTCATAGCCCTGATCAACAGGTCGCTTAACCGACCGGATCCATGGGGCATCACGCTGGTTTGGGGATTCACAGGGCTCGTCCTGGTGCGGGTCATCTCGGGGGGAGCCGCCCAGATCTTGGCCAATTACTTCTCGCAGCACGTGCTCGCCGGCCTCTGCCGTGACCTGAGCCGGCGGATACTTGCCGTGCCCCTGCCGCGGCTCGAGGCGATCGGCATGCCGCGCATGCTGGTCACGCTCACCGAGGAGGTCGCGGTCATCGCCTGGGCCATACAGAGCTTGCCGGGTCTCGCCATCAATCTCGCGATCCTCGGGGGCTGCGCTGTCTATCTCGCGTGGCTTTCCTGGCCGATCTTCCTCGGAGTTTCCGGCTTCGTCGCGGTCGGCACGAGCACTTTTCTCCTCCTGCTCCAGCCGGCGCAACGGCAGTGGCGGCAGCTGTGGCGACATCGGGAGCGACTCGTCGGCCACCTCCGCGCGCTGATCGACGGGATGAAGGAGCTGAAGCTGCACGCCCCGCGTCGCGAGGCGTTTCTCTCCGGCTCCCTCGGCGACGCTCTGGAGGCGGTTCGGCAAGCGAGCCTGCACGGCGCCATACGCCAGGCGGTCGCCAGCGCCTGGAGCCAGGCGCTGTTCTTCCTGCTCGTCGGGATCCTCGCGTTCGGTATGGCGAGCCTCCGCGAGGGCCGTAGTGAGGCGCTGACGGGCTACCTGCTCGTAGCGATTTACATGGTGAATCCGCTCTGGAGCGTCATCGACACATGGCCGGGCATCGCTCGGGGCAGCCTCGCCGTCGAAGGAGTCATGGAGCTGACCAGCTGGCTGGATGCTGGGTCAGCGCCGGCGTCGGCCGCCCAGCCCAGCATGAGGTGGGAGCGGCTCGAGCTCAAGGGCGTCATCTTCGCTTACCCCGCTGAGAACGGTACGAAACCCTTCCAGCTGGGACCCCTGGATTTCACGCTGCAGCCGGGCGAGATCGTGTTCGTGGCCGGTGGAAACGGCAGTGGCAAGTCCACCTTCGCGAAGGTCCTCACCGGCCTGTACCCGCCCGAGGCCGGGGAGATCCGGCTGGACGGCAACCTGGTTACCGAGACGACGCGCGAGTGGTACCACGGGCACTTCTCGGCGATCTTCTCGGACTTCCACCTTTTCGAGCGCCTGCTAGGGCTCACCGGCCCCGATCTGGATGCGCGGGCCCGCGCCCATCTCGCCCGGCTCGAGCTCGACGGCAAGGTCCAAGTGGAGAACGGTGTCTTCTCGACCACCGTGCTGTCCTCGGGGCAGCGCAAGCGGTTGGCCCTTCTCACCGCGCTCCTCGAAGATCGGCCGATCTACGTGCTCGACGAGTGGGCGGCGGACCAGGATCCGCACTTCCGCAATATCTTCTATACCGCCCTCCTGCCCGAGCTCAGACGCCGGGGCAAGGCGGTAGTGGTGATCAGCCACGACGATCGCTACTACGGGCTTGGCGATCGTACGGTGCGGCTCGCGTACGGCCAGGTGGCTACATGACCACCCGCGAGTTCCTGCAGAAGCTCCGGATGCAGGGCGTCCGGGTCTGGGCCGATGGCGACCGACTCCGGGTGAACGCTCCGCAGAACGCCCTTACGGCCGAGCTTCAGGCGGCGTTGACTGCGCGCAAGCTCGAGATCCAAAGCTTCCTCGAGGCCATCGCCGCGAAGCGGTCGTCGCTCGTACCGATCCAGCCGTCGGGTTCGCGGCCGGTCTTCTTCGGCGTGCCGGGACCGGACGGCGATGTCTTCTGCTACCTCCAGCTGTCCCGCCAGCTGGGACCGGACCAGCCGTTTTACGCTTTCGAGGCTCCCGGCGTGGATGGGACCCAACCGCCTCTGACCGGCATCGAGGCCCTGGCCGGTCTGTATCTGCGAGACCTGAAGGTCTTCCAGCCCGACGGGCCCTACTACATCGGCGGGTTCTGTCTTGGCGGGATCGTCGCGTTCGAGCTCGCCCGTCAGCTCCGGGCCCAGGGGCAGGATGTGGCCCTCCTCGCCCTCCTCGAAAGCCCGTCGCCGAATGGCCTCAAGCCCCGGCATCGCGCCGCTGGCGCCCGCTGGTGCCGGCGAGACGCGATCGTGGCCCGGCTGCGTTGGCTCGGCGCCCAACCGTGGCCCGAGCGGCTCGCCTTCGTGCAGAACCGTCTTACCCGGGTCCTTCGTGGCTGTGATCCGGCGGCCCCAGACCAGCCGGTGCGCGGATGGCAAGAGGAGCAGAAGGACCGGGTGTTTCGGGCGACCCTCGAGGCGGCGTACGCCTACGTGTTAGAAGCCCGCACGTACCCGGGGCGGATCGTTCTCTTCCTGGGGAGCCAGGGCTTGAGGCGGAGCGCCTACTGGCGCCAGCTCGACTGGGCGCGGGTCGCGGCCGGCGGGCTCGAGGTCAACGTGGGACCCGCCGGCTGTACCGACCACCTGATGATGCTTCGCGACCCGCCGCGCGTCCTCGCTCTCGCCGAACTCCTCAAGCCCTACCTCGCGCGGCCGCCGCGTCGGCCGCGCTGATGCGCTCCCGACCGGTATACTTCCGAGCGGTAGCGGCATTACTTGGCAGTGGGGCAGCGTACTTCCTCGTCCAAGGGGCGTCTCCGCTGTGGCCGCTCGCATGGCTTGCGCCTGCGCCGATCCTCGCCTTCAGCTTTGAAGCGTCGGCTGGGGCCGCGGCGGTTGCCGCCTTCGGCGCCTCCGGGTTGGCAGGCCTCGCCGTCCTCCCACTGGCCGCGAAGATGGTGCCCGTGCCCCTGCTTGCCGCCTTTCTCCTCGTCACTTCCGCAGCGTTCACGGCCGCCGTGCTCGTGGCGCGACGCGTGACCATCCGGCTCAACCGATGGGCCGCAGTCTGGGCCTTTCCGATTATGTGGACCGCGTGGGAGCATTTCCTCTCGCTGCTGGGCGTGGTCGGCATCGCCTACTCACAAGTGGACTTTCCGCCGGCGATTCAGATCGCGGCATGGGCGGGCGCGCCCGCTGTGACGTTTGTCGTATCGCTAGCGCCGTCATCGCTCGCGGTGGCATGGCGACTGCGCCGCCACCGAGAGCAGGCGCTCCGAGCACTGGCGATCCCGCTGGCGCTCTGCGCTGGAGTGCTTGGATGGGGCGCGTGGCGACTCGCGCGACCGGCGACCGGGGCCGCCGTGCGCGTTGGGCTGGCGGCCAGCGATGAGACGGTGCGCTTCTTTCGTACCGAGCGCGCGGACGAGGCGTTTGCCGTCGTCGCCGCTTACGCGCGTCGAGTCGACGATCTCGCAGGGCAGGGCGCGCAAGTCGTGGTCTTGCCCGAAAAGTTCGTCGGTGTCACGCCAGCCTATGTCGATGCCGTCCGTGACACGCTGGCGGAGGCCGCGCGCGCGCACCGTGTGTGGGTTGTCGCGGGTCTCAACCGGATCGAGGGGCCGCCGCGCCGGAACGTTGCGCTCGTGCTCGACCCGCGCGGAGAGGTCGCGATGGAGTACGACAAGGTCCATCTGCTCCACCCGTTCGAGAACGGCTACCGGGTGGGGCGGGCCCCCGCCACCATCCGGACGTCTGAGGGAACCTGGGGTATCGCCATTTGCCGGGATCTGATGTTTAAGGACGTTGGCCGCGCGAACTCACGTGCGGGCGCCGGGCTTCTTTTGGTCCCGGCGTGGGACTTCGTCGCGGACGGACGCCTGGCCTCGCGAGTTGCGGCGATGCGTGCGGTGGAGGGCGGGTTCGCCGTGGCGCGCGCGGCCCAAGAGGGCCTCGTCGCGGTCAGCGACGACCGCGGGCGCATCTTGGCTGAGGCCGCAACGAGCGACAAACGCGAGGCCCTTCTCGTCGTCGACGTCTCGACAGGGCCTGGGGGGACGCTCTACGCGCGCGCCGGCGACTGGTTTGCCTGGACCGTGACCGCGATCGCCGCGGCGATCCTCGTTGCCCTTGGCGCCGACGCAATTCAGGGAGGCAGAGCCGAGTGCTTCGCCAGCGGCGCGTCAAACCCAGGCAACGCAAACCCGCGCTAGAGCGCAAAACTCAGCACAAGAGCCTTTCAGCTTGTTTGCAGGACTTTGCCAAGTCGCTGACACTGCAACCGCTCGGAATGCACTGCTAAACTGTCGATCTTTCGCCTAGTTACTCAGGCTACTTCAGTCATATGCAGACACGGCATAGAAGTTGCCGAGTCTAACACCGCGTTGGGTTAACCCTCTCGTAATCGCTCCCTCCGGAGAGGCCTCGTCTCACGAAGGGTGGTGCCCTTGCTGGCCGGGCTGGCAGGGGAGAGCGTACGGGGGTGGGCACCGATTGCTCATGGCAGTAGCGGTAGCGCCTCTGTTCGACGCATGGAGCCGTCATGGAGCTAGACCAGGTGTCCGTGAATGAAGCCGCGGTCGCGATCGCGCATGGGCCCCCCCGCCAAGACGCGCTCGAGATCCGCGGTGGCTCGTCACCCATCGAAGACGAGCCGCTTCCGACGGGCCCTCCAACCCGGTGCATGACCAACGACGAGAACCCAGTCACCAGGGTGCAGGACGAGCTGGCGCTCTGGGCCAGCCCCGGGATGAGGGATGTCCGCGACACCATCACAGGGGCCGCGGTCATCGACGTCACCGTCCTGATCACGGGTGAGACCGGCACTGGCAAAGAGCTCGTGGCGCGGGCGGTCCACTACCTGGGTGGCCGTCGCCATGGACCGCTGGTTAAGGTGAACTGCGCCGCGGTGGCGCGCGAGCTCCTGGAGAGCGAGCTGTTCGGGCACGAGCGCGGGGCCTTCACGAGCGCCCATCAGCTCAAGATCGGCAAGTTCGAAACCGCCAACCACGGGACGATCTTCCTGGACGAAGTCGGCGACCTTCACCCGGCCGTCCAGGCCAAGCTCCTTCACATCCTGGAGGACGGACAGTTCTCTCGAGTGGGCGGCCGGTCGAACATCAAGGTCGACGTGCGGGTCGTCGCGGCGACCAATCAAGATCTAGAGGCCTCAGTCGCCGCTGGCAGGTTCCGTGAAGACCTTTTCTATCGGCTGAACGTCATCCGGATCATCGTGCCTCCACTCCGCCAGCGCGCGGAGGAGATCCCAGTCCTGGCGAACTACTTCGTCGACCGCTATGCGAGGCTCTTCGGGCGGGAGGGCTTCATGCTGCCGCTCGAGACCATGGAGCGGTTGAAGCAGCACAGCTTTCCGGGCAATGTCCGCGAGCTGGAGAACATGATCAAGCGCATGGTCGTGCTGAACGATCTTGACCTCACGCGGGTTCCCCTCGTCGGCGTGACGGCGAGCGACAACGACCAGCGCCCTGCCAGGCGGACCGTGATAGCAGCCGGCTCACTGAGGGCCATCTCCCGGAAGGCCGCGCAGGCCGCCGAACAGAGCGCGATCCTGAAAGCACTCGAGGAGACCCAGTGGAACCGGCTGAGGGCTGCCAAGCTACTGAACATCAGCTACCGGTCGCTGCTCTACAAGATCAAGGAGGCCGGGCTGGACGGCAAACGGAAGGCCGCTGACCTCTCATGAATACCATGCCGGGGACACCAGAAATCGACAGCGAGAGAGATGTCCGGAAGAAGGGTGCGGAGCTTGCGCGCATCCGTGCCGTCTGGAGCCGCCGGAAATGGCTCGCCATCCTGGTCTTCTTGGTTCCCTTCGCGGCCGGAACCAGTGTCACCCTTTCGCTGCCGAATCTCTACCGGTCCACGGCAACAGTACTGGTGGAGCGCCAGCGCGTCCCCGAGGCCTTCGTGCGACCCACAGTGACCAGCGAACTCGAGACTCGCCTTCAGACGATCAGCCAGGGAGTCCTGAGCCGCTCGCGGCTGGAGGAGCTGATCAATCGATTCAAGCTCTACGCGGACCTGCGCAAGCGCATGCCTAGCGACGAGGTCGTGGAGCGGATGCGCCGGGACATCCAGCTTGAGGTCAAGTCCGCGGAGGCCAAGGGGCGGCAATCGGCCACCGTCGCCTTCGCGCTCAGCTACAAGGGCTCCGACCCGCGAGCCGTGGCCCTCGTCACGAACACCCTGGCATCCTTCTATGTCGAGGAGAACCTCAAGGCCCGGGAGCGGGAGGCCAGTGGGACGAGCGAGTTCCTGAAGGCGGAGATCACCGAGACCAGGAAGCGGCTTGACGAGCAGGAGCGCCGGGTGAGCGAATTTCGGAGGCGCTATCTGGGAGAGCTTCCCCAGCAGATGCAGGCTAACCTCGCCACCTTGGACACGCTCACCACGCAGCTCCGCATGAACAGCGACAACCAGGTCCGCGCGGCGCAGCGGCGGCAGGACCTCGCCGCCCAGCTCACTGAGGCCGCATCACTCGGCCAGGCGCTTGTGCCGCCGGGGTCTCCTCCGGGCCCAGAGTCTCCCGCCGTTCACCTGGCCCGCCTCAAGCAAGAGCTCATTGCGGCGCGCGCCCGCTACACCGAGGCACATCCGACCATCGCCAGGCTCACGCACGAGATCGCCGCCGTCGAAGCCCAGCTGGCCCAGGCCAAGGCCGAGCCCGAAGACCAGGCCACGGCCGCGGGAGCGACCGCGCTCGGCCCTCACGGGCTACGGCTTCGGGAAGCGCTCCGCGCCGCCGAAGGGGAAGTGAAGATTCTAAAGGTAGAGGAGCAGCGACTCAAAGGTGCCATCGCGGTCTATCAATCACGAGTGGAGAGTACCCCTCGTCGGGAACACGAGTTCCAGGATCTCTCGCGGGACTACGAGGCCACCAAGGAACTGCACCAGTCGCTCTCCAAGCGCTACGAGGAGGCGCAGCTCGCCGAGAGCATGGAGCAGCGTCAGCAGGGAGAGCAGTTCCGGATCCTCGATCCGGCAGTCCCCCGTGCGTCCCCCTCGGCGCCGAACCGTCCCAAGTTGCTCCTGATGCTCTTGGTGCTCTCGCTTGGCGCGGCGGCGGGCGCGGCCGTGTTGGCCGAGATGGTCGACACCTCGTTTCGATCGGCGGAGGAGCTGCGGGTCTTCACCGGAATGCCGATCCTCGCTCGCATTCCCCCGATCGTCACGGAGGCCGACCAAAGGTGGTGGCGACTGCGGTTCCGTATCGCCACCACCGCGGCCGTCCTCGGTCTCGTCCTCATCATCGGCGCCTCCCACTTCATCGCGCACGGCAACGAGCAACTGGTCCGCGTGCTCGACCGGGAGCGCGCCTGAGGCGGCGATGACCATAGAGGGGTGCGCGTGCGGCCTCGCCCTGGAGGGTCGGCGAGGCCAGGCCTACAACGAGGAGGCTTTCCGGTACTTCCTGGCGGTCGAGCGAAAGCGCTCCAAACGGTTGGGCCGTTGCTTCCTCCTGCTGCTGGTAGATCTGAAAGGCCAACCGGGAGTGAGCGTGCCCATCGACTCCAGGCTCGCCCGCCAGGTCTTCTCGGGTTTGTGGCTTTGCCTTCGCGAATCCGATTTCGTCGGCTGGTACCGCGAGGGTCGCGTTGCCGGAGCGGTGTTGACGGAGTTGCGAGATCGGCCCCGAACGGACGTGTCCCGCCTGCTCAGTGAGCGGGTCAGTGAAGTGCTTCCCGCGCGCCTCCCCTCGGATGTCGCCCGCCGCCTCCGCGTGCGCGTCTATCAGAACCCCGAGGCAGAGAATAGTGAGCCGACGGCCTCCGAGTACGAGGGCGCCGCCGGCTCCAGGAGAACCCGATGCTGAGGCTTGGCGTGATTGGCTATGGCTACTGGGGCCCGAACGTGGTCCGTAACTTCTCCATCCAGCCGGACTGCCAAGTGGTAGCCATCTGCGACAAGAGCCCTAAGGCGATGGCTCAAGTGTTGAGCCGCCACCCGTCGGCCCGCGTCACCGCCGATCCGGCGGAGCTGATGGAATCGCCGGACATCGACGCGATCGCCATCGTCACCCCGGTGTCCACGCACTACGACTTGGCCAAGAAGGCGCTGGTGAACGGAAAGCACGTCTTCGTCGAGAAGCCATTCACGACCACGTCAGTCCAGGCCGAGGAGCTGATCGAGCTGGCCGACCGCAGGAACCTCCAGATCATGGTGGACCACACGTTTCTCTTCACCGGGGCGGTGTCGAAGATCAAGGAGCTCATCGCGGGGGAGGTGCTGGGACCTCTCTACTATTACGATTCGACCCGGGTCAACCTGGGGCTCTTCCAGCACGACGTGAACGTCATCTGGGACCTGGGTCCCCACGATGTGTCCATCGTGGACCATTTGATCGGGCTCGACCCGGACATGGTGGTGGCTACCGGGGGCGCGCACCTGAACGGTCTGGCGGACATGGCGTACATCACACTCTACTTTCCCGACAACATTGTCGCTCACATCAACATCAACTGGCTCTCCCCCGTCAAGGTGCGCACGACGTTGATCGGCGGGCAGCGGAAGATGCTGGTGTGGAACGATCTCGAGCCGACCGAAAAGATCAAGGTCTACGACAAGGGAGTCGAGGCGCGCACGGAGGAAGGGCGCTACCGGCTCCTGGTGAGCTACCGGAGCGGAGACATGTGGGCACCGCGGGTGGAGGAGGCCGAGGCCTTGCAGCGCGAGGCCCGCTACTTCGTGGACTGCATAGCTTCGGGAGAGAAGCCTTTCAACGACGGACGCGCCGGCCTGCGCGTGGTGAGAATCCTGGAGGCGGCCGACGAGTCGCTCAAGCGGCGGCGGGAGATCGTCTTCGGAGCGTCACGTCGGCCGGAGGTCGGGCGGGGGGCCCTCCGGGTCCGTCCCGTTTGCGCCCTGAGCGGATGATCACGAGGGCTCAGCGGGAGCAGACGAGAGGGCCGGCGGGTGACACCGAGGACGGGACAGTCTGTCCACGGGTCGTTCGGCACGTCCTCAACGAGGAGCTGTTCAGAGGGGCGTTGACCAGGGAGCGAAAGCGCTCGGATCGCTCCAATGAGCCTTTCGTTCTCCTGCTCCTGGGCTTCAACCCGGGCCTGGGCGCCGATTCCTCGTCGATCTGGGACGGTGCGATTGACGCCGTGGCGGCGGCCACGGGTGACGCAGACGTCGCCGGGTGGGTCGCGCGGCGGTCGCTGATCGGTGTCATCGTGCCTGAGATCCGTGCGTCGGATCTGCTGAATGCGCGGGCAGGTATCGAGGCGCGACTCCGTCGCGAGATCGCCAAGCGCCTGGATACGGCAACGGTGGAAAGGCTGTCGCTTCGGTTCCACATCTATCCCGAGCCGAGGCGTGCGGAAGAGAAAGGACCAGGGCCGGTCGATCCGGTTTTCTACCCGGAGCACCGCTCGCGCCGGGTGCAGGGGATGAGCTACGATACGATCAAGCGGGGGCTGGACGTCATCGGCAGCCTCACGCTCTTGTTAGGACTGTCGCCCCTTTTCGTGCTCATCGCCGGCCTGGTGAAGCTGGGGTCTCATGGGCCGGTCGTGTTCAGACAGGTGCGAATCGGGCAGATGATGAAGCCCTTCACGATGCTCAAGTTCAGAACGATGTATTCGGACGCCGATCACAAGGTCCATCAGGAGTTTGTCAGCTCCTTCATCAGGGCCAGCGGCCAGGCTGACCAGCCCAGCCGGAACGGATTCTTCAAGCTCACCAACGATTCACGCGTGACGCCCGTCGGACGCATTCTTCGGAAGACGAGCCTGGACGAGTTGCCTCAGCTGTGGAACGTGCTCCGGGGCGACATGTCGCTCGTCGGGCCCCGACCCCCGCTCCGGTACGAGCTCGAGCAGTACGAGCCGTGGCATCGCGATCGGCTCGTGGAGGCCAAGCCGGGGATCACAGGACCCTGGCAAGTGGCCGGACGCAGCCGGACGACCTTCGACGAGATGGTGCGCCTGGACCTCCGCTACGCCAGAACGCGCTCCCTCTGGACCGACGTCAAGATTCTTCTCGCCACCCCAGCGGCGGTCCTGTCGGGGAAGGGAGCGTGTTGACTGGCATGAACATCCTGGGTATCTCCGCCTTCTATCACGACAGCGCGGCCTGCATCGTCCGCGACGGGGAAATCGTCGCGGCCGCCCAGGAAGAGCGCTTCACGCGGAAGAAGCACGACGCCGGGTTCCCGAAGCAGGCCCTGGACTACTGCCTCCGGGAGTCGGCGATCCGCCCCGAAGAGCTGGACTACGTGGCCTTCTACGACAAGCCGCTCCTGAAGTTCGAGCGCCTGCTGGAGACCTATGTCGCCTACGCGCCGGCGGGGTTCCGATCGTTCATAAACGCGATGCCCGTGTGGATCCGTCAGAAGCTCCACCTGCCGCGCGAGCTCGACTGCGGACTCGGCGGCCGATACAAGGGCGGCTACATCTTCACGGAGCATCACGAGTCCCATGCGGCAAGCGCCTTCTTCCCGTCCCCCTTTGAGGAGGCGGCGATCCTTACGCTCGACGGCGTGGGGGAGTGGGCGACCGGGAGCTACGGGGTCGGGCGGGGCAATCGGATCCAGCTGACGCATGAGCTGCGGTTTCCCCACTCACTCGGCCTCCTCTACTCTGCCTTCACGTATTTCACCGGCTTCAAAGTGAATTCCGGGGAATACAAGCTCATGGGCCTCGCCCCGTACGGAGAGCCGCGATTCGCCGACGCCATCCTGCGCCATCTCGTCGATCTAAAGGCCGATGGATCGTTTCGTATGGACATGTCGTACTTCAACTACTGCCAAGGCTTGACCATGACCAGTCGCAAGTTCGACGCGCTGTTCGAGGGGCCCCCGCGGCGACCGGAGTCGCAGCTGACCCAGCGCGAGATGGACATCGCGGCGTCCATCCAGACGGTGACTGAGGAAATCATGCTCCGGTGCGGGCGGCACATTGCGCGAGAGACAGGCATGCGCAATCTCGTGATGGCGGGGGGGGTGGCGCTCAACTGCGTGGGCAACGGCCGGATCCTCCGGGAGGGTGACTTCGACCAGATCTTCATCCAGCCCGGCGCCGGCGATGCTGGCGGCGCCATCGGCGCGGCCCTCTTCGTATGGCACCAGCTGCTCGGGAAGCCCCGGCGGGCTGACGGCGTGCGCGACTTCCAGCGCGGTTCGCTCCTGGGACCCCGCTACAGCAACGAGGAGATCCGCGCCTACCTCGACAGCATCGGGGCGCGCTACCACTACCACGCGGACGAGGCGACTCTTCTCGAGGTCGTCGCGGACGATATCGCCGCCGAGAAGGTCGTCGGCCACTTTCACGGGCGGATGGAGTTCGGGCCTCGCGCCCTGGGCGCGCGCTCGATCATCGGCGACGCGCGCTCGTCGAAGATGCAGTCCCTCATGAATTTAAAGATCAAGTTCCGCGAGTCCTTCCGCCCCTTTGCGCCCTGCGTCCTCCGCGAGGACGTGCACGAGTGGTTCGAGATGGAGCCGAACGCGGACAGTCCGTACATGCTTCTTGTCGCCGATGTCCAGCCGGACAAGCGGGTGCCGGTCGGCGAGCACGAGCTGGGCGAGATGACCGGCGTTGACCGGCTCCTCAAGGTCGTCCGGTCGAAGGTGCCGGCGGTGACGCACGTCGACTACTCGGCGCGCGTTCAGACGGTCGATGCCGAGCGGCACGGGCGGTTCTATCGATTGATGAAGAAGTTCAAGGAAAAGACCGGCTGCCCTGTGATCATCAATACTAGCTTCAACGTGCGGAGCGAGCCCATCGTGTGCTCCCCAGAGCACGCGTACCGGTGCTTCATGGCGTGCAACATGGATGTGCTCGTGCTGGAGGACTTCGTGCTCGACAAGGAAGAGCAGCCCAAAGCCAAGCAGCACGAGATCGACGAATACCTCGCTCAGTTCGACCTGGACTAAGTGCGCACTATGGCCTTCATCAGCGTCGACTGGAGACCGAGCGAGCGCCATCTGCAGGGGTTTGGCACGGCGTGTGTCGTGGCGTTCGGAGCGCTGGGGGCCTGGGCGCTGTGGCGCCACAGCCTGTTCGGTGTGAGCCTCGAGTCCGGGAGCGCCGGGCGCGCGGCCGTGATCCTGTGGGGGCTCGCCGTCGTGTGTGGAGTGCTGCGCGCAGTCGCCCCGCGGTGGCTGCGGCCCCTGTACGTCGGGCTGACGGCGGTGAGCCTGCCCATCGGCTTCGTGATGTCCCACGCCGTGATCGGCCTCGTGTTCTTCGGGGTCGTGACCCCCATCGCCCTAGTGTTTCGGCTGATGGGGCGGGACCCCCTGCGGCGCGCGTTCGATCGCGAGGCAGCGACGTACTGGACGCGGCGAAGTCCGGTCGTTGACCTGGCGAGATACTACCGCCAGTTCTAGGAGGGTAACGTGGCCCAGAGCGGTGGGAGACAACAAGAATTCGAGCGGATCGCCAACACGGGGCGGCCGAGCGTGGTGATGGAGTTCCTGGTCTACCTGCGGGAGAACAAGAAGTGGTGGATGCTACCCATCCTAATCATGATCTTCGGTATGGGGGCGCTGGTTCTGCTTGCCGGTACGCCGGTCGCGCCGTTCATCTACACCCTTTTCTAGGTGGAGCACGCTCGAGGGGCGGCTGGCCGTCGAGCCAGCAGGCGACGGCGTGACTGTTATGCGGCCGGCCCGCCAGCCTCATCCTTCGAAGTGATCGGGCCCCCACTCGTCCTTCAGCTCTTGGACCGCTCGGACCGCATCGTCGCCCGCCAGTCGTCGCGGTGTGCGGGTCGCACCCGGATCGAGAGGCGCGACCGCATCGCGCCCCGGGTGCCTTGGCGCCACGTCGCGGTCCGCCGCGACCGGGCGGGCAGTGGCTGGACCAGGGGCCGCACGCTGAGGTGGCGATGGCGCCTGATTCGCTTGCGGACATTGGCGTCGTCGACCCGGGGCGTGACCTCGCGCAGCGAGGCAAAGTGTGTCACGTCAGACTCTTCCTGTCGCGCTACTCGCCATGTGGAACGCGAGTGATGCCTTGGCGCGGCAAATCTCGGCCGCCCGTACCTGCCCCTGGGCCTAGTAGGACCCAGAATCGATAGAACTGCAGCTTAACAAGCTGCTCGATGACGGTCTGGATGCCATGCCACGTGGTCGTCCAGTTCTCAGGGGTGTGGTTACCGAATACCGGCAGACAGTGGACCTGAATGCCGGCCGGCCTCAGCACCGCCTGGTAAACGAGGGACGAGCGCCGACTCCGGAGAGCGGGCACAACAACGACGACCGAGCCCAGATGCTCCTTGGTGAGAAAGGTCCGGAGCTGGTAGGCGGCATTGAGGCTGTAGGGTTCGACTTCCCGTATGGCAATGATCTCTGGGTTCTGCACTCGGGCGAGTCGGCCCATCAATTCCGCGATGCCCCTGGATACAGGGTTGGTCAGCTCAGCATCACGGTCCGACACCTGAGCGGGGACGAGGACCCTGGCCGCGAGCCCCGTCTGCTGCAGGGCGGCTGCGCGTTCGAACAGGAGATAGCTTGGATCGAAGTTCTCCACGAAGATGGCGTCGCTTGGAGCAGTCTCCTCGTCACACACGAGGCTCCATCCTATCGAGGGGATCCAGAAGTTGCGAGTCAAGAACGCGGTGAGCAGAAGGACGAAGCATGCCACTAGGCGCCATGCCCTCGCCTTGGTGATCTTCGGCTCTGTCACCGCCTCGACCCGAGGGTGAGCGTAGTGAAGAAGGTCTCGTGCGGCTCCCTTTCGAAGAGAGTCGTGGCGCGCGCCTTGAAGGGCGAATGCCTCCATGTTGGCGAGAAACCGGCCGATAACGCTTCGTGAGGAGATAGCGCTCTCGTGGGGGTTGGGGTTGCCATCGTGTGTCGATTGTCTGACAGACTGACACTCGGGCGTGTCAGAGGCCAGGCAAGGGCTTGTTCTAACACGCTGTTTTTAAAGGCTATGATGAAGCCCACTTTTTGTGGTCAGCCTGGCATTACTTATGCTGTGGGGCTCGGGCTCCGCAATGGTTTGCCGAAAAGACGCAACCCCAAATTGGAGGTACACCGGTGCTTCACAACAAGCCCTCTGCTCTGCCGGATGGCTGGCTACGCGACTGATACAGTCGTGACCTTGACGGCGGTGCCGGACGAAAGCAAGCGTTGCGTGGGTTGGCGCGGCACCTGCACGCTGGCCCTCGGACCAACGCGTCCATGTATGCTATTTCACGTTCTGGTAGACAGCCAAGCGCACCGGGGTGGTGCCGGACTAAGCCGCTCCTTCGGCGAGGGACCACGAAACTCGATCCCGGACTACAGGGAGAACGCGGTTATCCGGTACTCAGGACTGCAGCGCTTATCTCACCTCTAGTAGGGTGCTTAGAAGGAGTACGATGAAGCCGTTGGATAGGTAGATGCGAACCATCCCGCGACACAGGCTTGAGAGGTGAAGGCATGTCCAGGAGAGCGAGGATCCTTCAATTGTGCCTTGGCGTTGTGATGCTGTGTATCATGTCGAATCCCGCTGTTGCAGCCTCTGTTACCGCCACCAGTTGCTCGTCGTCGGCCGTGCAAGCCGCCATTGATTCCGCTAGCGCCGGGGATACAGTTCAGGTGCCGGCCGGAGCCTGCACTTGGAGCACTGCCGTCACGATTCCGGCCACTAAGAAGATCACATTGGCCGGCGCCGGAATGAACTCGACTGTGATCACGCGCTCTCCGGCCGGGGTCGCTATCAACATGACCACATCGGGGTCTCGGGTGACGGCTATGGGGTTTGTTGAGGGCGGTATGCAGGTGGATGGAGACGATTGGCGCGTCGATAATACGAAGGTGACCAGCTCGTCCGCGTTCTTCGATGGCGTGCATGCCAGAGGAGATCGACGGGGCACGCATCCAAGAGGGGTCGTCGATCATAACGTGTTCGTGAATGCGAAGGTCTTGGTAATTGGCGACGCGGTCCTCGCAGCCCATGCTCTGTGGTCCCAGCCCTCGCCGTTGCTTGGCTCGCCGCAACGGGTGTTCATCGAGGACAACACGTTCACAGGAACTAGGTGGACTAGTGCTGTAGATACCAATTACGGCGGGAGCTTTGTGTTTCGACACAACACCTTGACGAACATGTATATCGAAGTACACTCGCTCCAGCAGGGTCGTGCCTCGAGAAGCTGGGAAATCTATAACAATACCCAGGACGCGCCGACAGCGGGCATCATGTGGACGCCGATGTTCATTCGCGGTGGGACTGGTGTGATCTACAACAACACTGTCACGGGGGCCTGGACGCAGCCTAAGATCACCCTGGACAACATTCGGAGCTTCTTGACCGGTTATGACTACGGTGTCTGCGATGGCAGGTCGGCGGCAGACGGTAACCAGCTCGCGAACGGCTGGCCGTGTCGAGACCAGATCGGACGAGGGAAAGATAGCGCCCTTTGGACGACTTCAAATCCGTATCCGCCGCAAGCGTCGGAGCCGGCCTACTTCTGGAACAATACCATCCAGGGGGGCGGGGCTCTGGGCGTGTCCATTCACAACAACTGTGATGCCTGGATCGTGTCAGGTCGTGACTACTTCAATGATACTGCACGGCCGGACTATACGCCGTATCCGTATCCCCATCCATTGGTGTCCGGGGGAGGCGGGCCACCTCGCGCGCCGACGGGTCTGACCGTCCGGTAGGGATCGCGGTCGCGAAGCGGCGCGCGGTACTCCAGCTGGGGCCCCTGGGCGAGCCGGCGCGGCAGCTCGGAGCACGCGCTTCTAGGTCCTTCACCTAAAGCCTGTCTGAGACGGGCTTGCCGAGACGTTGAATTGGTGCCCGAGGAAGGCTGCCACAGTTTCGCCTATCACCCTGTAACCGTTCGTGGCGGGGTGCATATCGCGGTCGCTCTTGGTGTAAATCTGATCTGCGCTCTTACTCCTCAAGGCGGGGAGCGTGTCCACGTATGGAATCTTGGCCTGGTCGAGGAATTCCAGCAAGCGTTGTCTGGCTTCTCGCTCGTTGTTCACGAGGTCGGCGACCACCTCTTTTAAAGGGAGGTAGGGATCGCGCAAGAGATGGTCCGTAAAGACCGTCTCTTTTGTGGGAATCAGGACCACCACCAGCTGGCAGCCATTCTCGTGGCATGCGTGGTTCATCAGCGCCAGCAGCTCAAACGTGATGCGCATACCCTCACGCACGGCGGCATTGCTCTGATCCAATCTGGCCCGGATTCCTATCGGACGAAACGCCTCGTGAATCCTTGGGTTCTCAAGGATTAGAGACGTTACTGCCCCATCAGCCTGTGCGGCTCGACGAATCTGCAGGGCGCCCTTGAGGGGACCCAGCACGGGGCCGTGAACAATAAGCTGATAGATGACGCTATTGCGGGAAAGCCACGTCCGGAATCTCTGAGACCCGCCGGGACTCTCGGTCGTAGAGGGCCAAATATTCGCGTCAACGCGATCCCAACTGCCCTTTCTCAGAAAAGACCAGTAGTCCTTTCCATACGTCATTAGGAAGGCGTTCTCGAAGTCGTCGCCCATATAGAGGCCACAGAGGACCCAACGCGGCTTCAGCTTGAGCGCGGAGGTCTTAAGCAGATGGTAATACTGATTCGGCCCGTAACCGCCGAGGCTGAGGCTGTAAACGCGTTCCCCCGTCAGACGCGCCAGCACAGAGGGCCAAGAGGCGGACATCGTCGCGTTATTCCCGTAGGTGTGGGAGTCGCCGATGGCCACGATGTCGGCGGTCGAGGGCACGCCGAGGTTTCTGAATCCCCACTCATCGAAACCTACCGTCCCAGGGGCGACTCTGATTCCCAGTATGTCGTCCGGCGCGGTCGTGACCGACAGATAGTCCGCTGGGTTCAGGAGCATGTGGGCGCCCGCCTCACTCAGGAGAAGACCCATGGTGAGGGAGATGAGCATGACCCCGGCATTGGTGATAATCCGCTTGATTCGCATGGCGGGAGGGTGCTCCTGGTTACGGTGCAGCGTGGTGTGAAGAGGCGGCGCCAAGTGAGCGATGCGTTCGGCAGAATGACAAGAGCCGTTCGCGCTGCCTGACGACCGCAGTCGCTCAAGGCGCCGGTGGCCATGTGAAACTGCCCCAGAAGCTGGACATCCTGTCCATGCGTCCCGCCAAGACGGCGCTTGAAATGGTACGTGCCGGGAGTGGCAGCAGGGACCGGTCGAGATCATAATTCACGAAGCCTTGCTCTTTCAGCCAGCGGACGAAAGTCCACTGAATGAGGTACGACGCGTTGGTCGTCAGGCCGCCGTCAGTCGTGGCTCTGCAGATGTAGACGCGCCAATAGCAAAGAAGATCGCGCCCGGCGCAGAGCGTACCGTTGAGGCAGCAGAGAATCACTCTCAGCTTGCGCGCTGCCGGGAAACCGCGCTTGAACGAGCTGCCCTCGGTGGACAGGCAAAACCCGCCAGTCGTGGACACCTGAAACCGGCCAGTGAGGTAGCAGCCCCAGGACGTTGACGCGGCGGAAGCCGATGTGGTTCCCCGCCGGGATGGCCAACATCTCGGGAGACGGTGAGAGGCAACAGATTCTCGCTCTGGGACGGCTCGGCTGGCCGCTCCGCCGCATCGAACAGGCGACCGGGGATCCGGCGGCGAGATGGCGAGTGCCTACCGCAAGGCCGCTGGGATCGCGATCCGGGTCCCCCGCCAGCGCCAGCCGCCGCCAAATCCGGCCAGTCAGGTGTCCACCGAGCTGGCAAACCCGGCCAGTGAGATCCTATGAAGGCAAGGAAGAGCGGGCCGCTGCTGGTAAGCTCCTTCAACCTTGTTCGCCCAAACGAGGGAGAGAGGAGCCAAGACGATGACCAGAGCGACCCGCCGCGCCGAGTATACCGGACCCACCGCGCCGTGCCTGTACCTGGCGTTCGAGTTAGGGATCGCCGAATGGAAGCTCGGGTTCGCGACCGACCCGGGTGCGAAACCACAGGTGCGGGCGATGCCGGGGCGCGATCTCGAGCGGCTGACGAGGGAGATCGTGGAAGCCAAGAAATGGTTTGGCTTGCCGTCGGGCACCCCGGTGCGGAGTTGCTACGAGGCGGGGCGCGACGGCTTCTGGCTACACCGGTACTTGACCTCAGTCGGAATTGAAAACGCCGTGGTGGACTCGTCGAGTATCGAGGTGAATCGACGGCTGCGGCGAGCGAAGTCGGACCGGCTAGACGTCCGCAAGTTAGTCGGAATGCTGCTGCGCCACCACGCGGGCGAGCGCAATGTCTGGAGCGTCGTGCGAGTGCCGACCGAGGAGGAGGAGGATCGGCGCCAGCTGCATCGCGAGCTCCGGACGTTGAAGAAGGAACGCACTCGGGTGACGAACCGGGTGAAGGGCCTGCTGGCGAGCCACGGCGTCCGGCTGCCGAAGGGCCTGGCCGTCCGATCCGCGCTGGAGACGGTGCGCCTGTGGGACGGCTCGCCCTTGCCGGCGGCGCTGCGGGCACGGTTGGAGCGGGAACGGGAGCACCGCCGGCGCCTACTACGCGCCCCCACCGGGCTGGCTGGGGCGCGCGGTCGCCGTCCAGTGGGATGAGCATCACGTCCGCTTGCTCGATCACACGACCGGCACGCTCCTCCGCGAACACCCGCGCCAGCCTCGCGGGCGCCACGCGATCCATCCCGCCGATCGGCCCTGCGCACGCCGCCGACCACGCTGGCCCTGCTGGCCCGGGCCGCGCGGGCCGGCGCCGCCATCGGCACCTCTGTGAGGCCATCCACCGCCGTGATGGCGAGCCCGGCGTGCGCCGCATCCTCGGCGTCCTCGCCCTCGTGCGCAAGCACGGCGCCGTCGTGGTCACGGAGGCCGGCGCCGCCTTGGAGTTCGGGGTCGCCGACTACCGCTTCGTCCGCCGCTATCTCGAGCGGCACCCGGCGGGGCCCCTCACCCTGCGGCAGGTCGATCTGCTCATCCGGGAGCTCACCCACTACCGCGACGTCATCGCGCGGAAAACCCAGGAGGTCCCCATGCCATGAACCTCGTCGAACGACAACGCGCCCTGCGGCAGCTCCGCTGCTCTGGCATGGCCGGCGGTCTCGAGGCCTGTCTGCTCGAAGCCCAGGCCGAGAAACTGGCCCCCATCGATTTCCTTGCCCGCCTCGTCCTGGACGAACTCCTCCGCCACCAGAATCGCCTTCTCGAGCGCCGCGTGAAGCAGGCGGGCTTCCGCGACGCGGACAAGCGCCTCGACACGTTCGACTTCGAGTTCAACAAGAAGATGAACCGCGCCCTCGTCTTCGAGCTGACCACCGCGCGCTGGATCACCCAGCGCCAGGACGCCTTGTTCCTCGGGGCGCCGGGCGTGGCGAAATCCCGCCTGGCCATCGGCCTCGGCCTCAAAGCCATTGAGCACGGCCATCGCGTGTTGTTCGCCACCGCCACCGACCTCATCACCGCCCTCACGCGCGCCGCCAGCCACGGCCGCCTGGACGAGCACCGTCCCCCGACTGCTCATCATCGATGAGATCGGCTATCTCACCGATCGACCGCGCCGGAGCCAACTTGTTCTTCCAGCTCATTAGCCGTCGGCCCCATGATCCTCACCAGCAACCAGAGCTTTGCGAGCTGGGGCGAGGTCTTCGGGGACCGGATCATCGCGACCGCAATCCTCGATCGGGTCTTCCATCACGCCATCACGGTGAACATCCGCGGCAATTGCTACCGGCGGAAGGACAAGCTCAAAGCCGGTCTTGTCAAGCCGAGCGAGGCCACCACTACTTGACCCGGGAGGTGGGAAAAACGATCCTGTCCGCGCTCATTTCTGCACCGGAAAATAGCTAAGCTAGGCCCAAACCACTTGGTAGAGCCTGTCGAGGAGCGGCGCGTGCCCTCGTGCCCGTCGAGTTACTTCGACGGCGAGCAGGTGAGCATCAACGCTCCACCCAGGGTCAGGACGGAGGTGTTGGCCTCGAAGGACGAGTGCCTTCAAGACCGCGTGGTTCCTGCAGGGTACGACCGGGGCCCCGCCACGAGCGTGGTAACCGGGGTCCGCGGAAGGGCGCGATAGTCCATGAGGGCGAAGACGGTGGCGAGCCAGAGGATGCTCAGCTTGTTGAATGACGCCTCGCTGAAGTTGTGAATGATGGCCAGGATGATCAGCACGAACCGGAGGGCGCCGTCGGGTGCGCGGCGCACCGATGCCCCTCTGGCCTGACGGTAGCCGGCGATCAGCAAGAGTGCCAGGAGACCAACGCCAACCAGACCGCCGTTCAGGTACGTCTCGAGATAGCCATTGTGGGCCTGAATGATTCCGCCCACGCTGTCGTGCAACTGCACCAGCCGCTGCCCAGCCCAAAAACTGTTGAAACCCGCGCCCACTAGCGGATTGTCCTGGTACCTGAGCAGAATGGGCCAGATCTCGGTGCGAGTGGTCAGAGTCATATCCCGCCCCAGGCTCCGGACAAAGGCTTCCTTGATGGCGAAGAAGGAGTCGAATATCCATAAGGCGAGAATCGCTCCCAGGCCATAGGCTTCGACTCGCCAGAGGCTCTGTCGCGCTGAGGGTCGAGCAAGTGCAAGGAGGAGTACGGTTCCAAGGATAGCGCACACCAGGGACGTGGCACTGTCGGCTATGATCAGAAGATACCACGACATCAGCAGCACGGAGGCGCGTCCGACCCATAGGGTCTTGGCCGCGACGCCTCGCGGCAAGCCGCTTGCCTGCCAAAGGTCCCAGAGTAGGAACAGGCTGGCCACGAGGGCGAGCATGCCCAGGCTGTTTTTTTGCGTGGTCACGCCAACGTACATTAATTCGTTGAGGTTATAGCCCACGTAGACACGGCCCAAGTCCGGAAAATAACGAATGAGGACCACTGAAGTGGGGACACAGATGTAGGCAGCCCTCACGAAGGCCGCCTTAACAGCTTCGGCCGGATCGCGACCGGTCAAAAGCACCAGCGTCATAACAACATTGCCGAGATCCTTGACTATTCGTTTGACGGTGATCAAGGGATAGTCTGACCAGAGAACGCTCATGAGCCAGAAAAGGTAGAATATTGCCAACCATCGATTGTCATCCAGGACTGCCGACGGATGAATATGCCGTCTGATGAGGACAATCAGCCCTATCACAATCAGAGACATATAGATGATCGCCTCAACCGCATGGCCCTCGTCGTAGGATTGAAGTGAGTCACTGACTTGGCCTGGGTCGGCGAACCAACTCGTGACCGAACGTGAGGCATAGATCACCGCCCACGTCACGACGACCCACGTGGTCGGGGACACGGAGGGGCGCGCCCGGGCGTCAGCATACAGAAGCCAGGCAATGCCAAGGCTCGCTGCGAGGAGGGCGAAGTTTCCAGTCATAGTACTCTGGTGCCCCGCGACCAAGACGGCGGTCGCCCGAGGGCCATCGCGAGGAGCGGCGCTAGTCGTAGAGGTATGTTGCTGCTACCAGGTTGAGCTTCATGGTGGCCAGGATCTTCCTGGCGTGATAGCAGAGTCTCCTAGTGTCATCTCTCTGAGATAAGTTTGCTATTAGACGAGACCGCGGTGCCCATGGTGAAGACGTGGCCCCAGGGAGCATCCGCGCTTTCACTTTTACTTCACCCCAACTGGCCACGCCTGGCTGAGTCTCGCCGGGCGCTTCGTCACCGAGATTCCGCGCAAACGCCTTCGACGCGGCACCTTCCGGAGCGCGCCGGCGCTGATCGCCGCCATTCGCAGCTACGTCTGCTAACATAAACGGAGATCCCCGGCCCTTCAGCCTGAAGGCCTCGGGCCTCATCGATCTTGTACGAGATCAAACGGTATGAAGAAGCTTATTAGAGAGAGGACACTAGCTAGCTAGGGGGGTGCATATCTGCCCGAGAATGCTTTTCATGCGATCGCGCTGCGCCTTGACGACATCGGCGAGTTGCAAGAGGAGCTTGCCCCGGAGGCCGCGATAGGCATCAAAGTCGCCGGGAGACTCGACTTCCTCCCCGTTCTTACCGGACAGACCGACCTTGAAGGAATACACGCCAGGATTTACTTTGCTGTTGACCCCGTGCAGATCATACTCGGTGCAGCTGATGGATTTGAGCCACTCTATGACACGCCATTGGACGGCATACGCGGCCTTATTGCGAAGGCCGGTGTCGGCGGTCGCGCCGAAAAGATACACGCCGCGGCGTCCGATGGCGCTGCAGATCGCGCCGGCAGATGGCTGACCATTCGAGAGCCCTAGGATAACTTTCATCTTGTGGCCGGCGGGGAGCATGCCCTGAATGGCCAGGAAAGCCCGGATGTTGCCGGGCTCGGCGAGGCGTTTCCTGGCTAACATCTGCCTGTACATCGGCAGGAAGAGATCGAACATTGCGTCATCGGAACCATCCACTAGGGTAAGGTCGTTCTTCTCAGCCCGGTTTAGGCAATTACGCCACTTCTGATCTAGGCCTTTGCGCAACTCGTCGAGCGATCGGTCTAGGCGAATGAGGATGGTGCGAGGGCGCGGCTTGGACGGCGCATGCGCGTAGCCCTCGGCGAGGAAGTGTGGGACGTAGTCCGGGCCGGCGCCATCGGCGAACTGGGGACTGATCCTCAACGCGATGCCCCGGTTGACGGCGTACTCCTGCCGGAGGAGTCTGATGGCCTCCCGCAGAACGTTGAGGTCGTGGTCGCCGTTCTGGCGTTGCCAAAGCGGTGCGCGGGGAACATAGGCGATGCAGCTGCCGAGGAGCGGCACGCGGATGAGGCGGATTTGCGCCGCCGCGACGACCTCGGACCCTCGGCGGAGAAGGAAGTGCTCGAGGCTTGACGATGGGGACATGGCGGTGAAGAAAGGAATTGTCTGAAAGATGCTGGCGTCGTGGAAGCCATCGAGAACGCGGTGCCAGTGCTCCTGGTCCAGCGTCTGGATAGTATGTGAGAGCGTACAGTATTGGGCGCGCATGGGATCGCCTAGGAGCTAGCCGTCGGTACTAGCCAGAACGATGGTGTGCGACTGAGAGAACGAGGGGAGGGCTCGTGAGCACCTCTCAAGGGCGACGAAGGTGGATAGCGGCAGCCGGGTGAACGCGCGGGCGGCTAAGGTGTTCCAGCGGCCGCGCGACAGGCTGAGGGCCAGTTGGTCGGAGCGGCGCGCAACGGCCTCCAGGGTGCTCACGATCCGAAGGTGCAAGACCTGGAAGGCAATGATGCGAAACTCTGTGCGGACGAGGTCCAACAACTGGTCCGGCGAGAAGTATGGGGCATGGGAGATGAGGGAAGAGAACACCGCATATCCCCCCTTCCGGAGGAGCCCGCGTATTGAAGCGAGAGCACGCGCACGTTCTTCACTCTCCAAGTAGTACAGGACCTCGAGACAAACGGCGAGGTCGAACGGAGCCTGATGCCATGCCCCCAGGGAAAGGATGGAATCTCGAGCGAAGGTGATATGAGGGAATCGGCGGCGGGCCCTCTCGACAGCGGTCTGGACGAAGTCGACACCCAACAATACGCTGAGACTGGGCATGCTCCTGGAGAGTAAGGCGGTGAAGTCACCAGTGGCGCAGCCGATGTCGATGGCGCGAACCAGCGGTTGGGGCACACGTTCGAGGAGCTTGAGGACGCCACGATAGCGAAGTGCCTGCGAAGGACGCCAAGTGAGGCCCCAGGGGTCATCGGTCGCGTTATGATATTGAGTGGTAAACCATTCCAGACTACCGTAGCTGGTGGGCGTCGGAGATGTCACGGGGCGCCTCGTGGGGGCACGTCGCCGGTGGGGGAAGAGTGCCGTCGAAGATCGAGAGACGACGGCGCGTGGCCGGGAATTAGGAATGTGGAGGTCACGGGAGTCTGGTCGCTAAGATATCTCGTGCCGAGTGGCTGCAGACCGATGGCCGCGAGTAGCTTGCCGGCATGATCCAGGAGACGGATTAGATAACGGAGGAAGAGGTGCTGGCCCAGCGGAAGCAGGAAGGGGAGGAGGAGCGCATAGAGGGGAACGGCAGCGATAGATCGCGAAATGCTTCTGGCATTGAGGAGGAGTCGCTCGTTCTGGCCGCGGAGAAGGGCTCTCCTTAGCAGGTAGCTACGTCTCCAGCGCTCAGGAGGCACAACTTCATACACTACGGCTTCGTTGCACCAGACGAAGCGATGCCCCGCGTGAATCATCCGGCGAAAGAAATCCTGGTCTTCGCCCCCGTTACCAAACTCGCGCCGAAATGGAGGCTGGGTCCGATCCAAAAGCTTCTTCTTTACGAGGGCGTTGCCGGTGCGAGTCTGCTTCCAGTGCAATCGCTGGCCCGTGCGATGCTCCGGTCGCTCGCAGAACCTGCCCCGTATGAGCCAATTTGGGGGGGGCTGGTCAAAGAATGGTCTGACGGGGCCGAGCACACCGTCGGCGTCATGGGCCTCGCAGGCGCTGAGCAGCGTCGCCAGCCAGTCGCGCGCGGGGAACTCGTCGTCGTCGATAAACGCAACGTAATCACCTTTGGCGATGGCGATAGCCTTGTTGCGCGCCAAGGCTATGTTTTGCTCCGGCTCGACGCAGTAAGAGGTCGGGATAGAAGAAGCGGCGCTGAACGTGGTAACCACGGGTTTCGCGGACTGGAGACGGTCGTTGTCAGAGACGACTATGGAGTACGTGAATCGCCCGAAGGTGGCTTGGGCCTCGAGCTGCTCGAGAGTTCGCCGTAGGAGGTGTGGCCGCTTGTGCGTGCAAATGCACACGGCGATGGTGCTGATGGAGACCGCTGTCATGCGCGGAGCCTGCTGGGAGCGCGCAGGATGCGCAAGCAGGCCGATCCGCGGCGGCGCGCGTCGCAAGGGCCACCGGCAGGGTGATCGAAGGGCTCGGGGTCGAGGCGTACCATGCCATCGACAAACAGGCGGCAGTTGCCGTTGAGGCGCGGTGAGGACAGTTCGCACGTCGGGTAACACGTTGGCCAGGCACACTCCGTACAGTGCTCGCCCCACGGCAGGATCGTTCGCCAGGCAATCCGGGATCGCAGCTCGGAGAACCTCGCCACGACCGTCGAGGGCAGGGTAGTACTTGATTCGAAGCCGCTGTCGACTTCAGGCTCATACATATTGAGCGCCAGTGCTAGGGACGTGACTTTTGGCGCCGCGTTCCAGCCCCGGCAGCATAGTCCCGAGATGAACCACAGTGATTGACAGACGGCGCAGGTCGTTGGCATGGAGGGGCGCGTCATGCCGGGTCAGCGAAGAGACGATGAACGAGCTCCAGGGTCAAGAGCCGGTGTAGCTCGGTTGTGTAGTTACGGTCGCCCTTGAGATGACCCCGCACCATTGTCTCGACGGATTTCCGGTCTAGATACGGCCGCGCCAGGGCCCGCGGATCCAGGAGGATGTCCTGAACGTAGCCGGAGAGGGCATCCCGGTACCACATGCGGAAGTGGCAGAACTTGTGCCGGCCGAGGAAGAGCCGTTCGAGACGAAACGAGCGAAGAAGGTGGTCGGCGCGTGCCAGGGACAGCGGCATCCCATAGTCATAGGCGTACTCGGCCTTTCGTGAAAGCTCGGAGAGACCGCGAGAGATCTTGGCCCGCAGGGGCCCGCGGTCGCCGCCAAGGCCGCGATCGGTCGGAATTCGCGCGAGGGCAGGGTCTCCATCCGCGATGAGGCGGAGGCAAAGATCGTCCCTCGTGATGGTGGACGCTGGCGCACGAAAGACGAGTCGGACGAGTTCGTTGTCGAGATAGGGGGATCGAAGGGATAGCTGACTCTGCTCCAGCGCGAGGAGGCCATAGTGGTGCCAGGGGGCCTGGCGAAAGACGGCAAAGGACAACGGGTGCCCTTGCACGAGGGAGCGAAACGTGTCCCCGGCTTGCTGGGTGTAGCGGACAAGCTCGGGATGAAAGAGCCCAGGCAGAGGCTCGTGTGGCTTGAACGCGACAACCTGGCGGAGCACCTCACTTCCATAGTTTCCCGTCATTCGCACAGGAGCAATCTCCCGCGCCCGCTCGTTGGCATAGAGGTCGGGGCAGTGACTGACGTCGACGCATCCATCGGTAAGATAGACCGTGCGCTCGGCGTAGCGGGGAAAGCGGGAGAGAAAATCCTGGCCGATCGAGATCACCTCGTGGGACTGCGCGCTTGCCTCCGCCACCTGCCGCGCAACGCGAACATCGTGGCACTCGCGGAACATCCCACCGAAGGTGTAACAGGGGAGGGATCGCGGAGGGGGCTTGTACCAGGCCATGATCATCCGGGTATCCAGTCCTCCGGTCAGGGACATTCCGACCGGTTCCCGTCCTTCGAAGTACCGAGGGAGATTCCGCGCGAAGATCTCCCGCAGTTCCCGGTAGAATGCTTCCTCGTCGAGGGGGGGCTGATCCTCCCACGCCGAGCGTCGGAAGTACATGCCCATCTGCTCGAGCGCGCCCCTCCGGAAGACCCACGCGGCGGCCCCGGGCAGCACGTAGATCCCTTCGAACAGGGTCCGATCCTCCATGACGCAGCCACAGGCCACGAACTCCCCCAGGCCCCGGGGATCCACGCGGCGGAGCTCGGGGCGTACGGCCAGAATTGCCTTGGCCTCGGCCCCGAAGTAGAAGGCCTCCTTCGATTCGTGGTAGTACAGCCGATGCATCCCGTAGCGGTCGTTGAAGAGCGTCGCTGTTCCGCGGATCCGATCCACGAGGAGACCGTGGAATCGGCCGTTCAGTCCCGCCAGAAACGAGGCGTCCTCCTCGTAGAGGTGGGCGGAGTACGAGATGCCTTTCGGGTCGAAATGGTTCCCACGGCTTGTGAGATCGTGTACCATCCCCGACTGAGAGAACTCCTCACCAGAGAAGGCAAGAACGACGTCTTCCCGCCCATTGCGGAGGGGCACGTCATCAGACCAGGAGTCCCTTCTCGCAGCCCAGCCCACGTACACGCCGAGCGACTCATCGATCCAAGTGCCGGTCCGGTAGAAGGGCTCATGCCGAAGCGCTTCGACCATCTTCAGCAGCTTAGGCTCCGCCAGTGTGCGCGGCATCCTGGTAAGAAGACCGACGATTCCCGGCATCCGTCCGGCTCGGTTAGAGCGTTTCCTTCGCGGTTTGCAGCCGTCGGAAGTGCCACAGACTCCGCAATCTACGGAGTCGCGCGAGGAGCGAGTCAGGGAGGCGCTCGACGAGCCCGTGATGGAGACGCAGCTCGAGGGCCACACGGCCCGCCATGGTTAGTGGAACGTAGTAGCGAGGTAAGTCGACTTTCCGAAACCCATTGTATTCTTTGAAGTCACTGAGACTATCGCGTTGCTTCCTACCGTAAGCAAACTGCGAGTACACGAGAAAAGGAATTCGACGCTCCGCACAGGACCGAACGGCTTGGGCGATCAAGGCATTAGTTGGAGCTTTGTCTCGGTGTTGGATCATCGAGAGAATCTGCATGAGGCCGGCTTGGGTCTGGGTGTCGTCGCTGACTAGCTTGGCAAAACCGATAATCGTGTCTCCGAGAAACGCCCCTAGATAGACCGAGCGCTCGAGAAAGGTCGAGTTCTCTCTGCGCACGGTCTCGAGGTCGTCCCCGTAGTGCCGGAAGCGCCTCCCTTGACGTACTGGCGACTCATTGTAAATCGCCGAGATTCCCCGAACGAAGGCATTGTCGAAGGGCACCTCGCGCACCGTGACGCCTCTCTTCTCAGCGAGCCTAACTTTGTTCCTCACTTTGAAATTGATCTGTTGCCCCCACCAGTGGTCGAATGTCGACACCGGCAGAGTAGCGGCGTTGTCCCACTCCATCGGATAGTCGTATTTCGGAGAAGTGTCGGGCAGCCTCTGCATGAATGTGAAGAGATCGATCCGAACGGCGGCCGAACGAAGACTGGCGATCGCCGCTTGCGGCTCTTCCAGGAACTCGTAGCCGTCGGCCTCCAGGCGAGCGATACGGACTAAACATCCCTCGATTCTGATCTCCTTATCGCAGACCCTCACTTAGACGCCTCCTCTACCCAGGCGTCGGCACCGAGGCAAGGCTGACGGGGGTGCGATCCTGACGCCCAGGCTGCACCACGGACTGCGCCCACCCGCGAGGAAGTGATATTCGTCATGATTGACGGGATGAGCCTCCACTTCGACGGCGAATCGGCGAGCCAGCGAGGCAATCCGCTGCAGCCGGTCAAGAGGGTGAACTGGCGCTAAAGAAAAGAAGAAGTCAACGAGGCGGTGGCGTCGCTTGAGTACCCCGTCCATGCAGCGACGATAGAGGCGGTTCCCGAGACTCTTCTCGCCCGGCTGAAAGGAGAAGTTTCGCCGTACGAGCGTCCCCGCGGGGAGCAACCGCCCGAGCAGGACGTTGGCGCAGAGGTGCATGTGATGGTGGCCATCGATGCGGTCGGGGACGGCTCCGTACAGACGCTGGAACTCATCGAGTTGGGCGGCCGCGACGGACTCGAAGGCTCGGGCGAGGCCGGGATGAAAAACGACCTGGCTCAGCCGATGGCGTCCGAGGTAGCGGGCGAGCTGCTCCTGGCGTTGGCGGAGCGGCGCCGGGCACGTCGGAGCGGAAAAGGCCGTGGTGAGGTTCAGATGAAGGCCGGCCTCGATGCCTTGTTCAAGGGCGATGGTCGCGGCGCGCTCGGAATCCTCCATGAAGACCATGGCGCTCACCGAGGAAACCGCTCCGCGCCGGGCGCAGTCGAGCGTCCGGTCCGTCGTCAGGAGGTCGCGCCCCCAGTCGTCGGCGTTGACGATGAGGAGGCCGGGTGTCGATGGGACGCGAGGCAGGTTCAAGAAGGGGGCGACAGCGCGGTTCATGGCCGTACCCTGGAAAGAGCGAGGCGCAGTCGCTGCATCTGCTCGCGTCGGTGGAACTTGACGAGTTCTGAAGAGACTGGTCTCTCGACCCTGCCCACAAGCGCTCGCAAGTAGCCGACCAGGAGAACCAGGCCGCCCACGACATAGGGCTTCCGCGTGGCCTGGAAGGCCGCCCGGCAGAACTCCCAGAGGGGATGGCCCCCGAGAAAGTAGTCCTGCCGCCCGAGCTTGTACAAGGCCTGGAACGGGCCCGCGGCGGCCGTGCCCATCGGGCGATGGTGGTGGCAGACGCGCTCGAGGAACGTTCTCGTCTTCCAGCCCCTCATTCGGGCCGTCGTCACGGCGATCCAGTCGATACCGCCTCCCGCGACCGGCACGTATCCGCCAATCTCCTCAAAGCATGCCTGCCGGAAGAGCTGACAGGCGCCCGAGACATGTTCCACGTTGGTGAAGCGGTAGTCGTAGGACACGTCTCCTTCGACGAAGGGGGTTCCGGCCACGCCAAGCCGGGCATCTTCAGCGAACTTGCCGAGGAGAAACTCGAAGTAGTCTTTCTCGAAGGTGATGTCCGCGTCGAGGTTCCCGATGATGTCATAGGTTTCCCCGGCCAGCGCCTCGTACCCGGAATTGAAGCATCGCACCTTGGCCGCAAAGTGCCGCTCCGCGTGCTCGGGCCGGCGAATGAACCTGATCCACGGATGCTGAATCGCCTGGGTCCTGACGATGTCATCGGTGCGGTCCGTCGAGCCGTCGCTGACAATGATCCATTTCCGCGGCAGCACGGTCTGGGCGGCGACGGACTCGATGGTGGCCCGGATGAACGTCTCCTCGTTTCGCGCCGGCGTGATCAAGACGTAGGTGAGGAGTTGCCGTCGCGACATGGTCTGGGTTCCCACCCGGGCATCAGATTCGAACCCAGGTGTCAAGGCTCTCATTCAGACCAATGTCGGCGTAGCCGGTCGGAGCGGCTGCGCCGAGCTCGAACCCGTCGCGGTCTGTCCGCACCTTGTGGACACGCAAGCGCAAGCCGGGAAGACTCTTGCCCTCGCCAAGCGAGACGCGGGCGCGCACCGCGGTGGAGTCCCATACGACGGACTGAAAGACCGCGGAGCGGCGCTTCCGGAACCACGCGACCGCCTGGGACGCGGTGGGGAACCACGCGTCCGCAGCCTTCAGATCGTCGACCACGTCCTTGTACACGCGTCCCCACAGCCGCTCGGGCGCGATACTCCGGTCGTGCCAGTTCACCGTCACGATGCCCCCAAACCGACAGGCGTTATCGATGATTCTCCGCACGGTGTCCCGGGCTTCCCGGGGAGCCAGATTGAGATGGCCAGGATAAAAGAGGGCGGTGTCCATCACGTGCAGGGGCAACTCGAGCAGCCGGGTCGCGTCAAGGGGCTTGAACACCTGCGTGGTGCCCGCCCGGTACCCGACCGTCTCGTTGTAGCCGCTCGTCGAGTCGTAAGCGAACCCCGCTTTCTCGAGGACGGCCGGAGAGCCATGGGCCCGATAGAGCCAGTGCATTCGGATGCCCATGTCCGGCGCCTCAGTGATCCGCGCAATTTCCGTCCGTTCCTCGTGGCCCCTGGCACTGTCGAGCCAGGCATCGATGCCGTGAACCCCGATCTCGGACCCGGCTGACATCAGGCGGCGCAGCCCATCGGCGATATCGCGGGCCCCGTACCGTGCGGCGCGGAGTCCGGGGGCCGACCCGTGGGCAGTTCGTCCGGGACAGTTCTTGAAGGGGATGACGAAGAAGGTCGAACCAGCGCCGGGGTCGATGTCGCGGTAGCCGGCCAGATCATCCCAGAAATCCTTGGCCACGCCCAGATGGATGAACGGAAGCCGCAAGGCCGCTGTCCAGTTGGTGAACAGGTCACCCACGGATGCCCGCCCACGGCACACGTTCAGGGCAGACCCCACGCACGCCCGGTACAGGAAGCCGAACGAGGTGCGGTCCCACTTGTGGCGTCGAATCGAGGGATGATCCACGTCGTGCGTCAAGCAGGCGATGAGGCGATGGCCGTCCGGCACGGGTGGGATCTCGACCAGAGGCGTGGCCGACCAGGTCATCAACTCGCGAAGAAGGGCGATGTGGAGCTCCAGCGCAGCGATGGCCGCGTTCTCGAGGGGCTGACCCTCCGTGAGCAACTCGCGGACCTCCCGAAACAGGTCATAGCCGATGCGCACCACCACCCGGCCACCGGAGCGAACCCGGTAGGCCGCGGTCTGCTGGGGATGACCCTCGGTGGCCAGCCCGATTCCTGCCTCCCGGAACGTGACGTTCCGCCCGTAGATCGGTAGCCGCGCGCCGGCGTAGGAGAGGATGATCCCCGTGCCCTGTGCCGCGACGGGTATCCGCGCTTCCTCGTCGGCAGGCGTCCGCGCCCCGGAGTAGATCAGGACGAGCTTCGCGGGGGCTCCGCACGTGCGACCCCCCTCCGTGGACAGCAACACCTCGTACGTCCGGCCGGATCGACAGAGTTCCCACGGGGTCTTGAAGAGTTCGAAAAACTCTCGGACCACGTCGTGTTCTCCTGGATCCGCAAGGACTCCGATCACTGTGCCGGCTCCTCCGAGGCCATCCGCCAGGCCAGATGAGCGAGGGCCTTGAACATCGTGGCTTGCCCCCAATGGAGCATGGGGGTGGCGGCCTTCAGCAGGGGATAACGCCGATAATGGAAGTAGCCCCGCGGGTCCTGCATGTTCCCGATCGTCCACGCCGCCACCCGCTTCGCGAGGTCCAGACACTCAGGATCTGAGTCGGCGAACAGAGCGAGCGTGTCGACCGCCTGGGCCGCGCACTGGATATCCACCGGGTACGTTCGGGTGTGGTAGTACCTGGGGCGCCCGCTATCCTCGACGAAGTGCGCCTTGAAGAAGGCCAGGCCCCGCGCGAGATGGGGCCGAAACTCCTCGTCCCCGCTGGCGTCGATGTAGTAGCGAAGGCTGTCGAGGTTGTAGCCGGTGTGGAAGTTGTCGATCCAGTGATACTTTGGCTCCTCCGCATACCACCAGGATCCGTCCGGGAGTTGCCGCGAGCAGCTGTAGTCCATGGCGGCGCGCGCCACCCGTCCGCACGCCTTGCTCCCGGTGTGGTTGGCCGCCCGGGCGAGAAGACTCGCTCCCAACATGTTGGCGTTGTGAACCGAAATCTGCCGGTCGGCAAGATAACTGAGACACTCGCCCCGCGTGGTGGTCTCGCGGGGCAGCTCGAGGATCCATCGGCACGCGCTGTCGGCAATGTTGAGGAACCAATCGTGCCCCGTCAGCTCGAACGCGTCCAGGTAGGCATGGCCGTTCAGGCTCGTCCACACGATGATCGGGGCTTCCTTCGTGTACAGGCCTCCGCGCCCGACGAAGTCATAGTGATTGCTCCAGCTGTGATGCCGGAAGCGCGGAGCTTTATGGGCAGCCAGCCATTCCAGGCAGCGCGTCGCCTTGTCGAGATGCTCTGCCTGGCGCGTGGCTCGATAGAGCGTCAGATATCCCCACGCCATGTAGCCGCGGCCCTTCGTGGAGTCTTTGGGGCTGACTCCGAGCAGCGGCCGCAGATTCCAGGGGCATTGACGGATGACTTGCTGCAGGATGCGCTCAGCGAGCTGGTTGCCACACGCGAGCGGGCGCGCCCAGGATGACAGTCCATCAAACGGCTCGTAGCCGCGGTACTCTCGTTGCTCCACCCACGCGGCTACTCGCTCGAGCGTCCGCATGACATCGCGGCGGGCGATCGCGGGTTGACCACGCGCGATGGTGATTGCGCCGCCGAGCTCAGGCGCTGTCCCTCGATGACGCATCACCGGACACCGCCTCCCCTGCCCACCAGCTCCTCTACGAGCCCCAGCAGGACCTCGCGCTCCTGACGCCAGGCGTGCTCCCAATACATCTTCTGGCCCCGTCTGACCACTTCCGCCGCCCCGCCAGGGTCGGAGCGCACGGCCTCGATCTTCCGTGCCAGGTCGTCCGCGTCGCCGATCTCGAAGAAAATGAGGGCGTCTTCGCTGAAGTAGTCCAGAATACCGCCGGCCCGCGGAGCGATCACGGGCCTCCCGACCGCCAGGTACTCGAAGATCCGCGTCGGTGTGTTGAGCTCCGTGAAGACGCTCCGGTGATTGGGAATGATCCCCACGTCACATTCTTCGATGGCCGCGACGATCTCCTCGAGTCGCCTGGGCCCGAGGTACCGAACGGCCTCGGCCAGACCCCGGGCATGGACCGACTCCATCACGCGGGTCAGAAACTGGTTCTCGTGACCGTAGATCCTCAGCTCCACGCGGGCGCCGGACGCTCGGAGGCGCGCCACGGCCTCGACGGCCAGCGCGAGACCGTTTCGCTCGACCAGAGAGCCGTGATACATGATCACGAACGGACGGCTGACATCCTGGCGCACCGCGCTCTCCGAGCCTAACCGCCGCGATCCGAAGATCTCCTCATCGGGGGAATTCATCACGACCTGGATCTTCTCCGGCCGGCAGCTCCGCGACTCGAACAGCCTCTTGCAGGCGAGATTGACGGTGAGGGCGAGGTCGGCCTGTCGGATGCTCCACTTCTCCAGGCGCTTCAGCGTGCGAACCCACACGCTCTCCTGGTCGAGGTTGAAAATGGTCATCATCAACTCGGGCATCGGGTCGTGCAGATCGAGAATCACCTTCGCCCCAAGGGCCTTCGGGACCAAGGCGCTCAGGACCAGGATGTCCGGCATGTTGTGGACATAGACGAGGTCGTAGCGCCGGGTCAGCGACCGCGCGGTCAGGGTGGTCACGGACGCGAGCACGAATGCCGCGTACTGGAACATGTAGCCGGCGGCTCCCCCGCGGCGCCGCTCGAGGGGAAGGCGGAGGATGTCGACACCGTTCACGGTCTCACGCCTCGCATCCCCTCCGGCCGCCCTCAGACAGATGAGGTCGACACTCATGCCTTCCTTGACGAGGGCCTCCGCCGCGCGCCGCGGCCGTGGATCCGCCGGATAGTAGGAGAAGACGACCATGGCCGCGCGCTTGCCTCGGAGGGACCGCCCTGGGGGCAGGCGCGCCGAGGACCCGGGCCGGGCGAGAACCGGGGTGGTAAATGCCATCACGATTTCGCGCCCACTGGGGCCACCGTGGCTCGGCGCGCTTCCCGCTCGGCCTTCTTGCGGTTGGACGCCAGGATGGCCTGGAGAATCTCCGAGTGATCGACCAGGCTCAGGATCTCGATGTTGGGAAGGACACAATGACCGCCGATGATTCCTGGGAAGTATTTGATGGGGGGGAAAAACCGGACTTCCTCGTAGAACGAAACGATCTCGTCATAGTCCTGTCCCAGTTCGTCACAATACCGCTCCACCTCCTGGGCCCAGGCGATCATGAGGCCGAAATAGGTCGTCTCGGTGAGCTTGGCCAATTCGGTGGCCTCCGGTGAGGCCAGGACGCGGGTTCGCATGCCGATCGACGCGAAATGCTCGGCCGCATACTTACCGGCCGCCCGATCGAGGGCGCCCACGAACTTCGTATAGTGGAGGAGTTCCTCGCGCATACGGGCGTGCTTGCCGCGGATTGGGCTGTGCACCACGGCGGCGCCCGTTCGCTCGGCGATAGCGCGCGTGGTGCCGACCGCCGCTGTGCTGTTGACGATCGTCAGGGTGGGACGGAAGCGCTCGATATAGCCCGCGGTCTCGCCGACGAAGTCCTTGATCTCGAACGGGTAACAGACGTGCATCACGTCGACGTGCCGGACCTGTTCGGCGGGAGGCGAGATGTCCACGCCGACCGCCTGGTGGCGCGTGGCGACCAGCTCGAGGAGGGGTTTCCCCACTTCGCCGAGGCCGACGACCACGACCGTCTGCGGACCATTCATCGCCGGTCCCCGTGGGCCGGGTCCTGAACTCATCGCCGGTCCCCGTGGGCGGGGTCCTGAACGTCAACGGCCTGGCCCGTGGCCCTCGTGGAAGCTCGGACGCAGGCAGCCACTCGAGCCTGCTGCTCCGCAGAGAGCCCGGGGAACATCGGCAGGGAGAGCACCTGGGAGGCGACCCGCTCCGCGATCGGGAAGTCACCGGGCCGGAAGGCGAGGGCGTCGTATGCCTTCAGGAGGTGAAGCGGGATCGGGTAGTGGATGCCGGTGCCGATGCCGGCCGCCGCGAGGTCTTTCTGGAGCCGCTCGCGGTCCGCGACCCGCACCGCGTAGAGGTGGTAGACCGGCCGCGACCAGGACGGCACGTGGGGAACGACGACCGTTCCTGTGGCGTCGGCGAGGAGCTGATCGTATCCCAAGGCGAGCTCCCGCCGCTGCTCGTTCCACTTTGCCAGGTGGCGAAGCTTCACGCGCAAGAACCCCGCCTGGATGGCGTCGAGCCGGCCGTTGTAGCCCTCGATATCGTGGAGATACTTCGCCGACTGCCCGTGGTCGCGCAGCATCTGGCAACGCCCCGCCACCGCCTGGTCATCAGTGGTGACCGCCCCCGCCTCGCCGCAGGCCCCCAGATTCTTTCCCGGATAGAAGCTGAATGCCGCGGCACGGCCCAGGGAGCCCGCCTTGCGCCACCGGCCCTCCTTCTTCGAGAAGTACTCCGCACCATGTGCCTGGCAGGCGTCCTCGAGGACGGAGAAGTTGTGCTGCGCGGCCAGCTCGGCGATGGGATCCATGTCGGCCATCTGGCCATACAAGTGAACAGGGATGACGGCCGTCACGGGCCCCCCCGTCCGCTTGCTCACCCTGCGGCCCGTCCGCTGGTCCGGTGTGCACTCGGTTTCCAGAAAGGTCCGCAGCTTCTCCGGAGCCAGGGTGTACGTCTGCTCGTCGATGTCGACGAAATCCGGGCGCGCGCCAGCCTGGGAGATCGCCTCCGCCGTGGCGATGAAGGTGAGCGGCGCCGTCATCACGGTGTCCCCCGGCTGGACGCCGGCTGCCACCAGGGCGAGCCGCAGGGCGTCGGTCCCGCTGCCCATGCCAACGCAGAGCCGGGTCTCGCAAAACTCCGCAAAGTCGCGCTCGAACTCCTGGACCATGGGCCCGCCGATGAAGCCGGCGGTGTCGAAGGCGACCTCCACAACCGAGCGCAGCTCTTCCCGGAGTTCGCGGTGAACGGTGATGAGATCGAGAAAGGGAATCCCACTCCTGCTCATGCGCAGCTCTCCCTGGCAATGTGGTGCACGCCCGCGTGATTCAGATTCGGAAGTTCGTCAGCGAGATTGGGGCGATCGACGTATTCGCGCCAGCTCTTGACCTGCAGATCCGCGGCGCCCTTCCGGGCCAGCGCTTCGACGAAGCGCTGCGCCAACTGGATGTTGGTGATCAGCGGGATCCCGAAGTCGACGGTTCGCCGGCGGATGATGTAATCGTTCGTCAGTTCTTCCTCCTGGGAGTTCTTCGGGATGTTGATGACGAGATCGATCCGCTTTTCGCCGAGGTAGTCCAGCACATTGGGTCGGCGCTGATGCTCCAGCGGCCAGTGCAGCACCGTCGCGTGGATCCCGTGCGCGCGCAGGAACTGCGCCGTCCCCTTGGTGGCGTACAGCTTCAGGCGGAGCGCCCGCAACTGTTGGCTCGCCTCCAAAAATGCCGCCTTCGCTTCGACCGGCCCGGTGGACAGGAGGACGCTGTGGATCGGGACCCGATAGCCCACGGCCAGGAGCGCCTTGAGGAAGGCCTCCTCGAAGTCGTCGCCCAGGCAAGCCACCTCTCCCGTCGAGGCCATCTCCACCCCCAGGGTGGGGTCGGCGCCGTCCAGCCGGGTGAACGAGAACTGCGGGGCTTTGACGCCCACGTAGTTCAGGTCGAACATGGAGCCGTTCATGGGCCCGGTGGCCGTGGGGCTCCGTCCCATCATCACTTCCGTGGCCAGAGCCACCAAGTTGGTGCCGACGATCTTCGAGACAAACGGGAAGCTTCGCGACGCCCGCACGTTGCACTCGATGACCTTCACCGCGTTGCCCTTGGCGATGAACTGGATATTGAACGGCCCTTGAAGGTCGAGGGCCCGCGCGATTCGCTCCGCGATCGTCTTGATGCGTCGAATGGTCTCCAGATAGGTTCGCTGGGGGGGCAGCACCAAGGTCGCGTCGCCCGAGTGCACGCCCGCGTTCTCCACATGCTCGGTGATGGCGGAGGCGCACACCTCGCCTCGACAGGCGACCACATCGATCTCGAGCTCCTTGGCGTTTTCGATGAACTTGCTCACCACCACGGGACGATCAGCTGAGATCCGCGTCGCTTTGTCGAGGAGGGCCGAGAGTTCGCGCGCGTCGGACGCGACCCCCATCGCGGCACCGCTGAGCACGTAGGAGGGCCGCACGAGGACGGGATACGCGACGCGCTCCGCGAATGCCTGGGCGGACTCGACGCTGACTAGTTCCTTCCACTCCGGCTGCTCGATGCCCAAGGTGTCCAGGAGGCGAGAGAACGCGTGACGGTCCTCGGCCGTGTCGATGCTGTGCGCCGAGGTGCCCAGGATCTTGACGCCCGCGCGATGGAGCGGAATCGCGAGACGGTTGGGGATCTGACCCCCCATGGACACCACCACGCCCAAGGGTCGCTCGCGCTCGTAGATGGCCAGGACGGACTCCAGGCTCAGCTCGTCAAAGTAGAGCCGATCACACTCGTTGTAGTCCGTGCTGACGGTCTCTGGGTTGTAGTTGATGATGATCGTCCGATGGCCCATCCGACCAAGCGTCCGCACGGTATTGACGGCGCACCAGTCGAACTCCACGGAGCTGCCGATGCAGTACGCGCCCGACCCAAGCACGATGACGGACTCCTCGTGGGCGCGTTCCACATCGTCTTCGTCGGCGCGGTAGGTGAGGTAGAGATAGTTGGTCCGCGCGGGATACTCGGCGGCCAGGGTGTCGATCTGCCTCACCCGCGGGCGGATTCCGTAGGCCTCGCGTTGCGCCCGTACTTCCGCCTCGCCGTGGCCCGTGATCTCAGTGATCTGCCGATCGGCGAATCCCGTCCACTTCGCCTCCCGCATCAGTGGCCGCGGGATGGCCGCCCCCTCGCCACATGCGCGGAGCCGTTCCCCCACCTCCACGATGCGCTGGACCTTGAGCAGGAACCAGCGGTCGATGCCGGAGAGCTGGTGGATGCGATCGAGCGACATGCCCCGCTGAATCGCCGCGGCGATCGCGAAGATGCGCCCCGGCGTGGGCTCGGCCAATTCAGCCTCCAGGGCCCCCTGCCGCGGCGCGTTCCTCCCGACGAGTCCCGTCGCCCCGACGTCCAGCATGCGAAGGGCCTTTTGCAGCGCCTCTTCGAACGTCACCCCGATGGCCATGACCTCACCCACGGACTTCATCCCCGAGCCGATGCGGCGCGAGACCTGTGGGAACTTCTGGAGGTCCCACCGGGGGACTTTGACCACGACGTAGTCGAGGGCGGGTTCGAAGCACGCGGTGGTCGCTCCGGTGATGGAATTCCGGAGCTCGGGTAGGCTGCCGCCCAGGGCGAGCTTGGCCGCCACCAAGGCCAAGGGGTAGCCGGTGGCCTTCGAGGCCAGCGCGGAGCTACGGGACAGCCGGGCGTTGACTTCGATGACCCGGTAGTCCGCCGAGTGCGGATCGAGGGCAAACTGGATATTGCACTCGCCCACGATGCCGAGATGCCGGACCACCCGGATGGCGATCTGGCGAAGGAGGTGGTACTCCTGATTCGTCAGCGTTTGGCTGGGCGTAACCACGATGCTTTCGCCCGTGTGGATGCCCAGGGGGTCGAGGTTCTCCATGTTGCAGACGGTGATGCAGTTGTCGAACTGGTCGCGGACGACCTCGTACTCGACCTCCTTCCATCCGGCGAGGCAGTCTTCGATCAGAACCTGACCGCTGTGGGCCAGCGCCAGGCCGGCGCGCTCGCGCACCTCGCCCGCGTTCGCGCACACGCCGGACCCGAGGCCTCCCAGCGCATAGCCGGCCCGGAGCATCACCGGGAAGCCGAGCTGGTCGGCGACCTTCACGGCGCCGTCCACTGAGGTCGCCGGGGCGCTCCGGGGCACCTTCACCCCGATATCGGTCAGCCGGCGGGCGAAGAGATCCCGGTCCTCGGTCGCGCGAATCGCCTCGATCGGCGTGCCCAGCACGCGAACCCCGTGATGGCGGAGCACGCCGTGCTCGTCGAGTTCCAGACCGCAGTTGAGGGCCGTTTGCCCTCCGAATCCCAAGAGGATCCCGTCCGGCCGCTCCCGCTCGATCACGCCCTCCACGAACTGCCGCGTGACCGGCAGGAAATAGACCTGGTTCGCCAGGTACTCGGAGGTCTGGATCGTGGCAATGTTAGGATTGACCAGAACCGTGGTGATCCCCTCCTCGCGAAGAGCCTTGATGGCTTGGCTTCCGGAGTAATCAAACTCGCCGGCCTCGCCGATCTTCAGCGCGCCACTCCCCAGGACGAGGACCTTCTCGGGCTTACCGCCCATGAAGCATTCCGACGAACTCGTCGAAGAGAAACGCCGTATCGACTGGACCCGGCGTGGCCTCGGGATGAAATTGCACGCTCATGAATGGCCGGGACCGGTGGCGGATCCCTTCATTGCTGTCGTCGTTGGCGTTCCGGAACCAGACGGCCCAGTCGTCGGGGAGGGTGCGATCGTCCACCGCGTACCCGTGGTTCTGGGCGGTCACATAGCAGTGGCTGGTGCCCACCCACCCACACGGCTGATTCTGGCCGCGATGGCCAAACTTCAGCTTGTAGGTGTCCGCCCCCGCGGCAAGCGCCAAGATCTGGTGGCCCAGGCAGATGCCGAAGACGGGGTACTCCGCCTCCATGGCCCGCCGTACGTGAGCGATGGTCGGAACACACGTCTTGGGATCGCCCGGCCCGTTGGACACCAGGACGCCGTCGAAGTCCTCTTGGAAGAAGTCGTAGTCCCACGGCACCCGGATGACGGTCAGCCCCCGGCTGGTCAGGCTGCGGATAATGCTGTTCTTGCTCCCGCAATCCACCAGCACGACCCGCTTGTCACCTGAGCCGTAGATCACCGGCTCCTTGACACTGACCAGCGACACCAGGTTGTCTTGGTTGGGATCGCGCAACTCGACGTCCTCGTCGGCGGCCACGATCTTGCCCAGCATCACCCCACGCTCGCGCAAGCGCTTGGTCAGGGCCCGGGTGTCGACTTCCCCCAGGCCCGGCACTCCTTGCTCGGCCAGCCACTGCCCCAAGCTCTTGGCGGCGCTCCAGTGGCTGTAGTGGACCGAGGCTTCGGCGACGACAAGGCCGGTGATCTGGATTTCCCCGGATTCGAAGGTCAGGTCCAGTCCGTCCGCCATGCGGCGTTCAGGCACCCCGTAGTTGCCGACCAGGGGATACGTGAGCACGAGGATCTGGCCCTTGTACGAGGGATCGGTCAACGCTTCGGGGTATCCAACCATTCCGGTATTGAAGACGACCTCGCCGCTCACCGCGGCCGGGAAGCCGAAGGGAAGACCGGGGAACACGGACCCGTCCTCGAGAACGAGCCATGCACGCCGCGTTTCCTCGTCGGCCGCCAGCGCGTACGTCTTCTCAGAGTCGCCGCCCACGCATCTCACCAGGTCTCTCTTCTGCGAACTTGGTGTTGCAAATGATTATTTCTTGCCGAAGCCCAATTTGGTCACCACGCGGTCCAGTGAGATTCCCGGAAAGACATCGGGGTTCTTCTTCGTCACTTCCTCATTACCCTTGAACCAACGGGGGTGGCCGATCACCAACAGCTTCATCCTTCCTGAGTATGAATACTCGACCTTCGGCGGGACTTCGATAAGCACACCCGGTTCCACGTCGTACTTCTCGCCTACGATGGTGAAATAGCCGTAACCGGCCAGCACATAATAGACCCTGGTAATCTCCTTACTTCGCAGGAACGTATCATGTCCCTTTGTGACATCGACCAGATAGATGTCAAGCGCCGTGTTGCTGAGGAGTTCGAATTGGAAGCCCTGGAGCCCCTTGCCGACGAAGGTTGGGGACGAAGGGACCCGCATCACATAACGCATAGATGGCATTCCCTCCTTGGTGGGGTTGCCCGCCCATATCATGCGCGGAGCCGGGTCTGACCCCCGCGGAAATCGTGCCGCGTGTAATGGCGCGACAGTCGACATCTAAAGTCGGCCTCGTCACCGCGCTGACCCTGCCGCCCGCTGGGCGCCACGGCCGCGAGCAGCGCAGCGCCGGTATCTCACCCCTTGGATGGGACAAGGCCCACGGCGGGTGTATCGCCGTGCGTTAGGCGTGCGGGTGGTCCCGCGGTAGGTTCTAGGCAACAATGCTCCTTAACCAGGTGTTGGAGCCTTTGCTTTCTCGCGAGGAGACCGGGCATGGGGTCGAGGCCGGCGGTTTTAAGCACGGTTTCCCAGCGATGCGCCCAGTCATGGCGCAGTAAGGCGTGCGCGACATTATTGCGACGGATGCGCGCCTGTCGGTCGGGCTGTCCATCGATCTCGTCAATGATGAGATCAATGGTCGGAGAATCATGAGGGAGATGAATCACTGCGTCGGGCCAGTCGAAGAGCTCAGCAAAGGCGTCGTTCTTGGGCTGTTCCCCGATCATGATGGCCCCGGCGCCAGCTCCTTCAAAGTACCGGTAGCCGAGTTCGAGCTGATTCCCCCGGCGATCGGGAAGATCAATCAGCCCTGGGGCGACGATGAAGTAACGGCTCCTCTTGGCGGTGTTGGCGAAGAGTGCGCGATGCTCTTGGAAATTGCGGGCCTGATTTCCAGCGATGCTATCATAAAGATAGAACAAGCCAGCATTCTTCGCCATTCCGAGAAGAGTCTGATGTGTTACTTCTGATCGTCGGCCGATGCTGTACACGTCCACGACCCTCTTAGGCGGGTCAGGGTACGGGCAGAAGCGAAGGGCGTCGATCCCTGGTGGTAGGAAGAGACATTTGCGGCCTATGGCCTCACTGACGGCCTTCACACTCTGACTGTAATATAGCATCACGAGGTCAAACCGAGCGAGAATCCTTAAGAGATAGCGGCAGGGGCGAAGGTCGCCGAGCCAGAACTCGTCCAGCAGACACACGGAAGTCTTGGCGAAGCTTCGCCAATCCCCCACCGTATTAACGGTGAGTAAATCCATCGGGGACCCGCAAACCGCCATGAAGAGGTCGTAGTCAGCCTTGACCGTCACCGCGCTTTTGGGTATCCCGGGGTTCAAGGCGATGGGGGAATGCCAGGCCAGCCGTTTAGCGAGTCTGTAGCCTGAGGGAAACCACGTTGTGGGGTGAGGCGCCAGGATGTCGGTGGAGTCAATCTGACAGATTATGTCCTCGAATTCATATTGGGGACACCGATAGAGCACGTTGGGGAAGATGTGGCGTTGGGAAAATAGTAGGATTCGTGAGCGACCGGAACTCGGGCCTGTGGACACCGGCATCATATTGGATTCCTCGCTATGCGTTGACTGATGGTGATGAGTCGGACCTCCAAGCAGAGAGCCGCTTTGGGGCCCGGGACGAGTAGATCAAGCGCGCAGAGGGCGTTAAGCTGGTCCTTAAAACGCCAGGAGGGTGAGGCCAGAGTCCAGCAGATCGGCGACGCGGTCGTAGTGTTTGGCTAATTTAGGCAACAAGAGACCGGAAATGAGCCAATGGACCCGGAGCCGGAAGGCTGACGCATAACGGACCTGCCAATCCGACCTTGCCTTGTCCAGCGGCTCGAGGCCCCAGTACCCCAAGGGCCAGCTATTTCGGAGGGAGGAATCGCCATCATGGATGTCTTCCAGCAGCTCAAGGACGGGTTGCCACCCGAGATCGTGCGCGACCTTGGCTCTGACATCTAGATCGATTCCCGAGACAAAGAGATACCCACGCGGGCTCACCAACCTCGCGATGTTTCGCAAACATCGTTCGGCCGCTGGTGGCTCCATATGGCAGAGGAAACGATTTGCCACCACGATGTCCTGAGGTCCCAACAGATTGATGAGCGCTGGATCGGCGGCATCCCGCTCATGCCAAGTGATCCCTTCCTTGAGCCATGGTTGGATGCTTACATGCTCACCATACGGGTTAAACAGCGAGCATATCTCGGCCGGGGCCATGCGCTCGTAGAGAGCCTTCGCGGGGAGGTCAGGAGCTGAGAGAGAATAGACCCCCTCCCGACAAATGCGCAAAGCTTCGCGAGAAATATCCACGGCATGCAGGATGAATTTCAAGTCCGGCCGTGCCGATCGGAGGGTCCATATGATGGAGTAGAGCTCGGCCCCGATGCTACACGCCAGGACGGAAATGTTTACCGTGGCTGCTCTAGGCTGTTGATCTACCAGACGACGCATTAAAAGAAGCTCGGCGCGGTTCCTAAAGAAGTAGGTACTCCCGTTCTGCCGGCGGGTCGCCGAGAAGCGAGCGAGCCCATGCAAGAGACGAGCGTAGGGACGGAGCGTTCGCGAGGTTCGGAGGGAAGCGGGAAGATAATCCCAAAGCCGCTCATGCAGGCGCAAATAGAGGGCTACCGGAGATAGTCGGCCAAGACCGAAGGTTGCCACGCCACCACAAGTCGAGCGCCCCAGCAAGTGTCTCTCCTTCCATTGGCGAGGCTACGCTCCGTGGCCATTGTGAGGCCGACCGTGAGCGAAGATTCGCGCGTATTGCTCCTCTAACGCCTGGCGATACTCTTCCACCTTTTGTTTAATGTGGGGCCGAATCTGCTCGGCCCTGTTCTCGAGCTCCACGATCTGTGCGGTGAGCCGATCAACATCCAAGTGATCGATATCGTGGCAATAGTCCGCCAAGCCGACCCCGGCCACCAAAGAGGCGAACTTCTCATGGTAGGAAAGGGAAACCACCGGCTTATGGAGCATGAGGGCCAACAGCACATTGTGAAAGCGAGCGGAGACGACGATATCGGTGGCCGCCAGCTGGGCGAGCACGTCCTCGCCAGACGAGATTGGTTCATTGATGATCTGCCCATCTGCGGGTGTCGGGCCAAGCTTGGCCAGGGACTCCAGCAGGTCGTCTTTGACCCGGTTGTCGTACAGAGTGTCACCGATGAGGAGGCGGACCGTGTACTTATGCTCGAGCAGCCACGCCACGAAGGTTGAAAGTTTGATGAGGAAATCCCGGTACTTCGGTTCGCCGCCTCGCTCGGGGAGACCGAGGAGACCGTAGTAATCTTTCACGCCAACCCCGATGACCGGCCGCCGGCTAGCGAAGTTGTTGCGCGTGCCGTCGGGAAAGAGGGCGCGGGGCAGGCTAAACGCCAAATCAGGATACAGCGGGTCGTTCTCGGTCCTGAAGCCAATATTCTCCAAGAACTGCTTGGAGTACCTGTCGCGGTAGGACCGGTAGGCGGCAAGGGAGAGGGCCGCCTTGATGAACCACCGGGTCAGGGGGTGGTACATGGGGGCCGCCCCGACGCTGAGAAAGAGGATTTTGCACCGGCGCAATCTGGCGATGAGAGACCATTTGAACAGTTGATAGGGGATACCCAGCGAGTTGGAGCTGAAGTCGGTGAGCAACCCGGTGCCGGGCACAATGAGCAGCTCAAAGCCTCGCAAGGACGTGAAGGCGTGGACCCAGTCCAGGAGCTCCCGCGGTATCCCCAGGAGGACTTTGCGAAAGAGTCTGACGAACGGATGGTGTCGTCGCCGCGACTCGGGAGGGTAGCCGTGAGCATGACGACGCGAAAGGGGAAATGCCGGGATATGGTGGCGCCGGAGCGTGTCAGGAGGACCCGTACAGAAGCACCTGAGTTCTGCATCCGGCAAGTACCGGCGGACATTGAAGAGTATGGCTTGGAGGGTGCATTCATTGCCCCAGTTTTGCTGACCAAAAAGCCCATAGAAGGCGATCTTCCGCGGCGTCATTGTGGTGCCTCGCCGAGCTGAAAGACCGAAGCGTAGCGAACCAAGGAAGCACGCCGCTGGGCCCCAAAGGGTTCCAGCCCCCAGTATTCCAGGGGCCAACCGCGCCTCAAGGAGGGGTCGCCGTCGTGGACTTCGCTGAGCAGCTCCGTGACTGGCCGCCACCCGCGCTCCTGCGCGACCTTAGTCCGCACATCCAAGTCGACCCCCGACACGAAGAGGTAGCCGCCGGGGGTGACCAAGCGGGCGATGTTACGCAAGCATCGTTCGGCAGCAAGGGGCTCCATATGGCACAGAAATCTGTTTGCCACGACCATATCCTGGGGGCCGAGGAGGTCGGCCAGATCCGGGTCCCCGGCATCGGCACGGTGCCAGAAGATTCCCTCTCTGAGCCACGGCTTGACGCTGACCTGGTCGGCGTCGCGATCGAACATCCCCTGCATTTCCGGGTCGGTCATCCGCTCGAAAATCGATGCATTCTGGTCTCGGCAAGTATTCCAGGTCACATCCTGTGCTCCCACTACCGCCGGTGAATGCGCCCCGTTGGTGACGTCGTCACTCCTCAGTGAGTAGACCCCCCCCTCCGCGAACGCCAGAATGTCTGATGAAATGTCGACCGCGTGTAGGCTCAGCTTCAGGTCTGGACGTACGGAGCGGATTGTCCACGCAATCGAGTAGACCTCAGCGCCCTTGCTACAGGCCAGCACGGAGACTCCCCAGCTGGAACCGTGATGTGCCCGGGCGACCAGTCGGCCGATCAGTTCCAGCTCCGGGCGGTTTCTAAAGAAAAAGGTGCCAAAGTATTGTCGCCGGCCGACGTGACGGCGAACTGCGGCATGCAAATGCATGCCGTACGAACGCACCGGAGAGAGAGAGCGTAAGGAAGGCGGGATGTGCTTCCAAAGCTGGCCGGCGACAAACAAGCGTGGCCGGGCCAGGCCCCCTCGAAGGAGATCCCTCATGGTGCACCGCTCGAGATGAGGTCCGGCCAGGGGTTGGGGCTACGCAGGTCGCTCACCTGCCCGCCAGCGGCCAGCCGGCCAGAGGCCGGTTGCCCTGAGTAATCCCATGTACACCGACTTCTGCTCCATGATGAAGAGGAGGCTGAACAGATAGACGCCGAAGAAGATAGTCGATTCCGCGACCAGACGGACAAAGGCTGGGTCCACGCGATCGAGCGTGGGTCGGACGACCAGCGTTGCGGCCACGCCGATGGCAATGGAAATCGAGGTGGGCCGTGCCGCGGCGAGGATGTCCGACAGGGTGATCAGCGTCCCCTGCTTGGCCCACAGCAGCACGGGCACGACAGAAATGATCATGATGATGGAGAGGCCGGCCGCGACACCTTCTGGGCCACGCTGCAGACCAAGGGCGTAGCTGAGAATCAGCAGGGGGGTCACGATCAGCGCAATCTTGGCGCAGCGGCCGGCCAGACCGCGGGCCAGCATGAGCCAGGCAAAGGGATTGACGAAGGCCCAAACCAAGATCGTCGGCGCGAGAAGGCGGAAGATGCCCGCCGCGTCACGCCATCTGGGCCCGAGCAGCACCAAGATGATGTCGTCCGCGAAGAGGGCGCAGCCGATGGTAATTGGGACGACGAGCGACAGAAAGAGGCGGTAACCCTTCAAGAAATAGGCCGCCAGCCGGGGGGGATCATCTTGCACACGTGACAGCGCCGGGAACGCCACCATCCCGATGGTCGCGTAGAGATTGTCATTTGGTAAGTTGATGAGCTGGTAGGCTCGGCCGTAGAGGCCCAACGCCTCGGCACCGCAGAAACGGCCGACCAACACCTTGTCGACGTTGTAGGCCAGGTACACGGTGAGGTTGTTGAAGCTGACCGCGCCACCATACGCGAGCAGCGACCGGAGTCTTGACCGGCGCTGGGGAAGGCCAGGAATCCATCCGGTAGCCAGCCACAGGCCGACAACGCTCACCGCTGGCTGGCTGAGCATCATGGCCACTAGCGCCCAATAGCTGTAGCCGGCGAAGGCCATACCGATGCCGATGGCAACGCTGAAAAGAAGGGAGACGAGGTCGACCATCGCCAGCACCGCGAAACGCATGTTCCGCTGCAGCATGGCGCGATGCTGCGCGCCAGCACCATTGAAAATCAGGATGGCACTCAAGGCGACGGCGACCCAATAGAGCCGCGGCTCACCATAGAAGGCGACCAGCAGAGGGGCGGTGATGGCCGTCAGAAAGGCAAGCAAACCGCCCATGGCGAGATTGATCCAAAAGAGGGTCGAGGTCTGCGCCGTCGTCACGGAAACACATTGGACCGTGGCCATCGACAGACTGTCCCTGAGCAAACCAAGGAACCCTGTGAAGGCGGTCACCATGTTCACTAGGCCGAAGTCTTCCTTCAATAAGAGACGGGCGAGAACGATGAACGATCCCGCGCGAAGGAGGAACGTGCCAGCCTGGGCCGCGGTGGAAAAAAAGGCCCCCCGGGCCGTTTGCCGCTTTAGATCCTTTGCCTCGACATCGCGGGCACCCTCCTCGCCGTTCTCATCCGTCTCGGCGAGGCGAGTCGTCCGGGAGACCAGTTCTGTGGTGGGTGTGCGGGGTGGCGGGATGTTCATGTGATAGGGGCGCCAGACAACGGCGGTGTTCTCCAGACCGACCAGACGGCGGTTAGCGAGTCCTGCGGTCTAAAACCTTCTGGGCCGCCTGCTCGCCGCTCTTGAATGATTCATCAGTCCAGAGGTAGCCCCAGTCCCCATAGCGGCCACAGTAGGCGATTCCCAGGTCATCGAGATAGCCATGGACCACCTTCAGGGCCGCCGCCCGCTCGAGATCGAAGATGATGTTGGCGTATCGCAGCAGCATCGCGGAGCGGAACAGGATGCGGTCGTCCTCACGCAAGAGACCGCAGCGGCGGAGGTCCGAGATGACCGGCTCGATCCAGTCCTCGGGCGATCCGGTCAGGGGCTTGTACTTGGCAGAAAAGTAGACCTCGGCCTGGATGCTCCCCGTGCCGGGTCTCGCGTTGCGGGCAGAGAGCATATGCGGAAAGCCGAGCCGGGTGAAGCAAATGTCCTCGTCATAGAAATAGGTCATGTGGGCATCCGAGAGGTCTTTGCGATCCACGCCGATGTTGACGAGGACGCACGTCGAGCAGGCCAGGCGGCGCGACGCGTCGAGGACGTCTTGGGGCGCGCCACGTATCATGCCAAGGAGATCTGGTAGTGGCACCGAAGAGATCAGGGCATCGTAGGGGGCCACCACGCCGTTTGCGAAGCTGAGCTGTCGCGCTCCGGGATCGACCGATACTAGCTCGTGGTTGAGGCGGAGACTGGCCAGGGGGACGAACTTCCTCAGATAGGATTCGAACCCACCTTCGCTTGGATAGCGAAAGTGTGTGATGTAGTGGATATCGGGAGCCGATGACGAGAGGGCGCCCCGCAGCATCTCCTCGAGGCTGGGCCGGTAGATGCGTGGGCCCAGCCAATCGGTGCTCATGTTGTCGGCGGTGGTGAGGTGGTACTTCCGCGTGTACTGCATGGGAAACAGTTCGGCGAACGCGCGACCGAAACTGGAGAGCAGCCAGTCGGCGTAGTTCACGACCGGTCGGTCGGGCCCCTGGCGCTCCTGCACGAAGTCGGTAATGACCTTCACAATAACGTCTTCAGGCAGGCCGTGCAGGTGAAGCTGCACAGGGTGGCGGGGCCAGTAGCCGCGCCAGTAGTTATTCAGATTGATCTGAACCGTTTCGTACTCCTGGTCGACACTGTCGGCGAACAGGCCCTGCATGCGGGGATCCTTGGTGAAGGAAACGTGCGGGCCCACGTCGAACAGGAAGCCGCTGTCGTGGCGGAACGATGCCGTGTGCCCGCCGTGGTAGGCGTTCCTGTCATACATGACCGGTGTGATGCCCTCGGCGTGGAGCCGGTAAGCCGCACCGAAGCCCGCCATGCCGCTGCCGAGAATGATGATGTCAGGCACTGAAAGAGTTCCTCCCCGGTCTTCCCTCGGCGCTGGGATCAACACCCCCGCGGGCGCAGGAAGGGGCCGCGGCGAGGCTGCCATGTGGCCAGGGTTGGGGTGGCGGTGGGGCGTCAGTTGGCTGAGAGGGCTTCATACCGTTCGATTTGCTTTCGGGTGAGATGGCGAAGATCGTTCCCGACCTGGAGGGCGCGGTACCACTCGACGATCCAGTCGAGGGCTTGCGTCAAGGGAAGCACGGGATGCCACTCCAGACACGCCCTCGCCATGGATGAGTCCAACCTGAGAGAGTGGGACTCGGCCGGGTGCGGTCCGGAGTCTTTGCTCCACGAGGCGCGGTGACCCCACGACCGAGCTAATTCATCGGCAATCCAAGACACCGGCTTGGCGTCCACTTCGGCGGGACCGAAGTTCCAGGCCGCGGCAAACCGGCCGGCGTCCTCCGCCAGTCTCTCAGCAAGCACGAGGTATCCGCGCAACGGCTCCAGGACGAACTGCCAGGGTCGGATGGCGGAGGGGCTTCGGATCAGGCAGGGTTGGCTTGCCAGGAAAGCCCTCATAAGATCGGGAATCAGCTGGTCACGAGTCCAATCGCCGCCGCCAATCGCATTCCCGGCACGAGCGCTCGCGATGGCGACTCCGTGCTGCTCGAGCGACGCCGGCGCGAAGAACGACTCGCGGTAGGCGGTGGTCACGAGCTCGGCACAACCCTTCGAGTTGGAGTAGGGATCGCGACCACCGATGGGCTCGTTCTCGCGATAGCCCCAAACCCACTCGCGGTTCGCGTAGCACTTGTCGCTCGTGACGTTGACCACCACGCACGGCTGTCCGAGCTGCCGGAGCGCATCCAGGAGATAAACGGTCCCCATGACGTTGGTAGCGTAGGTTTCGATGGGATCCTCGTAGCCGCGCCGCACCACGGACTGTGCCGCCATATGAATGACCACATCGGGACGGCACTCGGCGAGCGCAGACTTGAGCCGCGGGAAATCGCGAATGTCCCCGCGAATGGAGCGGACGGCGGCGGCCACGTCCGCCTGGTCGAACAGGCTCGGCTGGGTCGGCGGGTCGAGCGCGTATCCTGTCACGTTGGCGCCGAGCGCCTCCAGCCACAGCGAAAGCCAGCTTCCCTTGAAGCCGGTATGGCCGGTGAGGAACACGTCGCGGCCCTTCCAAAATGACCGCTTAGGCAACACCACCTTCATCCGATGACTTCGACCGGGGCTTGCGGCATTGACCGTGCCTGTGGCCCTCGCGTCACGAGTGGCCAGCGGGCGCTCTGTTCCTGCCAGAGTGACTCGACGAGCCGGTCACGGGGAGGCTCCTCCACATCATCCAGCGATAGCATGTCGTCCTTCGAGACATCGCGACGCAAGACGCACCCTTCCGAGAGGGCGATTGGCAGGGCGGTCGTGGCGCGAGCCGTCGTGGTGTTGTCGATGAGTCCATATGCGCAGAACCCACCGACGCCGTCGAGACGCTCGCCAGCTTTCAGATCGCGCTTGGCAATCGCGACGACTTCGCAGACAGGGCCTGCGATGGGAGCGACGGTTGGATCACGGTGGATGACCGCTCGACCGATAGTGGAGACGATCTGGATATGAGGCAAATGGTACGGTGTGTAGAAGACGTAGAAGGGGCCATCGCCGAGTTTGTAGTAGGCCAGCTGAACCTTCTTGAGTGGCGATTCTTCGTGAACGATCACGAAGGCGCCAGTGTGCGGGGCGGCGCCGACGGCATAGTCGACGAGGCCGGTGCTGAGCATCTGGTCGGCGGGCAGCCGGTGCGCCAGCTCGCGGACGTACCCGCAGGCCGGGCCGTACATGCCACGGCGGCCCGCGTGGAATCCCGTCGCATTGGCGAGCACCGTCGTCTCCATGGACAGTTTGGTGGCGTCGGCAAACGACGTGACCTTTCTGGCGTCCTGGTCATGCTTCTCAGCAAATGCCCGCTGGGTCTCGGGGGTTCGATAGTAATCGACCATGCCCTTGATGTTGCCGGCGGCCACCGGATGGAGTCCCAGCGATCGGAGATAGCGAAAGAGGCTCATCGCCACCCCCGGTTCATCTCCGTCCGTGTGAGTGACCACCACCCCGGCCCGGTCTGCCTTCACCTTCAGTATCGGCCCGAGCAGCGAATCAAGTTCGGCATTCACCAAAACTACGTGCTTGCCGTGGTCAAACGCCTCCAGCACCACATGCGCGGCGGCCTCGACGGTCCCCGTCACTTCCACGAGGATGTCGATGGCGCCGCAAGCGGTCAGCACCGACGGGTCGTCAGTGAGCACCGGGAACCCGCGGGCGATTGCCGCTTCGGCCTCCCGCGCCGACCCCGCCCGACGCCACTCCCTGACGCCGGCCTCCCGGAATGCCCTTTCCCCGTGCGCCGGCGTGCGATTTGCGATCGCCGCCAGGCGAATCCCCGGTGCCGGTGTTCCGAGCTGCAGGGCGATGGCGCGGCCCGTGGCACCGGCGCCCACCATGCCGACGCGGATTGGGTTACCATTGGTCTCACGCTCTCGAAGGGCCGTATCCACAATCATGTTGTCGACCTCCTACCGCTTTGCGAGCGGCCACGTGAGATCCTGTTCGGAGACCACCGTGGCCTCAAGGGGCCATTGTATGTTGTAGGCCGGATCATTGAAGCGCCGACCACGCACGGCGCTGGGCGTGTAGAACCCCGAAGTCAAATAGTAGATCTCCGTATCATCCTCCAGGGTCTGGTATCCGTGCCCACACTGCTCGGGTACGTAGAGCATTCGACCATTGCCGGCGCTCAACTCTGCCCCGTACCATTTGCCATATGATGGGGACTCCGGTCTGAGGTCGAGGACTACGTCGAAAATTGCGCCTTTGGTGCAACGAACCAGCTTGGCCTCGACGGCGGGCGCTTCCTGGAAGTGCATACCTCGAACAGTCCCCTTGCGAACGCTGAACCCCATATTGGCCTGCACCGGAACGAAGTCGAGACCCTGCTCCGCGAATTGGCGAGCACACCACGCTCGCATGAACCGACCGCGATCGTCTTCGTGCGGACTCGGATCGATCAAGCGGGCGCCGACGAGGTCCGTCTCTGTAAAACGCATGCCCGTCACCAGCCTTCATTCCGAGAAGGGCGCCGGTTGCCTTCGCGCTCCTCCTCTTCTTCCCTTGGCGATGACTTGCTGGCCAACGCTCTGGCTTACTCGACGATGAGCTTTCTGCAGTAGAAAGCTTCGGCATAACTGCTGGGCGCGTTGCACTCCAGCCCGCGAAGCCGGAGGAGGGATCGGAAGAGGTCCTCCGAGAACCAGCGCTTGCCGCTCTGACTGGGAAAGCTCGTTAGGACCGCGTCGATCTTCTGTCGGCAGCGCGACTCGTCGAGGGGGACAAAGATGTTCGGTGACCCGAGGTCGCCGTCGTATTTTGGGATCTCATACTCGAGGATGAGGTGGTCCCGGAAGGTGTTCCAGGTGAGCTCAGAGATGAGCCGATGGTCCTGATGGAGGTCGCCGCGGTAGTGGGTCAGGACCAGGTCGGGCGAGATTAGTCCCTTGAGCTCTTCAAAGGTCTCCTTCACCTGGCTGCCCTCATAGGGCAAGAAGCCGTCGCGGAACTTCTTGATGATGACCTGTGAGCTCGAGGCCTTGGCCAACACCAGCCGGGCGCTCTGAAGCGCTTCGGCCTCGCGGGTCGAGTCAGAACTGAAGACCACCCACGTAAAAGCCGGCGGGGTTCGTCCTTCGGCGAGTTGGAGGACGGTGCCGCCGCACCCGATCTCCAGGTCGTCGCAGTGCGCGCCAAGACAGAGCACATGACGGATCGGCGGGGTGAGGTGCTCGAAGCGGAGCGTAAGCATTCCAAGCCCGGCTAGGTTTCCACGGGCGTTCCGAGCAGACTGAGCGAGGCGGCACGCGGTAAACGCAGATTGACGGGCTGGCCGTTGGTCTTCCAGACCTCCCAGGGGACCTGGCCGCGCGTGTACAGGTCTTCGAGCAACTGCTTGTCCTTGAAGGTGTCCATGCAGGCCCAGAAGCCATCGTAGGGATAGGCCAGCAGCTTCCCAGCGGCGGCAAGGCGCTGGAAGGGATCCTCCACGAGCTCTTCCCCGGGCTTCATCCAGTCGAATATCTGCTGCCGCATGACGAAGAAGCCGCCATTTATCCGCATCCCTACGTCCTTCAGGTGGCGAATGCTCCTGACGCGCCCTCCGGCGTCGACGCTGACGAGGTGGAAGCTCTGCGTGGGAGCGACTCCCGCGAAGCAGGCCACCGCGTCGCCGCGCCGGAAGTGCTCGAGCATGTCGGGAAGCGGCAGATCGGAGACGCCATCGCTATAGTTGGCGAGGAACATCTCCTCCTCACCCAGGAAGGGCTGCACGGCCTTGAGGCGCATGCCAATGTTGGAGTTCAGGCCAGTTTCGACGAAGGCGATCTTCCAGTCATCGATATCGCTGGCGAGCAGATCGATCTTCTTTCCGCCTTCGCTCATGACGAAGTCGTTAGAAACGGTCTCATCGTATTCGAGGAAGTACTTCTTGATACTGTCCCCCTTGTAGCCAAGGCACAGGATGAAGTCCTTGTGCCCGAAATGCGCGTAGTACCGCATCACGTGCCAAAGAATGGGTCGGTAGCCGATCGGGACCATCGGCTTGGGGATAGTTTCCGAGTACTCCCGGAGTCTCATGCCCAAACCACCGCAGAAAATGACGACTTTCACTCCGGTTCCTCCTGCGCAGGAATCTGGCTCTCCGTCACGGGCGCCACCATGAGATGCGCCTCGCCCCCGACCGGGGGCGGAGAGTCCGCACCGTTCGCCCCGCGGCTTCTAACTCCGACGATCGGCCAGGCATCCGCCCTCGGCTTGGTGCCGCTGCCCGGTGGGGAGGTACCGCAGGAGTCTCGCGGGGTTTCCGACCACGATGGCATTCGCGGGCACATCGCGGGTGACGACGCTGCCGGCTCCGACGATGGCGCTCTCCCCAATGGTCACGTTGAACAGGATCGTCGCTCCGGAGCCGATCGATGCTCCCCTTCTGACTAACGTGGTCTCCACCTTCCAGTCCGTCTCGGTCTGGAGTTCCCCTGTGGGCGTCGTAGCCCTTGGGAGGGAGTCGTTAATGAAAGTGACGCCGTGGCCGATGAAGACGTGGTCCTCGACGGTGACCCCCTCGCAGATGAAGGTATGGCTTGAAATCTTGCACCGGCGGCCGATCCTGGCATTCTTCTGTATTTCGACGAATGTTCCGATCTTCGTCTCGTCGCCGATCGCGCAGCCGTACAGATTAATGAACTTCGCGAGCTTGACATCGCGACCCAACGTGACGTCGGGGGCAAGGCAGAGGTATTGATTCGCCGGCAGCCGTTTCATGTCAGCGCGGCTAGGCCGCCGCCACGAGGGTGCAGTCCAGCTCCACCGCGACGCTCCGGCACAGCATATTGATCGAGAGGACAAGGAGGCCTTTGTTGGGGTTTCCCCGGACGAAGATCCCCTCGACGTCCGCTAGCGGCCCGCGCGCGATTCGGACCCACTGACCCTCGCGGAGATAGACATGGGGGAAGACGGGAAGGCGGGGGCGTAGCGCCCGCTGAATGGCGCCGATCTCCGAGTCGGGCACTGTCTCCAGTCGATCCCACCGGTCCCCTAAGATCGATACGAGGCCGGGCGACTTGCAGACTTCGATATACGTGGCTTTGTCCATCGGGTGACGCAGGAAGAGGTAGCCGCGGAACATTGGAACCTGCGCCAGGTACCGGTGCCGTCCGCGCCTCGACCAGGCGTCGAGTTTGGGGAGAAACACCTCCAAGCCCTTCGCGGTCAACTGGTCATGCACGCGCTGCTCGCAGTTGCTGTGCGTCCATAGGACGTGCCATCTCGCGCCGGCGCTCGGGGGTACGGGATTCGTCTCGGTTTCTGACAAGGCTTCGCCCCCTTTGGTTCAGCCACGCTGCGAGGCCGAACCAACTGTGTCCTACCCTTCCAGGCAGATCGGACGCCTTCTGGCCGAGGGGTTGACCGGCGGCTGCCGGGATTCCACCCTCGCGAGGTGGCGCCGGAATCGTCCTCTGAATCTGTGCGACGTTGCCTACAGGGATTGCCTAAAACCGCGTAGGGATGAGCAGGGGCCGTGCCATCGTCGGGTCCGATGTAACCACGCGATTAGGCGCGCGTTACCGGACTTGAACGTGCAACATCTTGCACACCCTCAGCAAACGGGCCGCAGAACGCAATCAATCACGTGCGGTCGCTCAAATCAAAGATGGCGGCGGTGCCTGGCGCGCATTCCTCGACGTTGGCCAAGGCTTTCGTTCGTGGGGCCTTTCTCGACCCTGGGGCTGTCATTCCGGGCCATCTCAGCGTTTCGAGGAGCGCGGTCAGCGCCGGCCTCGGGCCTTCAAGTTCCGCCTCGAACGCCGCCAGGTGACATCCGTACCGACGGATTCCCAGCTCCCAGCCGTGGCTTCCAGGCCGGGAAGTTCGCGTCGCAACCGTCAGCCGAGTACCCGCGGCCCCCGGCGACCCGCCCACGTCGACCCGGCAAGGACTGCGCGATATACTCGTTTGGTCTCTGGCTCCGGATTGGTCCGGAGGCCGCGCCCAAGCCCCCAGGGCAGGCACGGCACTGTCGGAGCACGGCGTCCCTTCGTCCCTGCCGGGCGTAGAGGCGGATCAGGCTGCGGTGTGCCGCTTCGTGCGCTGGCTTCACGGCGAAGAGTCGGAGCGTGACCTTTACCGCCGACTCGACCTGGCCCCAGCTAGGCCAGGAGACGATCGAGCGCCTCCACAGTGAGCTGGCGGAGCCGGTCGCAGTCGCGCGTCAGCCACTCCTCGCAGACCGGGCTCGTCCACCCGGAAGACCACGAGGAGGTCGCTCCGGTAGGGTTCCATCGAGGCCGCAAGGTATCGAGGCTCCAGTCCCCACGAGCGTCTGGAACTCGAGCGCCCCAGATCACAAATGCCCAAAGATTGTCATCGGTGTCCCAAAAGTGAGTGGGCATGATGCGCTTCGCAGCCGCACCTGGAGTTGAATCTGAGAAAAACCATCGTCTCGGACGACTTTCGAGTTCTGGCACATCCCCTGCAGCCCGTACGGGCGTCGTGCAGACGAGCGGCGATAGTTCGCAGGCCTCATCACACAAGCTGAACGACCTAGTCAGAACCTGGGCAGAAGATGGCGATCTCTAGGCAACCCACCAGCAGAGTTCCATCGTCGCTGAGGGGCGCGGAGACGAACGGCACCGACTCGACACCGGGACCTGTGCTCGTGGTGGAGCTCGATCCGCTCCTCCAGCGCCACCTGGTCGGGCTTCTTGCCGAAGTGGGATACGAGGCCATGATAGCGAATTCGGTGGATGAGGCCCTGAGCATCCTCGAGGACGGCCGATGCGCCTTCACCCTGCTCGGCGTGAACATCGGTGGGGACGAAGGAAGCGAGCTCCTGCGCCGTCTGAGAACGCATGGGGGAGATGCCGGACCTGTGATCACCTTAACGCGGGGAGAGGAAATGCCGGAGGCCACATCGCTGGGCGCGACCCATCTCATTGGAGAGCCCGTGACCCGGGAAGACCTGGCGCATGCCATCAAGCAGGCGTGCTCCAGCGCTCAGCGCATCGAGTCTGCCCTCCCGAGCAAGGATTCTCGGGTCAAACTGGAAGTGGAGCTCTCGCTCTGGTGCAGTCCCCGCATGCAGGAGGTGCGGCACACTATCAAGCTGATTGCCAATGCCGATGTCACCGTTCTCATCTGCGGCGAGACGGGAACCGGCAAGGACGTCGTCGCCCGCGCCGTTCACCAGCTCTCGGCGCGGCGGTCCCGCCCCTTCGTCAAGGTCAACTGCGCAGCGCTGCCCCTGGACCTCCTCGAGAGCGAGCTGTTCGGTCACGAGCGAGGGGCATTCACGGGCGCCCACGAGCTCAAGATCGGCAAGTTCGAGCTGGCTAATCACGGGACGATCTTCCTGGATGAGATCGGCGATCTGCACCCGGCGCTGCAAGGAAAGCTACTGCACGTCCTGCAGGATGGCCAGTTCTCTCGAGTCGGCGGCAAGTCGACCATCAAGGTTGACGTGCGCATCCTGGCGGCCACCAACCAGGATCTGGAGCGCAATGTGGCCGCCGGGACCTTCCGGGAAGATCTCTTCTATCGCCTGAACGTCATCCACATCGTCGTCCCGCCGCTGCGCGAGCGGCTCGAGGAGGTTGTGCCGCTCGCCCAGTACTTCATCCGCCGCTATTCGGAGCTGTTCCAGCGCGAGCCAGTCACCCTCGCGCCGGAGACGCTCCGCCGGCTCATGCAGCACCGCTACGCCGGTAATGTGCGCGAGCTCGAGAACGTGATCAAGCGGATGATCGTGCTAAACGATCCGTACCTGCTCAAGAACGGGTTCGCCCCGTTAGCTCCGCCCAGCGCGGCCGAGGCTCCGGCCGGGCCGAAGAAGCAGCCCGTCCCGACCGTGTCCTTGAAGGAGGTCGGTCGGCGGGCAGCCCAGGACGCCGAGCGCGCCGCCATTCTCCAGATGCTGGAGCAGACGCGGTGGAATCGGCTTCGCGCCGCGAAGCTGCTCAACATCAGCTACCGAGCGCTGCTCTACAAGATGAAGGAAGCCGGCATCAGCCTCGGCCGTGAGGGCTCGAATGCCCATGAGTGACGCCTGAACCGCCATGGCCATCAACCTCGCCTTCTTCGGTCTCGCCCGGGAGCCATTCAACCCGGCGCCTGACCCCGCCTTTCTGTTCCTGAGTCCTGGTCACGAAGACGCCTTGGCCCTGCTCGTGTACGGGGTGACCGAGCGCAAGGCGTTCATGCTCCTCACTGGCGAGATCGGGACCGGGAAGACGACCCTGCTGCAGGCCCTGATGGCGCAGCTGGGTGATCACACGGCCGTGGCCTTCGTAACCATCTCCACGCTGCCGTTCGAGGGTCTCGTCGAGTGCATCCTGGACGGTTTTGGAATAGCCAAGCCGGGTCAGTCCACCGCCCGGCAGCTACTGGCGCTGCAAGCCTTTCTCATGGATCGCTATCACGCCGGTCAGAATGCCGTGGTCATCCTGGATGAGGCGCAAAATCTCACTCCCGAGACGCTGGAGCAGATCCGCCTGCTCTCGAACCTGGAGACGCCGGCCGCCAAGATTCTCCAGATCGTGCTAGTCGGGCAGCCTGAGCTGGTGGCCAAGGTGGAGCTACCCGAGCTGCGCCAACTCGATCAGCGGATCGCGCTGCGCTGCCGCACCGTACCGCTCAGCCCGTTTGAGACTCGTGACTATATTCAGACGCGGCTGCGCGTCGCGGGGGCGACCACTTTGGGCATTTTCACCGACGAGGCCGTGGAACGCATCGCCCGCGCGACACGCGGGATCCCGCGGCTGATCAACAACATCTGCGACTACTGCCTCGTGATCGCTTACGCCGACCAGATCCGGCGGGTCGACCGAAAAATCGCCGACGAGGCCATCCGGTACTTCAGGAAACGTCCGGGCCGCCACCGGCGCACCGGAGGACTGGTGCCGCGCCGGGCCCTGGTGTGGGTCTCCGGGGCCGGGGTGGTCGCCGCCGCTGCCCTGGCCGGCCTACACCTGGACGTGGCGCACGCCCTGATGGGTCTCGCGCGCAGCATGCGCGAGTTGGTGATGCGATGAGCAAATTCGCTAAGGCTCTTCGACAGGCCGAGCAGGACGCTGCCCTCGGCAAGAACGGCTCGGCTCCCGTCGAGCAGACGTCGTGCCCTGTGCTGGTGCCTGCCGAGTCGAACCTCTCTGTCGAGATCACGGATGACCACCTGGTCAGCCTCATCAGCCCCGCCGCTTTCGAGGCCGAACAGTACCGGGCGCTCCGCCACGTCGTTGAGCAGATTCACAAGACGGCAAACGTGAAAGTCGTGGCCGTCTCCAGCCCGGCTGTCGGCGACGGCAAGACCACCACCGCAATCAACCTCGCGGGCGCCCTCGCCCAGTCGCCGGAAGCGAAGGTCCTGCTCGTCGACGGCGACGTGCGGCGCCCCTCGATCGGGACCCTGCTCCGTCACGTGGAAGCCAAGCCTGGCCTCGTCGACGCGATCCTGAACCCCGCCCGCACACTAGACCAGGTGCTCGTGGACCGGCCGCAGTTCAACCTGTCCTTCATCCATGCCGGACGGAACCTATCTAGTAGCCCTTACGAGTTGCTGAAGTCCACGCGGCTCGGAGATTTGCTGGAAGAGGCGCGCCAACGGTTCGACTACGTGGTCGTCGACACCCCGCCCCTGGCAGCCGTCCAGGACTGTCGGCTCATCGCGCGATGGGTGGACGGATTCCTTGTCGTGGTGGCCGCGCACCGCACCCCGCGGCGGCTCGTGGCGGAGGCCCTGGCCGTCATCGAGCCCACAAAGATCATTGGCCTCGTCTTCAACGGCGACAGCGACGGCCGGCACATCAGTTACTACGGGTACGCGGGCAACTATCTCGAAACGCGGCCCTCGCTCGGCCGCAGCGTCTCGTCACCCGCTAGGGGCCGCAAGTGGGTCTGGCGCCGCCGCGGGGAGCGGCGGTGATGTTCGCCGTCCTCGAAAGCCTGGTCGTCGGCAGGGTAGCCACCGCACTCAAACGAGAGGAGCTCGACCTCAGAGAGTCCCGCACGATTCACTAGATTAGAATGGGCGGGGACACCCGTGTCATCGAACGCTACGCGTAGTGGCAGTACGTGGATCCCACGACCACCGTCTCATAGACCTGGGACGAGATGCCAACTCCTTGCTGGGCAATCCGGACATAGGACTGAGCCGTGCCGCCTTGCCGCTCGACACGGACCCCCGGCGGTCCCACACGAATGACCTGTCCAGCTCGGCGTGAGTTGCGCTGGGCGGTGAGTGTGATTGTGACCGACACCCCCGGCGGTCCATCTTCCCGACACGCTAGCTGACAGGATGTCGGTTCCGCTCCCGGCCGACGCTCCATCACACCGGGGCAAACTCCGCCGCTGAGATGGCCATCGTCGTCGAGGGGGTTGGGCGCGCTCGCCAGCCGCACCGGGTTGCGCCGTCCTCTTCGTCCACCACTCGCTCAAAGGCGCGGGGATCCCGGCGGTTCCCGGTCCCGACACTATAGCGATGGGTGGGACTGAACGTCCGGCCCCGGTGAACGTCGCCCGACGGACCGCGCCGAGCGAACCAGGGGGCGGCCGCGGCCAGCTAAAGAGCGAAGATCAAAGCTCAGGGCTCCTGCACGGTGCATGATACTGTGGTGCCGGTGCGGGGCGCCTTCGTCGGTCCAGTGAGGTGGAGCTGCGGCGGGTACCGACGAGCACGGAGACCAAGCTGGCCGGGGGGTGCTGGGCCCCTTGGAGAATGGTGGCGCGCGCTGGTTGCGGTAGAAGGCAACGCGTGAACCCGGTCGGTCGTCTTGCCTTCACGTTCTTGTTGGTGATCTGCGACATCGCGGCGTTCAGCGCCCCAGCGCGGGCCCAACAGCCGGTGCCCCCTGGGCAGGGGCAAACGATCCCGCCATTCCAGCAGTCTCCCGTCGAGCCGCCTTTCTCGCCACTGTTCGGCGCCTACACACCGCCGCCCACCGAGGCGCTGCCAGGGCAGCCGCCCCCGCCGCCTCCGTTCATGAAGAAAGGAGGGAGAGCGGCGGCGCCAGCAGCTCAGGAGGAGCGGTTCGTCCTTACCCCCTCGATCCTCATCGACGAGGCCTACACGGACAACGTCTTCCTCGACAACGACTTCAAGCAGTCGGATTTCATCACGAGCTTCACGCCAGGCCTGCTGCTCGGTTTTCGGATGCCGGACTTCGGCGTCGGCGTGGGTTACGTCTTCACCTCCGAGATCTACGCGAAGGAGACCGAACTGAACGACGCTCTCGCGCGCTGGGGCGCCAGCGTGGCGGCGTTCTACGATCTCACTCCGCGACTCCGGCTGAATTTCGAGGCCGCTTACTTCGAGGACAACAACACGACGGCATCAGGCATCGCCGGGATCTCGACCGGCCGGACAAACAGTCGCGGGGCGGCGGCCAGCCCCGCGTTGACGTGGCAGTTCGACCCGCTCACCAGGATCCACCTCAGCGCGGCCTGGTATACGCAGAGCTTTGACCAGGATCAGTTCACCAACGTTGCGCTAAACACCTACAATACATACACGTTCACGCCGACCGTCTCGAGGAAGATTACACCAAATCTCACGGGCACGTTCCGGTACCAGTATCTTTTCTCAGACGTCGGCAATGGCCAAAATGCCGAATACCACCTGATTCTTCCTGGTATTGACTACCAGATCAGGCCGGATCTATTTGCCACCCTCAGTGTGGGGCCGCAGATTACCACCGAGGGCCAGACCGGCACGACGCTAGCCGCACAGGTGGGTCTCACGAAAAACTTCACGTGGGGTTCGATCGGCCTGAACGGCTCCCGGGCCGAAGTCCCGGCAGGCGGAATCGGAGGGTCGGCGGAGACCAACACCGTCGGGTTGTACGCAACGATCACCAATCTCTTCCTGCGAGGGCTGACGCTGGGTCTTAGTCCGTCTTACACGAACTCAAGCGGTGATGGCAGCCTGGGCACGACCGACTCGGTCAATCTCCAGGTCTTGGCCACCTACCCGATCACGCGCTGGATGATCGGATTCCTGGCCTACAATTATTTTCGCCAACGGACGAATGGGACTGACCTCAACGACGTGGATGCCAACCGTGTGACCCTGGGCATCCAGCTCTTCGAGACCGTTCGCCCCCGGTAGGAATCAAGCGCCGGCCGCGTGCGGCGCGGGGGGCGGGCAAGCGCACTCGGTCGCCCCCGTGGAACCGTGTAACCGGAGGAGCGCGAGGATCACATAGACGGCGACGTGAGCCGTGCGCTTAGAACAGCTTCGCGGGCACGACCAGCACGTCCCCCCCCTTCAGCTGGAGATCCTCATGACTTGCTGGATCGCTCATGATGTCCTTGATGTTGACGCGCTTCTCTACTTTCTTGGCGCCCTCCTGGCGTATCAAGGTCGTGCGGTTCGGCGCCGCGTAGTCGGTGAAGCCGCCGGCCAGGGCCATCAGCTTGAGTACGGTCAGAGCGTCCGCTCGCGGGTATGGACCCGGCCGCCTCACCTCGCCCATTATGTAGACTGCGCCGCTATCGATGACCTGCGTGGTTTGTCCGCTCTGGATCTCGAACCCCCCGGGGATCGTCAGCGTATCGCCCGCCTTGAGCGTCAGGTTCTGTGACAGGTCTCCCTCCTGGATCAGGCGGTCGAGGTCCACCGGACTTCGCGTGGAGCCGCGCACCAGAAACGCCTTTCTGGGATCGGCCCCTGGGGCTATGCCGCCGGCGAGGAACAGGGCGTGCAGGACCGGCAGTTCCTGCTTGATGGGATAGATGCCCGGTTTCGCGAATTTTCCGAGCAGGTAGATCTGTGAGGCCCCGACCTCATTCGTTGCGGTTTCGATCTCGGGGACGACGATGGTGTCGTCAGTCTTCAACGCGATGTTCTGGCGGAGGTCGCCGCTCTGGATGAGCTTGCGCAGGTCGACGGAGATCTTCTCGTTGCCCCTGATCACATAGGCCGACGAGAGATCGGCGCCCGGTGCGACTCCGCCGGCGAGAGTGAGCCCCTGGAGGAGCGGCGTCCCGGCCTGCATGGGATGCACGCCTGGTTTTGCCACGCGCCCGACCAGGTAGACCCGGTAGCTCTTGACCTCCTTGACCATCACGGCCACGCTGGGGTTCTTGACCGAGACAGATAGCTTTTCGGTGAGCGCGTCGGTGAGCTGGGGCACGGTGAGGCCTGCCGCCTTCAGCTCGCCCACGAGCGGGAAGGAAATCTTCCCGTCCGGTCGCACGGCCACCGCCTGATCGAGATCCTTGCTGCCCCACACGGTGATTTGCAACACGTCGTCGGTGCCGATGACGTAGTCCCCATCCGAGGCGGCCAAGCCACTCCCCGCCCCGAATAGCAGTAGCATCGCCACCAGACCGGAGGCCATTATCGAAGGTCGCATACGCTGTCTCATGATCTCTTCCTCTACGATGCGGTGCGGGCGAGGCGGTGCCGGCCAATTCCAAGGCGCCCGTCACGATCGCCCGTCGACGGAAATGCGGGACTACTACCACTTGTGTCGTGCCTGTCCCATTTAGGGCCAATGAGACCCCGAAAACGTGCCGCGCTGGGAGACGATCACCCTGACGCCACCGGGGTCGTTCTGTCAAGCGCGCAGAAACTCATCTTTCTTTCTCCAGGCGATCAGCCGGTCTTCCCGGCGTGCACAGGGACGAGCAAGAGCCCTGCCAAGGGAGACGACCACAGTGGCGGTGGTAGACGGCGGCGCCGACCCGTGCCCGCGAGGCCGCCTAACCATCGAGGTGCCACTCACTCTCCCCGCGGCTCTGACCGGTCTGGCCAGCAGCCGATCGACGACGGCCGGAGAGACGTGCTGGCCGAACAGATTGATCACGCGCTCGCGGGCCTCGGACTCGGCGACCACCCGGGCGAAGGTCCTGCGCAGACGGAGCGCCACCAGCCCGGCCACGATCCCCGCCGCAACCATGATGGTCGCCCTTCCGCCGTGGTAGATCAGTCGCAGGCTACAGGACCAGAGCCCGGGCGAACGACGGCATGACTACTCCTCGATCAGCACGCAGTGCTGGGGCTCGGCGGTGACGAACACCTCATCGCCTTCGGCCAGGGGATCGGTGGCGGCCGAGCGCACGATGAGCTGGCGGCCGTCCCAGTCGACGTGATACTGCGTGAAGTCGCCCTGGAACACGCGCTGCCGGATCCGGCCTGGCCACGCGTTGACTTGGGTGAGTGGCCGCGCGCGGTCGAGGCGGAGTCGGACGGTGCGGATGGCCATGAGCGCCTCGGCTTCGACCCGGCGGTCGAGGGGGGTGCCGAGGACGAGGGTCCCTCCGGCCGTCTGTATGACGATCAGTCCGTCGCGCTCCAGATCGGGCCGGCGGCGGCCTCGGATCAGATTGGCCGACCCCACGAAGTCGGCGACAAAGGTGTTGCGAGGCCGGTCGTAGATCTCGGCCGGTGTGCCCACCTGCTCCATGATGCCGTCGCGCATCACCACCACCCGGTCAGAGATGGCCAGCGCCTCCTCGAGGTCGTGCGTCACATACACCGAAGTGATGTCGAGGCGGCCCTGGAGCTCCTTGAGCTCGACCCTCATCTCGGCGCGCAGCTTGGCGTCGAGGTTCGAGAGCGGCTCGTCGAAGAGGAGGACGGTCGGCGAGAAGGCGAACGCGCGGGCGAGCGCCACCCGCTGCTGCTGGCCCCCCGAGAGCTTGGATGCGCTGCGGGTGCCCAGATCACCGAGCTGGACCAGCTCGAGGGCCTCGCGCACACGTGAGGCCACCTCGGCCTCCGGCCGTCGCCGCACGCGGAGGCCGTAGGCCACGTTGTCGAGCACGGTCATGTGGGGCCAGATCGCGTAGGACTGGAAGACCATCGAGAGGCCACGGCGCTCGGCCGGGACGTGCACGCGCCGCGAGGACGAGAACACCGGGATCCCGCCGATCCGGATCTCACCCGAGGTTGGCTGCTCCAGCCCGGCGATCGCCCGGAGCGTCGTCGTCTTGCCGCAGCCTGAGGGCCCGAGCAGGGTGAGATGCTCGCCGGCACCGACGGTGAAGGTCACTCCCCCCACGGCCACGACTGAGCCGTAGCGGACGACCAGATCACGGACCTCGATCGACGCCTGGCTCATCTCATTCCCCCCCTTGCTGGACGGCGCGCCGGGCTACCGTGAACAGGAGGGCGAGCGCCGCCGCCACCGCCAGCGTCTGAAGCAGGGCCATGGCCGCAGTGAGCTCGCTGCTCGTCGAGAACCAGGACTCGACGATGGCGGGCGTGATGACCTTGGCCTTGGGTCCCATCAACAAGATCGACGCGCCCAGCTCGCGGACGCTGGCGATGAACAGGAGGAGCCACGCTGCGACCAAGCCGGGCCGGAGGAGGGGCACGGTGACGGTACGCAGGCGATGGCCCCACGTCGCCCCACACATTTGGGCGCATTCCTCGAGCGATCGGTCGATCTGGAGAATGACGCCCGAAATGGTCCGGAGCCCGAGGGGCAGGAACACCGTGAGGTACGCGATGAGGAGGAGCCACAAGGTACCGTAGATCGGAATTGGGAAGACCAGCCACGCCCATAGCATCCCGAACGCGAAGACGAGGCGGGGCACCGCCTGTGGAAACATGAGCAAGTACTCGATGGCGCCGACGCCGGGCAGTCGCGACCGGTAGATCAGCCACGAGAGGAATCCCATCAGAAGAACGCCGATGCTCGCGGTGCCGAGGCCCAGGAGCAGGCTGTTCCAGAGCGCCGACCGCACCGCGTCCAGGGACAGAGCGGTGGCGTAGTTGGCCAGGGTGAAGTTGTCCGCGCGGGGAAACACGGTGGTACAGGCGCTGGAACGAGGCGTACACGATAGTGAGCACGGGCAGGATCACGGCCACGGCCAGTTAGGCCACGCAGGCGACGAGAAGCGTGAAGCGCAGGCGTCCGACGTCCATGACCCGAGGCCGGAACGCCTTCCCCGTGATGGTGACGTAGCTGCCCGCCGTCACGATGCGGCGGTAGGCCCACACCATCGCGAACATCACCGCAAACAGGGACACGCCCATGGCCGCCGCGATCGGGAAGCGCGGCGGATACTGGGACACGAGCTGGTACATGGCTGTGGTCACGACGTAGAAGCGACTGGGGAGCCCGAGTACGAGCGCCGCCGAGAACGAGCCCAGCATCTCGGCGAAGACGAACACCGCCGCCCCGAGCACGCCGGGCAGAACCAGCGGCAAGGTGGCGATTCTCCTCGCCACCGTAGCATAAGGCAGGAGGCGGCACCGGGCCATGGTGGCCGGCTTGAACACCGAGGCTCTCGCGGCGAAGATGGCGTCTCATGACCGAGACCGGTGCGTCGCTGCCGTGCCCTGATGCGGACCGCTCCGTCCACCGCGACGGCCGACTGCCGCGGTTCGGGGTCTTCCTGCCCGCATACGTGCTGCCCGGCGCTCCGCCCCCCTCCGGCCACTCACTGACCGATTACGCGCGCCAGGCCGAGGCGGTGGGCTTCAGCAGCGTGTGGGTCTTCGACCATCTGTTCGACGCGCCGCCATCCTACCGGGCAGTGTTCCTCGAGCCCGTCACCACGCTGGCCTTGGTGATCTCGGTCACTCAGCGGGTGCGGCTGGGGACCGGAATCCTCGTTCTGCCATTGCGCGATCCAGTGGTCACCGCCAAGGCGTTCGCGAATCTCGATCTCATGTCCGACGGGAGGTTGGTGTTTGGGGTGGGCGTCGGCTGGGACGAGCGGGAATTCCGCGCCTGCCAGGTGCCAAAATCAGAGCGCGGCCGCCGCATGGACGAGGCCCTCGAGATCATCAAGGGGCTCTGGACGGAAGAGGTGTTCTCCTATCGCGGAGGGATCTTCACGGTGCCGGAGGTCCGGCTGGTGCCGAGGCCGGTTCAGCGTCCCCATCCACCGATCTGGCTCGCCGGGGGAACCGTGCCCGCTGGCACCAGTAGGCATATCACCTCGAGCCCGGGCTACACATACGAGGCCTCGATCCGGCGAGCCGGACGCCTGGGGAACGGCCTCATGACCGCCTACCGCTCGGCCCCGGGTACTGACACGACGGAGCTCGTCCGCACGCGCGGGTTGCTCGAGGCCGAGGCCCGGGCCGCTGGACGGGATCCCACCAGTCTCACGCTCGCCCACCACGATCACGTGCATATCGATCTCGATCCCACCACCGCGCGTCTGCGCGAGGTGCTCGGCCGATTCAGCTACAACCGCCTCGAGGACAGCGCATCGATCTACCTCATGGGCCACCCTGAAGAGCTGATCCCGCAGTTCCAGGCGCGCATCGATGCTGGAATCGACGAGCTGACCTTCAACCTCATGACCCCCGACCCCCGGCAGCTCGATCTCTTCGCGACGCGGATCCAGCCCCACCTCCGGCCGCGCTGCTCCTGATGCCGTCGGGAGCCCGGGCGTCATATCGGGTGTGCCTGCTGGCCTTCACGCTGAAGACCGCGTGGTCGGGAGTCGAAGGAGCGAGCCTGGCAATGGCCTTGGCCACGTGATGATTGGTGTGCGCGGCGCGCTGGTTTTCGGGTGTCTTGCGGCGCTCGTGGCCACGGCGGGTGTCATCCCTCCCGCTGGAGCCAGCGCCGATCGCGTCTCAGCGCTCGTGCCGGTCGACAGCGAGGCGCTGTCGCTCCTGGACGATGGCGATCCGCAGTCTCTGCGGGAGGCGATCCAGCAGACCTTGAGCTGGCTGACGCGGCAGCCGTCCAGCCAGCGGATCATCTTTGGGCCTCGGACGGTGACCATTGCCGAGCAGATCCAGGCCTTCCGCCGCATGCTCGAGCTTCTCGCCGACGAGCCATCGGCCGAGGTGCTGGAGGAGCGCGTGTTGGCCGAGTTCGACCTTCTCAAGAGCGTCGGGCGCGACGACGGCGCGATGCTGGTCACGGCCTACCATGAGCCCATCATCGACGCCGCTGACGCTCCAAGCGTCGAGTATCGCGTGCCCATCCTCGGGGTTCCCCGGGATTTGGCCGCGGCGAGCCGAAGATCGTACTGGACCCGAACTGAGATCGAGCAGGGACGCCTCGGCGATCTGGCCCGGCCGCTGGCCTGGGCGCGCGATCCGCTCGACGTGTTTTTCATGGAGATCGAGGGCAGCGGGACTCTGCGCCTTCCGAGTGGTCGCGAGCTCCGCGTGGGGTATGGCGCGACCAATGGCCGTCTATACCGGAGCATCGGTCGCCTGCTCATCGAGGAGGGCAAGATCACCCGCGAGTCGATGACGATGAGAGTGCTCCGAAAGTGGCTCACCGCACACCCCGAGGAGCAAACGCGGGTTCTTCGGCACAACGAATCCTACGTCTTTTTCCGCCTGCTCCCCGGCACGCCCGTCGGTAGCCTCGGGGTGACGCTCACCCCCCGGCGCTCCATTGCCACCGACCCGCGAGTTTTCCCGAGGGGGGCGCTCGCATTCATCCGAACCATGCGCCCCGTGGAGATGCCGGAGGGGCTGATCGGCTGGAAACCGTTCCGGCGCTTCGTCATCAGCCAGGACGCCGGTGGGGCCATCCGAGGCTCCGGGCGCGTCGACATTTTCTGGGGAAGAGGCCCCGAGGCCGACCTCGCCGCCAGCGACATGAAAGAGGCCGGCGAGCTCTACTTGGTCGTGCCCAAAGTGAAGAGGGCCAGCGCGGGCTCGCCGCGGGGCCGCCGAGCCCGATGTTGCGAGAGGCCTCCGAGTCTCCCGCCTCCAGGACCTGCCGATCGCGATGCCGGGGCTCACATCCTGCCTGAGGAGCTCACCCTGGATCACCCAGGCCGCTGACTGAGAGGAGAATCCATGCGATGACCAGGGACCTCGAGCTGCCGCTTCCCGATCTGGGCCTGAGCGCCGCCGAGGCGGACGAGCGCTTCGCACGGCTGCAGACGAGGCTGATTCCCCTCTGGAAATCGATCCAGGCATTCAACGTGCCGCACCTTTCCCCTGTGCGAGTCGCCATGAAACGCACGCAGGCCGGGTCGCGCACGGCCGTGGGGTCTGGGCGAGCATTCGGCGACCCGCGCGCCTAGCCGACTCCCAACCCGCATGGAATTCTGGGTCGCGCAGCTCTTCAACGGAGTGTCCTACGGTGCCCTGCTGTTCCTGTTGGCCGGAGGCCTGACCCTCATCTTCGGGATGATGCGGATCGTCAACATGACCCACGGCTCGCACTACCTGCTCGGCTGCTACGTCGCCGTGACGCTCTTGACCCGCACCGGAAACTATCCCTTGGCGCTCTTGGGCGCGGCGCTGGTCATCGCGATCCTCGGCGTGATCGAGTGGGATCGCTTCGTCAAGGTGCTGAGCGGGCAGGAGCTGGCCCAGGTGCTGACGACGATGGGTCTGGCCTTGATCTTCCAGGATCTGGCCCTCCTGACCTGGGGGGGCGACCCCTACAACGTGAGAGTTCCGGCATGGCTGTCCGGGCGGTATCAGCTCGGCATCTTCGCCTTTCCGGTCTATCGGGTCTTCATCATTGCCGTGGCCGCGGCGGTGGCGGTGGTCCTGTGGGTGGTGGTCGAGCGGACGCGAGTCGGCGCCATGATGCGGGCGGCAGTCGACGACGCGGAGATGGCCCGAGGAGTCGGGATCAACGTCTCCAGCATCTCGGTGGGGATCTTCGCGCTTGGCGCCGCCTTGGCCGCGGTGGCCGGCGTCGTGGCGGGAGGCTTCCTGGGTGTGTATCCCGGCGCCGACTTCGAGATTCTGTCCTATGCGTTCGTGGTCATCATCGTGGGTGGCATGGGAAGCCTGAAGGGCGCAGTGGTTGGAAGCCTCCTGGTCGGACTCCTCGACAATTTCGGCAAGGCCCTCTTCCCGGAGCTGTCGTACTTCACGCTCTTTGCCCCGATGGCGGCCATTCTGGCCGTCCGCCCCACGGGGCTGTTCGGGCGGGCCTAGCGCGTGGACGGCGCGGCCGCGGTCGGCTGGCGGCGCCTCGGATTCGCGATTCTCTTGCTGCTCCTCGCGGCCGCGCCGCCGTTCCTCCCGCCGTTTCTGCTCACCTTGCTGACGCAGACCCTCATTTATTCGATCCTCGCCATGAGCCTCGACCTCATCCTGGGCTACACGGGCCTGTCGTCCTTGGGACACGCCGCCTACCTCGGCCTCGGCGCCTACAGCGTCGGCATTCTCGCCACGCGGCACGGGGCCAGCTTCGGCACCACGCTCGTCGTCGGTCTCCTGCTGGCCGCCGCGGTGGCTGCGATCTTCGGGCTGGTCGCTCTCCGCGCGACGGGCGTGTACTTTCTGATGATCACCCTGGCCCTCGGCATGGTGGTCTGGGGGCTCGCCAACCGATGGGTGTCGCTGACCCAGGGCGACAACGGCATCGCTTCGATTCCGCGCCCCGATCTGGGTCTGCCCTGGTCGTTCGCCAGGGCGATTCCCTTCTACTATCTGGCCCTCGCGGGCTTCGTCGTGGCCTTTGCCGTGTTGCGCGTCATCGTCCGTTCGCCGTTCGGGCACACCCTGATCGGCATCCGGGAGAGCGAATCCCGCATGCGCACGCTCGGCTACCACGTGTGGCTCCACAAATACATGGCATTCCTGATCTCGGGCATCGTCGGCGGCTTCGCCGGGGTGCTCTGGGCTTACTACAACGGCTTCGTATCGCCCTCGGACCTGGATTTGGCCGTGTCCATCGAGACGCTTCTGATGGTTGCCTTGGGCGGTCGCGGCACGCTGCTGGGCGCCACCCTGGGAGCCGCGGTGATCGTGCTCCTCAAGAACCTCGTGT
>JBKPAK010000014.1:0-59465 GCA_046726415.1 Candidatus Methylomirabilota bacterium
CTTGTTGGCCACCGCCACATGCTGGATCACGGGGAGCGTGGCGTACTCCCCGGGCAGACGCGCCGCGATGTGGCGCACGGCGTGCAGTCCGGCCAGCGGATGCAGCGGACCGCCATGGTGGCCCGGTGGCAGATCCGAGGAGCGCACCACGGCCAGCGCCGAAGCCAGGAGCATGTCCTTGACGGAGGTACCCCTGGCGAGCTTGTCGTGGGTCTGCGCCACGATACGATCGGGCGATGTTTCCTCGACGAACTGCACCAGTGGTTCGATGTGATCCGGATAGGCGACGCGCCGGGTCATGCGATCATCCTCCCTTGACGGGGACACAGCACCCTCCACCTTCTCCACCACCGCAGACCGCTACAGTCGTCCGAACGGCCACACTTGTCAACTCACCTGTCAACTGACCGCCCACCCGACTCATCCCGAGCCGGGCTTGAACACGACAACGGCGAGGGGGGGTAGGGTCACGACCAGCGAGTGCGGCTGGCCCTGCCACGGATGTGCCTCCGACCAGACTCCACCTTCGTTGCCCACGTTGCTCCCGCCATAGACGGCGGCGTCGGTGTTCAAAATCTCGCGATAGTAGCCGGGCGCCGGGGTCCCCACCCGATAGCCGGCCCGGGGAACGGGGGTGAAATTGCAGATCACCAGCACGAAATGCGCGGGATCCTCGGCTCGCCGGACGAAGGACACCACGCTCTGCTCCCAGTCGGAGCAGTCGATCCACTGAAAGCCCGCCGGCGTGCAGTCGGTCTGATGCAGCGCCGCCTCGCGGCGGTAGAGCCGGTTCAGGTCACGGACCAGCCGCTGGAGACCACGGTGATAGGGTCCGCTGTCCAGGAGATGCCAGTCGAGGCTCTGGTCGTGGTTCCATTCGCGGGTCTGGCCGAACTCGTCGCCCATGAAGAGCAGCTTCTTGCCGGGATGGCCGTACATGAATCCATAGAGGGCGCGCAGGTTCGCGAAGCGCTGCCACTCATCCCCCGGCATCTTCTGGATGAGCGCACCCTTCCCGTGCACCACCTCGTCGTGGGAGAGCGGCAGGACGAAGTTCTCGCTCCACGCGTACAAGAGCCCGAAGGTGAGCCGGCCGTGCTGGTGCTTCCGATAGATGGGATCGTGGCGCAGGTAGTCGAGCACGTCGTGCATCCATCCCATGTTCCACTTGAAGCCAAACCCCAGACCGCCGAGATACGTGGGGCGCGACACCATCGGCCAGGCCGTCGACTCCTCCGCCACGACGATGACGCCGGGATGAAGGCGATGCACGACGTCGTTCAGGCGCCGCAGGAAGCTGACCGCGGCAAGATTCTCGCGCCCGCCGAACTCGTTGGGGAGCCACTGACCGGCCCGGCGCGCGTAGTCCAGGTAGAGCATCGACGCCACCGCATCGACCCGAAGGCCGTCGATGTGATAGTGGTTCAGCCAGAAGAGGGCGTTTCCGATGAGGAAATTCGCGACCTCGTTCCGGCCGTAGTTGAAGATCAGCGTGCCCCACTCGGGATGTTCGCCGCGTCGGACGTCCGCGTGCTCGTAGAGATGCGTGCCGTCGAAGTAGCCGAGCCCGTGCGGATCTCGCGGAAAGTGGGCGGGGACCCAGTCCAGGATGACGCCGATCCCGCGCTGGTGGAGGCGATCGACGTATCGCATGAAATCATGCGGACTGCCGTAGCGGCGGGTGGGCGCGAAGTATCCGATGGTCTGGTATCCCCAGGAGCCGTAAAAAGGGTGCTCGGTCACCGGCAAGAGCTCGACGTGAGTGAAACCCATCTCGCTCACGTACGACGCGAGCTTGTCCGCCAGTTCGATATAGGTGAGGAAGCGGTTGCCCTCCTCCACTACCCGCATCCACGAGCCCGGGTGCACCTCATAGATCGACATGGGCGCCTCGAGCGGGTTCTGCCGCGCCCGGGTTGTCATCCACGGAGCATCGTCCCAGTGATACCCGTCCAGGGCGTGGACCATCGAGGCCGTGCGTGGAGTTTCGACCTCGAAGGCGAAGGCGTACGGATCCGCCTTGAGGGCAAGCGCCTCGTCCGAGCGCGCCGCGATCTCGAACTTGTACCGCGCGCCGGTGGCGATTTCAGGAATGAAGATCTCCCAGATCCCGTTGCCCGGATGGAGCCGCATGGCATGGCGCCGTCCGTCCCACGCGTTGAAATCGCCGACGACGCTCACGCGCCGCGCGTTCGGCGCCCATACCGCAAAGACCACGCCCGACACGCCGTCCAGCACGAGCGCGTGGGCCCCGAGCTTGTCGCTCGCCTCGTAATGGCTACCCTCCGCGAGCAAATGGCGGTCATAGTCGCTCAGGGTCGACGTGAAGCGGTAGGGATCCTCGGTCTCGTGGACGCTGCCCCCTTCGTCCACCACCTCCAGCCGGTACGGGAAGGCCTCGGGCTGGCCCGGGAAGATCGCCTCGAACAACCCGGCCGGGTGCAGGCGCTCCATCTGACGCGGTGCGGGCGGCGACGCTTGCGGAATCACGCGGACAACCGCGGCCCCCGGCAAAAAGCACCGGACGGCGACTGCGGGTCCTCCCTCGGTCTCGATCCCGTGCGGCCCCAGCACCGCGAACGGGTCGCCGTGAGCACCATCGGCGATGGCCCTGATCTCAGACGCGGCGAGAGTCATGGACCGGGATAGGCGCGCGGGGTGTCCTGGGGATCCTCCGCGCGCTCTGAGCGGTTCGAGGTCATCGCTGCGTCTCCCTGGGGCGTCATGGTCTTCAGGTCAGGCGGCACGACCGCGGCGCAATCCTCGAGGATCGGCGAACCGCGGCGCGGTCCAGAAGCACTACCGCGTGCCCGGCGAGCACCACGGCTGGCACGGGAACATCCTCCTCACTCGCAGGGTATCAAACTGACGGCGAGATCGCGCCGGGGACGGGGCTCGGCTACACTGCGGAAGAATCGAGAATGGGGGAGAGCGATGCAAAACCTCCTCGTCGGCATCCACGTCTCCGGCACCAACGTACCGAAACTAGTGGATGGGATCGTCGCGGCCGAACGGGCGGGCATCCAGTGCGCCTGGATGACCTGTGGTGGCGTCGCGCCAGATCCGCTGGGGGTCTTTGCGGCCGCCGCGCACCGGACGTCCCGAATCCTCTTCGGGACCTCCATCATCCCGACGTTCCCTCGCCACCCGCTCGCGCTCGTCCAGGGAGCCATCGTGGTCGATGCCCTGGCCCCCGGGCGGCTGCGGCTCGGTGTCGGGCCGAGCCACAAGCCGTCGGTGGAGGGCACCTGGGGAATCCCGTTCGAGCGGCCCCAGGAACACTTGCGGGAATATCTCACCGTCCTCAAGGCCGCCTTGGCCTCCGGGAAGGTGGACTTCGACGGCAGGCGGCTGAAGGCTCATGCCCAGCTGTCCGCGCCGACCCGGGTGACGGTCATGGCGTCGGCGCTGCGGGCGATCGGTTTTCGCACCTGCGGCGAGCTCGCCGACGGTGCAATCTCTTGGGTGTGCCCCCTGCCGTATCTTCGCGATGTTGCCGTCCCGGCGCTTCGGGAAGGCGCGTCGAAGGCCGGCCGGCAGACGCCGCCGCTCGTCGCGCATGTTCCGGTCGCGGTGTCCGAGGACGCCGGCGACGTTCGCCGCGGAGCGGCGGAGCAGCTCGGACGCTACCCGCGCATCCCGTACTACTCGCAGATGTTCCAGGATGCCGGCTTTCCCGAGGCCAAGGAGGGTCGGCTGTCGGATCGCATGATCGATGCGCTGGTGGTGCACGGGAGCGCTGGACACGTCAAGGAGCGGCTGCGCCAGCTTTCGGGGTTCGGTGCTGATGAGCTGCTCGCCATGCCGATCCTGGCGCCCGGCGACGAGCACGTGCTCGGCCGCACGCTCTCGGTGCTCGGAGAGCTTGCCACGGAGTGAGAGCTCTTGGGCGTCAAGGGCTCCGACGGCGACTCCGGCAGACTGGACATTGATCCTCGAGGCGGGGCGCCCGCCGCCACCCTTCCGTCTTCGGCATCGCCACTCCCGGATTCGACCAGTGATCGACGTGTCCGTCGACGCACACGCGGTGCGTGTATTGGCCGCGCCGGCGACCAAACTCGGGGAAGGCTCGCCTCTGTGATTCATCCTCGTGATGGCCACACTTGAGCGTCATCGGTTGTTCCGCCATGCGACCCACCTCGCGCGGTCATCGGTCCCCGCGATGGTAGCCGACGCCGAGCGCCGCAGCACCCGGGGATGCCGCCGTGGAGGCGGCGATCGCCACGCGGGGGGCGGCCGCGCGCTGTGGTACGGCCGTTGAATCCGAGGCGGCGGTGGCCACGCTGAGCGGCGAGCCGCGAACCGTTCTCTTCTCGATCGCGTTCCCGCGGCCGCCCGCCACCTTGAAGAGCGTCCTGGTGAGCGTCATGGATGTCACCGAGCGCCGGCGGACGGAAGAGGCGCTGGCCGAGGCGCAGGCGGAGCTGGCCCACATCAGCCGAGTGACCACGATGGCGGAGATGGCGGCCTCGATCGCCCACGAGATCAATCAGCCCCTGGCCGCGGTGGTGACCAACGGCGGGGCCAGCCTCCGCTGGCTGAGCAGCGACCCGCCGAACCTCGATGAGGCTCGCGCGGCGGTGCGCCGCATCATCAGCGACGGCAACCGGGCCAGTGCAGTGATCGCCCGGGTCCGGGCGCTTCTGAAGAAATCCGTTCAGGATCACACCTCGCTGCACGTGTATGACGTGATCGGCGAGGTTATCGCCCTCGTGCAGCCCGAGGTCGTCCGACGCCGCGTTGCGCTACGCACCATCTTCGCCGATGGGCTCCCGGCCGTGCGTGGCGATCGCGTCCAGCTCCAGCAGGTGCTGCCCAATCTGATCATGAACCGCATCGAGGCGATGACGCCGGTCACGGACCGGCCGCGAGAGCTGGAGCTCACCGCCGAACGGCACGAATCCGGCGGCGTGCTGGTAGGGGTCCGGGACTCTGGTATCGGGTTCGACCCCCAGACGAGCGACCGGCTCTTCGAGGCGTTCTTCACGACCAAGCCCACGGGCATGGGCATGGGGCTGTCGATCAGTCGCTCGATCATCGAGGCGCACGGGGGACGGCTGTGGGCCATGCCCAACGCCGGGCCCGGGGCGACGTTTCAGTTCGCCCTCCCGGCCTGGAGCATAGCGGAGTGACCGGGGCCAACGAGCCCGTGGTGTTCGTCGTCGATGACGACCGGTCGATTCGCGACGCGCTCCGGAGTCTCATCGCTTCGGTCGGTCTCCGCGTGCAGACGTTCCCGACCGCCCAGGAATTCCTGAGCGGCCAGCGTTCGGACGCGCCGGGATGCCTCGTTCTGGATGTGCGATTGCCGGGGCTCAGCGGCCTCGATCTCCAGCGTGAGCTGGCCAAGGCCGGCATCGCGATCCCCATCATCTTCATCACCGGTCATGGGGACATTCCCATGTCGGTGCAAGCCATGAAGGCGGGCGCGGTGGAATTTCTGACCAAGCCCTTCCGGGGTCAGCAGCTGCTCGACGCGATCCAGCAGGCCATCGAGCGCGACCGCGTGGAGCGCGTGCAGCGGATCGAGTCGGCCGAGCTGCGCCGGCGCTATGAATTGCTGACGCCCCGCGAGCGCGAAGTGATGGCGCACGTCGTGGCCGGTCTCCTCAACAAGCAGATTGCCGGAGAGCTCGGGACCAGCGAGATCACCGTCAAGGTCCATCGCGCCCAGGTGATGCAGAAGATGCGGGCCGAATCGCTGGCCGATCTCGTCAGGATCGCCGGGCGACTCGCCACTCCTCCCGCCGGAGGCGCCTGAGCGGCTCTGGCGGGCCCGCGTGGAGGACGGTCCGGGGCCAGAGCTCCCTGGCCGCTGACGCTGTTCCTTTGGCCGACGCCTACAGGCTGAACGCGGGGTCCGGAGGCGGGCTCTTTGGCGTATTCCTGCTTCCCAAGGCGCGATCCGTCGACAGCGCCTTGAGGGTCGATTCGCCATCCTCGTCGGCGACGAAAAGGAGGATGTAGAGCCGATCGCCGACGACCGTCGCGTTCTGCAGTGTGACCACGGTGGGGTTGAACCCGATCGCGTGGTCGAGCACGTCCCGGATCGCCGACCGGACGGCATCGACAAGCTGCTCCTTGTCCTCGGTCACCGCGGTCGTCACGGGAATGGCCGTCGCCACCACAGCCACGTAGGCCGTCGCAACGTTGGCAGATACTGCAACCGCGAGGCCGACGAGACACGCGACCAGAGCCTTCATGGGTTGTCTCCTCCTGGTCTTTGGAGGCGAAAAGGTGGCGGCGAGATTCGCGCGAGGGAAAACAGGCGCAGGATCCCGACACCCCACTCGCGTGGTTTCACGGCTTGGGCAAGGCCGAGACATCCCACCCACCACCGAGGGCCTTGATCAGCAGCACGCTGGCGTCCATCCGCCTTCTCAGGATGTCCACCTCGACTCGCTCGTTGGAGAGGGCGACGGTCTGGGCAGTGAGGACTTGAAGATAGCTGTCGGCGCCGCCCTCGTAGCGATTCGTCGACAGCTGGAGGGACTCCTGTGACGACTCGACGGCCCGGCGCTGTTCGTCCGCCTCCTGGGCCAGGATGCGCAGGGCAGCAAGGTTGTCCTCGACCTGCTGGAAGGCCGTGAGCGTGGTCTGGCGATAGTTGGCCACGGTCGCGTCATAGGCGGCGCGGGCCGCATCGGAGGTGGCCTTTCGTCGCCCCGCGTCGAACAGCGTCTGTGTCATGGACAGCCCCACCGCCCACATGAGGCTGGACGCCTTCAGCAAGCTTGCCGGGGACGCGCTTTCGAAGCCGACGGATGCGTTCAGCGTGACCGTCGGGTAGTAGGCCGCCTGGGCGATCCCGATCTGCTCGTTGGCCTCCGCGACCCGTCGTTCCGCGGCCGCGATGTCGGGCCGCCGCTCCAGCAGTTCCGATGGCACCCCTACCGGGATGACGGGCGGCCGGAGGGGCCGGGGCACGGGGGGGAGGCTGAACGCTGCCGGCGGGACCCCGATGAGAATGGCGATGGCGTGCTCCAGCTGCGCCCGCTGCACGCCGATGTCGGTGGCCTGCGCCTGGGTCGTGTCGAGCTGTGTCTGCGCGAGAGCCACGTCGCTCTTCGGGGCCGCCCCCTCTTCGAAACGGTTCTTCGTCAGTTCGAGCGACGCGGCGAAGGCCTTCAAGGTCGCATCGAGCAGGCGCTGTTGCTCGTCGGCGCTGCGCAGGTCGAAGTACGCCAGGACGAGCGCGGCCTGGAGGCTGAGTTTGGCCGTCTCCAGATCTCCGGCAGTGGCCTGGGCCTCCTGGCGGGAGGCGGCAACCGTACGGCGTATGCGCCCCCAAAAATCCACCTCGTACGACATGTTGAGCGACGCCAGGAAGTCTCCGGAGCTGCCCGTACTGACGCCCGGCGGAAAGAACGGGCGGTTGTTCGACTCTCGTATGGTGCTCGCGCCCGCTCCCGCCGAGATGGTGGGAAAGAGCGCCGCCCGGCTGAATTGGATCGCGGCGAGCGCCTGGCGGTAGCGCGCCTCGGCGATCTTCAAATCTTGGTTGGCCGCCGCCACCTGTTCTGCGAGCGCGTTCAGCTCGGGGTCGCCGTAGAGCTGCCACCACGCGCCACGGGGCAGCCGATCGGCCGGCTGCGCGACCTTCCAGCCGCCTCCCTCCTTGAACGCGGGGGTCATGGGCACCGACGGCTTCTTGTAGTCGGGGCCCACCATGCATCCGGCCAGCAGCACCGTCACCAACGCGGCGAGGGCAGTCCCCCTCCGTTTCACGGGGCACCCTTCTGGGTAGTGCCCGTCTGTATCCGCACGGGCGTGCCGCTGGTCAGCGAGTCCGACGGGTTGGTGATGACCGCGTCACCGGGGTTGAGTCCAGTGAGCACCTCGACCGCGTCCCCGTAGTCGCGTCCGATCTTGATGGGCACGAGCTCTGCCCTTCCGTTCCGCACGACCCCGACCCGGAGGCCTTCCGATCGAAACAGCAGGGTGTTGGCGGGAATCGTCACCGCCTGCGCCGCCCCCGGCACCGGGAGATGGACCCGGACGTAGGCCCCCGGGAGCAACTCCCCCTTGGGATTGTCGACGTCCACTTCCACGAGCAAGGTGCGCGCGGCGGGATCGATGGAGTTGGACGTGCGGACCACGTGTCCCCGAAAGGAACGGCCGGGAAACTCGTCGAGCGTGAGCGACGCCACCGTGCCCGGCTGCCCGGCCCCTGCAAACACCTCGGGGACGGCCACAAACACGCGCAAGGTGTGGATCGCCGTCATGTGAAACAGCTCCCGGGATTGTGGATTTGCGCCGGCATCGATGAGGGTCCCCACGTCGATGTTCCGCGCGGTGACGATCCCATCGAAGGGCGCCTCGACCCTCTCGAACGACCGCAGCTGCTCGAGCCGGCGCACGTTGGCGGCGTTCGACTCCACCGTGGACTTCATGGCCTTGGCATTGCTGACGAACTGGTCCGTCTCCTGCTTGGACACGGACTTTGTCGCCCACAGGCGCTGCCAGCGCTCGGCCGTGATCTCGGCGATCCCGAGATTCGCCTTGGCCGTCTCCAAATCTGCGCGCGCTTGCCGGAGCTGCTCATCGATTTCCGGCGTTTCGATCTCGGCCAGGAGCTGGCCCTGCTTCACCCTGCTGCCGATGTCGAAGTACCACCGCTTGATGTATCCGTTCGTCCGCGCGTAGATGGGCGCGTCGGTGAAGGCCTGGGTGTTGCCGGGGATCACGATCTCCTCGGTCGACGCGGTCCGCTTGGGGTAGACCACGTTCACGATCGGATCGGCGTCGCGCGCCGTCGCCTGCTTCAGCGCGGCGTCGGCCCGCAGACGGCCCCGGATCTCCCAGGCCACGATGCCGGCCAGAACCAGCAGCAGTCCCGCTATCACGACCCAGGCCAGCGCCCCGCGACCTTGACGTGGGACGGACACCGCGGTGGGCACATCACGTCCCGGCTCAGCGTCTTGCGTCGCCATCGCTGTGCTCTCGCCGGCCGTGGACCAGGCTGAACACGGCCGGGACGAAGACGAGGGTGGCCACGGTGGCACACAGGAGGCCCCCGATCACGGCGCGTCCGAGGGGGGCGTTCTGCTCCCCTCCCTCGCCGAGCCCCAGGGCCATGGGAACCATGCCGATGATCATGGCCAGGGCCGTCATGATCACGGGACGGAACCGCGTTCCCCCGGCCTCCACCGCCGCCCGCGCCGCATCTCCGTGGGCGCCCAGCTGTTCCTTGGCGAAGGCCACCACGAGGATGCTGTTGGCCGTGGCCACCCCCATGCACATGACGGCCCCCATCAGGGCGGGGACACTGATGGTCGTGCCCGTCAGGAACAGGAAAATCACGATGCCGGCCAGCGCCGCGGGGAGGGCCGTGATGATGATGAAGGGATCCAGCCATGACTGGAAGTTCACGACGATGAGCAGATAGACGAGGATGACGGCGAAGCCGAGGCCCACGAGCAGGCCCGTGTAGGACGTGCGCATCGTCAGCAGCTGACCGCGCACGGTGACGAAGCTGCCGCGCGGCAAGCGCGCCCGATGGGCGTCGACGATCTTCCCGATATCGCGGCCCACCCCGCCGAGGTCGCGGTCCTGTACGGCGCCGTAAATGTTCACCACCCGCCGGATGTTGTAGTGGGACAGGACCGCCATCTCGTTGCCCCGGGTGATGGACGCCACGTGGGCCAGGATCTCCGGCCGGGTCATGGTTGACGCGCTGATGGGAATGTTCTGGAGATCCTGGAGCGACTGGATGTCGTACTGGGGAGTCTGCACGGCGAGGTTGTAGTTCACCCCGTTCTGCCAGTTCAGGAAGAACGTGGGGGTAGTCTGGAAGCTCCCGCTCAGGGAAACAAGGACGCTGGTGACGACATCGCGCTCGGTGAAGCCTCCCGAGGCCGCCTTGCTGCGATCAACCGCGATGTCGAACTTGGGGTAGTCGAAGTTCTGCTGGATCCTGAGGTCGGTCAGGCCCGGGACCCCGCGCAGCTCGTTCAGCACGCCGTCGGCCCACTGGCGATTGCCCTCGATGTCGGCCCCCTCGATCATGATGTCGATGGGTGCGGGCAGCCCGAAGTTCAGCACCTGGGTGATGATGTCGGCGGGCAGAAAGTAGAAGCTGACGCCGGGAAACTGGTTGGGCAGGGTGGTCCGGAGGGCCCGCACGTAGTCGGCCGTCGGTCCGTGCCGTTCCTTGAGCGACACGAGGATGTCGGCATCGGCGGCACCAATCACCCCCGAGGTCCCGTACATCCAGTTGATCGAGCTGTAGGGAAGCCCGATGTTGTCGAGGATGTTGTCTAGCTCCTCGGGGGGAATCACCCGCCTGATCGCCCCCTCCACGAGGTCGGTCAACCGCGCGGTCTCTTCGATCCGCGTTCCCGTCTTGGCACGCAGGTGGAGGATGAACTGGCCGCTGTCCGTGGTGGGGAAGAAGTCCTGCCCCAGCCAGGGGGCCAGCACGCCCGCCAGCAGCAGACACAGAAGCAGGAACGCGGGGACGAACACCCGTCGCCGCGCGACGAGGACGGCGAGCAGGGACTCGTAGCGGCCCCGCACCCGCTGAAAGACCCGCTCGAATCCCGCGTGGAATCGCGCGAAGGGGTTTCTCCGAGCATCGTCCTCGTGCCCGACCGGCCTGAGCAGATACCGCGCCAGAGTGGGCACCAGGGTGCGCGACAGGAAGTACGAGGCCAGCATGGCGAACACCACGGCTTCGGCCAGAGGCACGAAGAGATAGCGGGCCACCCCGCCAAGGAAGACCATGGGCAGGAACACGATGCAGATGCACAGGGTGGACACGAGCGCCGGCACCGCCACCTGGCGGGCGCCCTCGAGAATCGCCTCACGGACCGGAAGGCCCCGTTCCAGATTCCGGTTGGTGTTCTCGATCTCCACCGTGGCGTCGTCGACGAGGATACCCACGGCCAGGGCCAGCCCGCCGAGGGTCATGAGGTTGATGGTTTCCCCGAGCGCGCTGAGGGCGATGACCGAGGTCAGGATGGACAGGGGAATCGATACGGCAATGATCAGCGTGCTCCGCCAGCTGCCCAGGAAGAGCAGGATCATGGCGCCGGTGAGGCAGGCGGCGATGATGGCCTCGCGGATCACCCCGCTCACGGCCGCGCGGACGAACACGGACTGATCGGCCAGCGGCTGGATCTTGAGCTCCGGCGGCAAGGTCTGCGCCACCCGCGGGAGCATCTGGCGCACGCCGCCCACCACGTCGAGCGTGGAGGCATCCCCGGCCTTCAGCACCGTCACGAGCACGCCGCGACGTCCGTCCTGGCGCACGACGTTGGTCTGGGGGGCAAACCCGTCGTGCACGTGGGCCACGTCCCGCAGATACACCCAGGCGTTGTTGACGACCTTGATTGGCAGGTCGTTCAGCTCGGCGACGGTGCGCGGGCTCGCGTTCAGGCCGACGTCATACTCGAACTGGCCGATCTTCGCGGTGCCGGACGGCACCACCAGGTTCTGCAGATTCAGGGTATTGACGATGTCCGCCGGGGACAGGCCCTTCGCCTGGAGCAGCGCCGGATTCAGGTCGACCCGCACCTGGCGCTGCTTGCCCCCGTAGGGATAGGGAACGGCGGCGCCGGGGACGGTGACCAGCTGCGTCCTCAGGAAGTTCAGCCCGATGTCGTTCAGGGCCTGCTCGGAGAGATCCGGCCCCGAGAGCGCCAGCTGGAGAATGGGCACCGTGGAGGCGCTGTAGTTGATGACCAGCGGCGGCTGGGTGCTGGCCGGCAACTGGCGCAGGATGGTCTGCGACACCGCCGTCACCTGGGCATTCGCCTTGGCCAGATCGACCCGCGGCTGGAAGAAGATCTTGACCATCGACTGGCCGTTCACGGTGGTCGACTCGATGTGCTCGATGTTGTCGACGGTGGTGGTGAGGACGCGCTCGAACACCGTGGTGATCCGGCCCTCCATCTCCTCGGAGTTCAACCCCGTGAACTGCCAGGCCACGGCCACCACCGGAATGTCCACGTTCGGGAAGACGTCGGTGGGCGTCCGGAGAATGACCACCGGGCTCACGATGAAGACCAAGAGCGCCAGGACGACGAACGTATAGGGACGGGCGAGGGCGACCCTGACTATCCACATAGCGCCGAGGCCGCGGGGTCCGGCGTGGTCGCCAGGTATCCGGCCAGCCTCTTCCGGAGGAGCAAGCGGGAACGGTGCACGCGCGACTTCACCGCGGCCAGACCGATGTCGAGCACCTGGGCGATCTCCGCGTTGGACAGGCCTTCCACGTCACGGAGCAGGAACGCCACCCGGTAGTCGTCGGAAAGGTCGTCGATGGCCGACGCCAGGACCGATCGCAGCTCCTGCTGCAGGGCGGCGTCTTCCACCTTGGCCGACCAGTCGACGATGTGCTCGGCATGCTGCCCGTGCTCATCGAAGCTCGGCTCCAGGTCGCCCCAGCCGTGGGCGTGGCGCCGGTTCTGGCGCCCCCGCACCTTGCGGTAGGCGGCGAGGGCGGTGATCCGGTAGAGCCAGGTGCGAAAGGCCGAATCCCCGCGGAAACTGTCGATCTTCCGGATGGCATTCCAGAACGCGTCCTGCACGGCCTCTTCCGCGTCCGGCTTGTTCCCGGTGATGCGAATGGCCAGGCGATACGCGCGATCACCGTACGTGGCCACGAGATGCTCCGCCGCTGCCTCGTCACCGAGACGGAGGGTCTCCACGAGCTGTCGATCCGGATCGACACTCGCCGGCAGCTTCACCTCATGATCACGATCAGCGCCCGCTTCAGCTGGCTGACCCATCTCCATGTCCTCCTGGAAGACTCGCCGCGCTCTCACTCGACAAGGCGGCCGGCCGGTCCGTCATCGGTTCCCCACCGCGGCTTGGACGGCGTTGAGCAGCGCTTCGCCGTCGCATGGCTTGTGCAGAAAGGCCACGGCACCGGCGCCCAACGCCTGGCGGCGGGCTTCGTCATCGCCATGGGCCGTGAGGATGATGATCGGAACGGGATGCCCGGCGCGCACCAACTGTTGTTGGAGTTCCAGGCCCCCCATGCGGGACATCCGGAGATCGAGAATCAGGCATCGGGTGGTCTGTCGGGAGTGCGACTGCAGGAACTCCTCGGCTGACGCGAAGACAGCGACCCGGAATCCGACTGACCGGAGAAGGCCTTCGACCGCCTCTCGAACCGACTCGTCATCATCGACGACGGAGACCACGTCACGTTCGCCCCATCACGGTTTTCACCGTACCGGGCGGCTGGCAGACCGACTAGCTATACGTTGGTATAGCTCCACTCATCCCTGGCCCCGCGCCCGTGCGCCCGCCTGCTCGCCCGGAATCGAGGGGGTCCGGCGCCGCATCGGCAGAAGTAGGAAGGTCCTCGGGGAGGCGGCCCCGGACGTTCGCGGAGGAACGCGCGATGACTTCCGAAAGGTAGAGGTCGCCATGAGAGATGTGAGACATTCCTCGCCATCGGCAGCTGGCCTCATCGCGCTGCTCCTCGCGTCGCTCCTCGCGATGTCCGCGTGCCAGTCGGCCCAGCCGTCCCCACCGGGCTATACTCCGCCTCCCGACCGCAGCTTCGACCGCTCCTCGTGCTGCCGCCCGTGACGGGAACCCCTGGTGCTGGAGGCAAGCTCGGGCCCCTAGCGTCAGGGCGCCCCTTCTCCCTCCATCGCGGCGAGGAAGGACTCGCGCGCCGCCGAGTCACTGATGTGGACGGCCAGCCGCTCCGCCAGCTGCCCGGCGTCGGCGGCGTCCTTGGCGGCGCGCGCCACGAGCAGTCGCGCAATCGGGCCAACGTGGCGAGCGAGGCGTGCCTCGGCCGAGGAGAGCAGCTCCGGAGTGACCGGCCCCGACGCGCGTGAACGGTGCTTCGCCTTGCCCGGGGCCTGAGGGCCCGTCGCGGCGGGCGGCGCGAGGGCCGGGGACGGCCCCGCGACGTCGGAGACCTCGGCCAGGAAGCGCTCCCGCGCTGGCCCGGTAAGATTTTCCGCCGCGGCCGCCAGGAGCTCCCGGGAGTCGCGGGCGTGGAGCGCGGCGCGCTGCACGATGAGCTTGGCCACCGGGCCCATATAACCCGCCAGCGCCCGCGCGACGCGCGACAGGAGCTCGGGTGAGAAGAGCACGCGCTGGGGGCCAGCGGACGCCTCGGCGGCGGTGGTGGCCGAGCCCGCGCCGCCGTGAACTTCGTACAGCTCGTGCTCGCGGATATGCTTGTCCCGGTGGAGTCCCGCATACTGGAACAGCCGCGCGTACTCGTGGGAGATGTGCGAGACGACCTCGTAGTACGAGCGCGTGACCAGGATCTGATTCGGCCCTGCGAACGCCATCACCCGCTGGGCGACATTGATGCCGTCGCCGAGGATGTTGCGGTTGCCGTTGAGGTCCCGGACCAGCCGCGTGGGGCCGAGGTTGATGCCAATGCGGACCTCCGCGCCGTGGGGACCGGGTTCGGCCTTGACGGCGTCCCGCAGGTTTGCCGCGGCAAAGAGCGCGTCTTCGGGGTCGCCGAAGAAGCAGAGGGCGGCTCCGTCACCGGTATCCAGCGCCAGGCGATCGGACTCCGCGACGTTGGCTAGTGCCCGATTGATCGTCTCGTTGAGGTGCTGCTTCAGGGCGACCTGCTGCGCGACGGGCCGTCGCGAGTAGTCGACCAAGTCCACGAAGACCACCGTGCAGATGAAGGTCCGACTCTCGGGGCCGTAGGGCGGCTGCTCCGCGGCCATGTCGCGGGCTCAGGCCTCGATCATCTTCATGGCTGTCTGCAGGCTGCGCCGCATCCGGTTGAAGGCCCGCCCGAGCCGAGCGATCTCGTCCTTGCCCGCCTCGGCGAACTCGGGGACCTCGAAGTTGCCAACGCTCACTTGATCGGCGGCCTCGGACATCCGCGACACCGGCCGGACGATGATCCGGGCCAGCATGACATTCAGAACGATGAAGGCGAGCGCGAAGACGGCGGTCAGCGAGCCCATGAACGTCAGGAACGCGTGGCGGGCATTCCGGATCGGAAGGGACATCGGCACCGACACGATCTGTGCCCCCACGATCTCGTTGTGCTTCCAGCCGAATCCGTTGGCCGCTCCGTACAGTTTGAGCATGGTGGCCGGCGCCGCCTCGGGCGTGCTGTGACAGGTCAGGCAGGCCGGGTTGTTGATCTGGATCGGCCGCGCGATGTAGAGCACGCGTCCGGTGGGTGTGTCCCGCTCGCCCAACAGCTCGGCGGCGTCGGGCTTGTCCCGGAACGTCCGGATCAGGTCGCTTTCCCAGTCGCCCGCGCGGTTGCGCGGGTTCGTCGGATTGATCGTGGCCTCCTTATAGCTGTAGTCGATGTACTTCTTCCTGAGCGTGTTGAGCGTCTCGGTCGCCGCGTACGCCGGGACGCTCTGGGGCAGGAACACCCGCATCAGCTGCAGCTCCAAGTGCGGTCGCACCTGCTCGATCGTGTAGCTCCTGATCGCGAGCGCCGCCTCCATCATGAGGCCGGCGTTGCGGCTCACTTCGTCCCGGGCGTTGCGCTCGAGAAGCGTGTACGACAGATACCCGCACGCCAGCAACCCCAGGCCAAACACGGCCAGGAGCACCAGGTTGAACTTCAGTCGCAAGCCCATGCTCGCTCCTCCTCGTTCGCATTCACGGCGTCGGGCAGTCCGCCATCCGGCCGTAGGCACGCGTGAACCCAATCAGGCTGAACGTGGCGGAGTGGGTACCGGTGGTCGGCCAGGTCGGCCAGAACCGGAGCTGCACCCGGACCCGCAGCCCGCGCTTGAAATCGTCGACCAGTGTCTCGTACCGCGAAGTGAACACGGCCGCCTTCTGTCCGGTCAAACCGTCCGACCTCATGAAGGTGCCGTTATCGACCGCCAGACCGATGTCGCCGGCGCTGGCGTCGAGCTCGGAGGCTGAGCTGACGCGCACCGCCTTGTCGTCGACCCGGATCTGCGCCCAGGTCATCTGGTAGCCATCAGAGAGCGGTTGCCGCTCGGATTCCAGCACGCATCGCGGCGCGGTGCCCGCGCCCGCTGGCTCCGCCCGGGTGCTCCACTCGGCGGCGGCTCCGCGCGGAAGGGCCAGAGACAGCAACAGCAGCGACAGCGTCCCCATCCGCAGCGGCAAAGGTCGACGGTACGCCCCTAACCTCTTCGCCCGGCGAGGGCGGCGGACTAGGGGGCCGAGCGTAAGAAATTCACGCATCTAGGTGACGAACCGAGGGTGATTCTGGACCGGACAGGACGCCGCGTCAACCAAGGGGCGCGTGGCCGATCAGGTGAGGCTGCCAGGGCGGCTCACTTTTAATGGCGATACCGAACGAGGTCAGCTACGCTCGCCGGGGGCGCCGGAGGACCGGCGCTGAAGCGGTCTCTCGATCAACGAGGGGGACATGCGCATGAGGACACTTGGCTTGGCGATGCAGCTGGCGCTGTGGCTGCTGAGCAGTGGCCACCATCCCGTCGGGGCGGCGGAGCCTTTGGGCCCGTTTTGTATGACGCTCGGCGTATTCGCTGACCGTCTGGAGGTGTCCGCCCTGCCCAATGGCGGCGGCCAGTTTCTCCTGAGCGTGCGCAACGCCAACCTTGGGGACGCCTACGTGGGAAGCGCGGTCGTCAGTGGGACCGAATTGATCTTCACGTTCGCTCCCACCGGTCGACACCCCGCGCTCGAAGATCACCACGAGCAAGAGGGGTGTCGACCAACGTGAACGCCGAGCTCCTCGAGATCGCGGGACGAGAAGTGCAGATCTCGAATCCCGGCAAGCTCTACTTCCCTCGAGCCGGCATCACCAAGATAGACCTCGTCCGCTACTACCTCGGCGTCGGCGAAGGTGCTCTGCACGGGATCTTCAACCGCCCCATCGTGCTGAAGCGCTACGCGCACGGCGTGGAGGGAGATTTCTTTTTCCAGAAGCGGGCGCCGACGAAACGGCCGGACTGGGTGAAGACGGTGAGGCTCGCCTTTCCTTCAGGACGGACGGCGGACGAGATCGTCGTGACCGATCTGGCCCAGCTGGCCTGGCTCGTGAATCTGGGCTGCATCGACCTCAATCCCCACCCGGTCCGGGCCGACGACTTGGATCACCCGGACGAATTGCGCGTGGACCTGGATCCCGGGCCCGGCGTGGGCTTTGATGGCGTTCGCCAGGCGGCTGGCGTCGTGCGCGAAGTGCTCGCCGATTTTGGCCTCGTGGGATGGCCCAAGACGTCGGGCTCCCGGGGCATCCACGTCTATGTGCGGATCGAACCGCAGTGGGGCTTTCACGAGGTGCGGCGCGCCGCCCTGGCGCTGGCTCGAGATGCCGAGCGTCGTGCTCCCGGGCTCCTCACCTGTAAGTGGTGGAAGGAGGAGCGGCACGGTGTCTTCATTGACTACAACCAGAACGCCAAAGATCGAACCGTGGCGTCCGCCTATTCGGTGCGACCCACGCCCGACGCCAGGGTGTCCGCGCCTCTCACCTGGGAGGAAGTGGCGTCCTGCGAGCTCGGCGATTTCACGCTGAGGACGCTGCCGGAGCGCTACGCGAGGCTGGGTGACCTCACGGCGGGAATGGACGAGGCGGCCGGCTCACTGGAGCCCCTTCTCGATCTTGCCGCGCGTCACGAGGCGGAAGGACTCGGTGACGCCCCCTGGCCGCCTCATTACCGCAAGCAAACTGGGGAGCCACCGCGGGTGCAGCCGTCGAAGCGAAAGGCGATGCCGCTCATCACTATCGCCAAGGCGGCCAAAAAAGAGGACGCCCTCGCGGGACTGGCGCGATGGCGAGCGCGCCACCCCGAAGCATCATCCTACCTAGAGGACGAGGACGTGCTCGTCGATGCGATGCGCGGCCGCTACACGACCTGGACGCGCATCCGCGTGAACCTTCGCCGCGTCCCCAACGATCAACGCCCGCCCACGGAGCCCCCCGATCCCGATTACGATCCCTGGGAGAAGATCCGCCTGAGCTCGTAGGGCGGAGTGACCTCCAGCTGAGCGTAGGTGCACTCCGTGGGGTGCTTGTCCGGACGCCGGCGGACGAAGTGCGCCGTGTGGGGCAGTCTCCGCCCCTGCATGTGATCGAAAGAGACTTCGAGCACGCGCTCGGGCCGGAGCGGCTCCCATTCCAGGGGATGGGCCGAGGCACGGTCCGAGGACGTCGTACAATGAGCGCTCCCAACGGGAGTCCGCTCGCCGATGCAAAAGGTCTCCTGAGGAGGTCGCCATGGGACAGGAGAAGGCTCAGGACGCCGGTTACCGCCGTCATGTCGCGCAGGTCGGCGACGATCCCGCGCTCCGCGTTTTCAGCCAGGCCGCGCGCCGCCGTGACCTGCTGCCGGGCTGGGAGTTCGTAGGCGGCATCCCCAATGAGCCGATCCCCGCCGAGCAGGCCTACCGCTGGAGCTGGGCCGAGGCGCTTCGCCCGATGATGGTAAAGGCCTACGACGTCGTGGATCCGGTGAAGGCCGAGCGCCGCAACCTGGTGATGATGAACCCCGGCCTCAAGCGCCCCGCCACCACCCAGACGCTCATCGCGGCGATCCAGGGCGTGCTGCCCGGCGAGATCGCGCCCGCCCATCGTCACACCGCTGGCGCGCTCCGCTTCATGATCGAGGGCCGCGGCTCGTTCACCACTGTCAACGGCGAACCCTGCTACATGGACCCCGCCGCGTTGATCCTCACGCCGCAGTGGTGCTGGCACGACCACGCCAACGAGACCAACGCGCCGGTGATCTGGCTCGACGTCCTCGACGTGCCCTTCATCATGGACATGAACCAGTGGTTCTTCGAGATGTTCCCGGCCGAGGTCCAGCCGCGGAACCGTCCCCGGGGCGAGAACCTCAAGCGCTTCGGGGCCGGCATCGTCCGGCCCTTGGGCCCGCGTGTCCACGACGGCCCCTCCCCGCTCCTCGTCTATCCCTGGGACCGCACCGAGGCCGCGCTGCGCGAGATGGCGGAGATCGACGCGAGCGAGGGCGGCGTGACCGTCGAGTACAACAATCCGGCCACCGGCGGCCCGGTGCTCCCGACCATCGCTTGCTACGCGCACATGCTGCGACCGGGCGGTCAGACGCGCCCGCGCCGCACAAACGCCAGCGGGGTGCTCCACGTGGTGCGCGGCCGCGGTCGCACCATCGTCGGCGATCAGAAGCTCGAGTGGGAGACGGGCGACGTGCTGGCCATTCCCCACTGGCTGTGGGTGCAGCACGAGAACGCCTCGACCGCCGAGCCCGCGTTCCTCTTCAGCTCGACGGACGCGCCGATCCTGCAAGCGTTCGGCATCCTGCGCGAGGAGGCCAACGGGTCGAAGACATGAGGTTCGGTCTCAACTTCTTCCCGGCCTTCCGCCCCGCGGACGCCACGACGGCGGCGTACTTCGATCAGTGTCTCCGCCTTTCCGAGCGCGCGGACGCCCTCGGCTACCACTCGATCAAGACGGTCGAGCACCAGTTCTACGATTACGGCGGTCGCAGCCCCAATCCCACCGTGCTGCTGGCCGCCATCGCCGCCAGGACGAAGCGGATCCGGCCCATCACCGGTGCGGTCATCCCCGCCTTCAACCATCCCGTCAAGGTGGCGGGCGAGCTGGCCATGCTCGACAACCTCAGCCAAGGCCGGCTCGACGTCGGCTTCGGGCGCGCCTTCATCCCGAAGGAGTTCGAGGTCTTCGGCGTGAGCCTGGACGAGAGCCGGCCGCGCTTCGAGGAATGCATCGACATCATCCGCCGGCTGTGGACGGAAGACCGCGTCAGCCACGAGGGCCGGTACTTCAAGCTCCACGACGTGCACCTCATGCCGCGCCCCGTGCAGACGCCCCATCCGCCGATCTGGATCGCCGCTATCGCCTCGCTGGACTCGTTCGTGTGGGCGGGCCAGCATGGCTATCACCTGATGATCGTGCCGTTCGCCCAGCAGATGGACCGCACCCGGCAGTTCGTGAGCGCCTACCGGAAGGCCTGGCGGGAGGCGGGATTCCGACCGGGCGCCGAGCAGGTCCAGCTCGCGCTCTTCTGCTACCTCGCCGAGTCGCACGCGGAGGCGATACGCGGTTTCGACCGTCCCGCCCGGCGCTACGTCGAGGTGCTCAGCGAGGCGGTGAGCGGCTGGTCGACCGCGCAGTCCGCGCAATATCAGGGGTACGACAAGATGGTAACGTCGCTGGCCGCCCTGACCCCGCAGACGATCATCGAGAACCACCTCGCCTACGTGGGGACGCCGGAGGACGCCGTCGAGCAGGTGCAGTGGCACCGGCAGTTCTTCGGGGAGATCGAGCCCTCGATGCAGATCAGCTTCGGGGGCATCAAGGATGCGGAGGCCTTCCGGACGCTCGAGCTGTTCGCGAGTCGCGTCATGCCGAAGTTCCTGATCTGATCCGCTCAGAGGAGAAGAGGGATGCGGACCTTCGGCATCGAGAAGCCTGCCACCTGAGCGGCCGGTGGAGCTCCTGCTCGACGCGCAAGGCATCAGCAAGAACTTCGGCGGCGTCCAGGCCCTCGATCGCGTCGATCTCTCCGTGCGCCGCGGCGAGGTGCTGGGACTCATCGGTCCCAACGGGGCGGGCAAGACCACGATGTTCAACGTGATCTGCGGTCTCCCCCCCACGGCGGGACGCATCCATTTCAAGGGCGGCGACATCACCGGGCTGCCTCCGCACCGCATCTGCCGACGCGGCATCGCGCGCACGTTCCAGCTCACCCGTCCGTTCGTCGAGCTGTCCGTGCAGGACAACGTGGCAGCCGCAGCGCTGTTCGGCCGCAACCACGGGACGGTGACGAGCCTGGGCGAGGCACGCGCGAGCGCCGACCGCGTGCTCGGCTGGGTCAAGCTCGACCACCGCGCCAAGGCGTCCGCAAAGGATCTCCTGTTCTCGGAACGGCGACGGCTGGAGCTGGCGCGCGCCCTGGCCACCAGCCCGGAACTCCTGTGCCTCGACGAGGTCATGGCCGGGCTCACCGTGGAAGAGGCCGACGACATGGTCGAGATCCTCGGACGGCTCCGCCAGGAGCTCACCCTCAGCCTGCTCGTCATCGAGCACGTGATGAAGGTCGTCATGGCGATCTGCGACCGGATCGTCGTGCTCAACCACGGGAGCAAGCTGGCCGAGGGGACGCCACAGGAAGTTGCCGGCCATCCCCAGGTGATCGAGGCCTATCTGGGAGTCGACAGTGCTTAGGGTGCACGAGATCGACGTTTTCTACGGCCTGGTGCCCGCGCTCCATCGCGTGTGCGTGGACGTCGACGCGCGTGAGACGGTATGCCTGCTCGGCCCCAACGGGGCGGGCAAGACCACCACGGTGAAGAGCATCACCGGGCTTCTCAGGCCGCGCGCCGGGACGATCTCGCTGAACGGCACGGACATCACCGGCGTGCCCCCCCATGGCACGGTGGGGCTCGGAATCGGCCTCGCGCCGGAAGGGCGGCTCCTCTTCCCGGACATGTCGGTGGAGGAGAACCTCGAGCTCGGCGCCTCCCCGGCCCGTGCGCGCGCCCAGCAACGGGAGTCGAAGGAGCGTGTGTTCTCGCTCTTCCCGCGCCTGCTGGCGCGCCGGAGGCAGGCGGCGGGGACGCTCAGCGGCGGCGAGCAGCAGATGGTGGCCATCGGCCGCGCCCTGATGGCGCGACCACAGCTCCTGATCCTCGACGAGCCGTCCCTCGGCCTGTCGCCCCTCATGGTCCAGGAACTGTTCCGCGTGCTGAGAACGCTCAACGAGGGGGGCATGAGCATTCTGCTCGTCGAGCAGAACGTCGTGCAGGCCCTGAAGATCTGCCACCGCGCCTACGTGCTCGAGTCGGGCAGGATCGTCATGCAGGGCACGAGCGCCGAGCTGCGCAGCTCCGACACCATCAGGAAGTCCTATCTAGGAATGTAGGCGGCCGGGCGGGCCGCAGGTCGCGGGGCTGGGGCCCCGCCGTCCGAGGCGAGCTGGCGAAAGGAGAACCGAGATGCGGACAAAACTCCGGAAGATCAGCGCGGCCTTGGCGCTCGCGGTGAGCGCCGCGTTCGTCGTCTCCTTGGCCCTCGCTCCCGATACGCGCGCGCAGGCCAAGGAGATCAAGATCGGCGGCACCATGGCCGTCACCGGCAACTTCGCGGTGGAGTGGGGCCCGAAGGCCAAGCAGTTTATGGAGGAGTGGGCGACGATGATGAACGAGCGGGGCGGCGTCTTCGTGAAGGAGGCGAACGCCAAGCTCCCCATCAAGCTCATCGTCTATGACGACGGCAGCAACGCCGACCGCGCGGTCGAGCTTTACGAGCGGCTGGCCACCACTGACAAGGTCGACTTCTTCACCGGTCCCGCCTCCAGCCCCATCACCATCAAGGCCTCGACGGTGGCCGAGAAGTACGGCATCCCGATGGTCACCGCGGAGGCCAACAGCCCGGCCATCTTCGCGCGCGGGTTCAAGTGGCTGGTGGGCGCCGACCGGCCGGCGCCGCAATGGGCGGAAGACTACTACACCATGCTCAAAGCGCTCATGGACACCAGCGCCCTGCCCAGGCTCAAGACGGTGGCGGTCATCCAGGAGAACACGCCGCACACGATGGACGTGGGCTGGGGTGGCATCAACCGCGCCAACATCGCGGGCCTGACGGTGGTGGCAACCGAAACCGTGCCGCCGGGAGTCACCGACTTCTCCGCGATCATCGGCAAGCTGAAGGCGGCCAATCCGGACGTGCTCTACGTGGCGACCTGGGCGGGCACCGCCGCGGCATTCGCCAAGCAGGCCTTCGAGCTCGGGTTGAAGTCGAAGGAGTTCCACATCCCGCATAGCACCATCACGGAGAAGTGGTACGGGATGGTGGGCGGGAACGTTGGGGAAGGGGTCACCGGAATCACCCACGAGGTGATCTTCAAGAAGGGGGACAAGGACGCCTATTTCGCGCTGCGGAAGAAGGTGGGCCTGGAGGGGTTCGAGGCGGGATGGACCTCGCTGCGCTTCATCGCGCTGGAGGCGCTGACCAAGGCCATCGAGCAGGCGGGCAGCCTGGATCGGGCCAAGGTCATGGCCGCCCTCCGCACCCTGAAGTACGAGACGCTGCACGGTCAGCTCGCCTTCAGCTTCGGCGCGGAGGTGGCGGGCAAGAAGGTGGATGGCGTCGGCAACAAGATCGTCTTCCCCGCGCAGTGGCAGAACGGGAAGATCGTGGTGGTCTGGCCCTCCGACCTGGCCACCGGCCGTTATCGTCCCCGGTCGTAGCCGAGCGGCAGGGGGAAGGCGCCACTCGCGTCTCAGCACATGGCACGCGCGCTCGAGCTCGTCATCGGCGGGTTGTCGCTGGGGGGCATCTACGCCCTGCTTGCCTTCGCCATGTCCCTGACCATCAGCACGACGCGCGTGCTCAACGTGGCCCACGGCGTGTTCTTCGTGTGGGGCGGCGCCTTCTTCGTGATCCTCACCCAGCGCCTGAATCTCCATCCGGCGCTGGCCCTGGTGGTCCTCATCGCCCTCTTCTTCGTCTTCGCCCTGCTGTTCCAGTGGGGCATCGTGCGCACGCTCCTGGGACGGAGCGTGCATCTCCTACTGATCGGAAGCATCATGGCCACCTTCGGGCTGGCCCTGTCGATGGAGAGCGCCCTCGGCTACACCTGGGTCACCTTCGTCGATCCGTATCCGGTCTTCTCGTCGTCACTGGCCATGTTCCCCGTCCACTTCGGCGCGGTCGCGCTCTCGGGGAGCCGGCTCGTCATCCTCGCCTTCGTACTGGTGACGGTCACGGGCTTCCACCTCTTTCTCCAGAAGACCTTCCTGGGCAAGGGCGCCCGCGCCATGGCCCAAAACTTTGACGGGTTTCTCGTCATTGGTCTCAACCCGTACCGGCTGTCGCTGATCCTGTTCACGCTTGCCATCGTGGCCACCGCCGTCTCCGGGGCCTTCTATGTGCTCGCCGTGCCCCTGAACCCGTACGAGGGATTGCCGCTGACGCTCAAGTCGTTCACCGTCGTGATCCTGGCCGGGGTGGGCAATCTGCCGGCCACCCTCGTGGCGGGGTCGGTGCTGGGGCTGGCCGAGGTGATCACCAGCCAGTTCCTCGGCACGGTGTGGGCGCCGGCGGTGAGCCTGACCATCCTGTTTCTGGTCCTGGTGTTCAAACCCACGGGGCTCTTCGGAAAGGGCGTGTATTGATGGCTTTCGCCGTGATCGCCATCGCGGTGCTCTGCGCGCTCCCGCCCCTTCTCTCCTCGAGCTGGTTGCTCGTCGTGTTCCTCAGCTTCCTCTGGCTCATCCTCGCCGCCAACTACGACGTGCTGGACGGCTTCCTCGGCTACATCAATCTCGGCCAGGGCGCCTTCTTCGGCCTCGGCGCCTACGTGGCCACCATCCTCCTGCACGTTCCCGCCGTGCAGGAGCTCGGCCTGCTCACCTACGTCGCAGTCACCCTGTCGGCGCTCGTCGTCTCCGCGCTCTTCGCGGCGGTGATGGCGTTCCCCCTCTTCCGTCTCAAGGGCCTCTACTTCGCCATCGCCACGCTGATCCTGATCTTCCTTCTGCAGGTCCTGGCCCTGAATCTCGCCGACCTCACGGGCGGCTCCTACGGGCTCTATGTGCCGCCTCGCTTCTTCATGAGCACCGTGGTCGGCTACTACCTGGCGCTGGCAGTGGCCATCGCGGCGGTGGGCTTCAACGGGTATCTCTCGCGCAGCACCCTCGGCCTGGCCTTCCGGTGCATCAAGGGAGACGGCGACGCGGCCAGCAGCATCGGGCTCGACCTGATGAAGTACAAGATCATCGCGCTGGTGATCGGCAGCGTGCCCAGCGCGGCGGCCGGTGTGCTCTTCGCTCTGAACTCCGGCTTCATCGATCCCAACATCGCGCTGGGGGTGGAGCGCAGCCTCCTGCCGCCGCTCATGGCCCTGCTCGGCGGGACGGGCGCGGTGATGGGACCGGTCTTCGGCACCGCCATCATCCGCATCATCGAGACCATCTTCTTCCACTATCTGCGCCTGCCCGTGCCCTCCATGCTGTTCTTCGGGGTCACGCTGCTGGCGGTGGCCTTGCTGATTCCCGAGGGGCTGATGAAGTCGCCGCGGATCAAGCGCCTCCCCGTGCTGCGGACGCTGGCGTCCGTCTGACCGTCGCGCATGATGGCACTGAATCGGGCTGAATCGCGAAGGGGGCTCCACTGCGAGGTGGAGGCCGTCGGCGTGGCCTTGATGCGTGCCGGCGCCCTTCCGGATCGCTCCCGCTTCAGACGACCGGAGGCGCGAGGATCACGGGCTTGAATGTTAATTGACTAAACTATTAGGTGGCTGTACCTTTGTCAGTGTCATGCTGTCCCCGCGCTCCCGCCGGCACCCCGTGGAGGCCCAGCGCCTCCTCGATCTCCTGAATGCCCTGGGCAGCACCACGTTCCGCCAGCTCCTCTGGCAGCGGGCCTCCGAGCTCGACCTCACTTACGCGCAATCGCAGGTCCTCTTCCACGTCGCCGACCATCCCGGCTGCCATATGGGGGACGTGGCGAAGGCCTTCGGCGTCACCCTGCCGGCCGTCACCCACATCGTCGACCGGCTGGAGGAGAAGCAGTTCCTCCAGCGCGCCGACGATCCAGCCGATCGCCGGGTCTACATCCTCGAGCTGACGCGGGCGGGTCGGGCGCTGGTCCAGGAGCTCCACGGCCTGCAGATGCGCGGTGTCGAGGGCGTGCTCCAGCGGATGTCCGCGGAGGACCGGCAGCGCGTGATCAAGGGGCTGGAGGCCCTGGTGGACGCGGCCACCGCGGCGGCGAACCCGTGACCACAAGGCTCGTCACCGCTGCGGTGGTCGCCGCCGTGCTCGGCTTGGCCGGGTGCTCAGAGTCTCCGAGTGGGGCGCAGGCGCGTCCGGGTCCTGCGCCGGCCGTGCCCGTGAGCGCGGCGACGGCCGAGCGGCGGGTCGTGCCGGTCCAGGTCCTCACGGTGGGGACCGTGCAGGCGTACACCACCGTCGGCGTCAAATCCCAGGTTGCCGGCCAGATTCAGCAGGTGCACTTCACCGAAGGCCAGGAGGTGAAGCGCGGCGACCTGCTCTTCGGCATCGATCCGCGGCCCCTGGAGGCCGCAGTCCGGCAGGCGGAGGCCAACGTCGCCAAGGACCGGGCCCAGGTTCGTCAGGCGGAGGCCGCGTTCGCCCAGCGACAGGCCGAGGTGACGCAGGCGCTGGCGAACCTCGAGCGCGACGTCGCCCAGCTGGACAACGCGCGCGTGCAGGAGCAGCGCTACGCCACGCTCGTCGAGAAGGAGTTCATCGCGCGCGAGCAGTACGACCAGGTTCGCACCGCACTGGCTGCCCTGCAGGCCACCGTCGGGGCCGACCGCGCGGCGGTCGACAACGCCCGAGCTTCGGCGCGGGCGGCGGAAGCCATGGTCGACAATGCGCGGGCGGCGATCCAGGCCAACGAGGCGATGGTCGACACCGCTCGGTTGCAATTGGCCTACACGACCATCCGGGCGCCGATGGACGGCCGCACGGGCAACCTCCTGGTCCAGGCCGGCAACGTGGTGAAGGCTACCGAGGACAACCCGCTGGTGGTCATCGCGCAGATCCGGCCTATCTACGTGTCGTTCGCGGTGCCCGAGCCACATCTCACGGCGATCAAGAAATATCAGGCCGAGGGCACGCTCAAGGTCGAGGCGGTGCTCGATGGCGGCCAGCGCACCATCGTGGGCGCGGTGACCTTCATGAACAACACCGTGGACGCGAACACGGGGACGATCCAACTCAAGGCGACATTCCCCAACGCGGACAGCGCGCTCTGGCCGGGGCAATTCGTGGACGTCGCACTCACCCTCACCAGCGAGCAGGCGGTGCTCGTCCCGACCCAGGCCGTCCAGGCCGGTCAGCAGGGCTCGTTCGTGTTCGTGGTGAAGCCGGACTCCACCGTCGAGTCGCGCCCCGTGAAGGTCGGGCGCCGGCTGGCCCGCGAGCTCGTGATCGAGCAGGGCGTCAAGGCCGGCGACCGGGTGGTCACCGACGGCCAGCTGCGTCTGGTGCCCGGCGCGCGGGTGGAGATCAAGCCCCAGAAGCCGTCATGAGCCCGGCGCTGTTCATCCGCCGGCCGGTGCTCACCACGCTGCTCATGGCGGCGGTCCTCATCTTCGGGATCATGGCCTACGGCCGCCTGCCCGTGAACGACCTGCCGAACGTCGACTTCCCGACCATCCAGGTGTCGGCCTCGCTCCCGGGCGCGAGCCCGGAGACGATGGCGTCGGCCGTGGCCACGCCACTCGAGCGGCAGTTCACGACGATTGCCGGCATCGACTCGATGACCTCCACCAGCGCGCTCGGCGCCACCCAGATCACCATTCAGTTCGCGCTGAGCCGCAACATCGACGCCGCCGCTCAGGACGTGCAGGCGGCCATCACCAAGGCGGCGCCGTTGCTGCCGCCCGGCATGCCGACGCCGCCCAGCTATCAGAAGGTGAACCCGGCCGACCAGCCCGTGCTCTACCTGGCCCTCAGCTCGCCCACGCTGCCGTTGTACACGGTCGACGAGTACGCGCAGACGAACCTGGCTCAGCGCATCTCCACGATCAGCGGAGTCGCCCAGGTCACCATCTTCGGCTCGCAGAAGTACGCCGTGCGCGTGCAGGTGGATCCGCGGGCGCTGGCCGCCCGCGGGATCGGCATCGACGAGGTCGAGCAGGCGATCGCGCGTGCCAACGTCAAGAAGCCGACGGGCTTTCTGTCCGGCCCGCATCAGGCGGTCAACATCCAGTCCAACGCCCAGCTCACCGACGCGGCCGCGTACCGGCCGATGATCGTGGCCTTTCGCAACGGATCGCCGGTCCGGCTCGAAGAGATCGGGCGGGTCATCGACGGTGTGCAGACCGACAAGGTCGCGAGCTGGTTCAACGACAACCGCGCGGTGGTGCTGGCCGTGCAGCGGCAGCCGGGGACGAACACCATCGAGGTGGTCGACGGCGTCCGCAATCTGCTGCCCGTGTTCCGGCAGCAGTTGCCGGCCTCGGTGAGTCTGGACGTCGTGTACGACCGCTCGGTCGCCATCCGCGAGTCCGTGCACGACGTGCAGTTCACGTTGTTGCTCACCATCGGCCTCGTGGTGCTGGTGATCTTCCTGTTCCTCCGCAACGTCTCCGCCACGCTGATTCCCAGCCTGGCCGTGCCGCTGTCGATCATCGGCACCTTCGCCGTCATGTACGTGCTCGGCTACACGATCGACATCATCTCGCTCATGGCACTCACGCTATGTGTCGGCTTCGTCGTCGACGACGCGGTCGTCATGCTCGAAAACATCGTGCGCCGGATGGAAGCGGGCGAGAGCCGGATGGAGGCGGCGCTCAACGGGTCGCGCGAGATCGGCTTCACCATCCTGTCCATGACCGTGTCGCTGGCGGCCGTCTTCATCCCGGTCCTGTTCATGGGCGGGGTGGTCGGGCGGCTGCTGCACGAGTTCGCCGTCGTCATCGGCACGGCGGTGATCGTGTCCGGCGTGGTATCGCTGACGCTCACGCCGATGCTCTGCAGCCGGTTCCTGCGCCCGCCCCACGCGGGGCACAGCCGGCTCTACCGCGCCTCGGAATGGGTCTTCGACGGCATGCTGCACCTGTACGACGTCACCTTGCGCTGGACCTTGCGCCACGGGCGGCTGACCATGGCCGTCCTCGTGCTCACCTTCGCACTCACCGGGTATCTCTTCACCGTCATCCCCAAGGGGTTCATCCCGACCGAGGACAACGGGACGATCTTCGCGTTCACCGAGGCGGCCCAGGACGTGTCGTTCGACTCGATGATGGCGCATCAGCGCGCGGTGGCCGACATCGTCCGGCAGCAGCCGTACGTCGAGCAGTTCATGTCGTTCATCGGCGCCAGCGGCTCCAGCACCGTGGCGAACAACGGCCGGATCTTCATCCGGCTCAAGCCCCGGGCCGAGCGGCGCCCCGTCGAGCAGCTGATCGCCGATCTCCGGCCCAGGCTGGCCGCCGTCCCCGGCATGCGGGTCTACCCGCAGGTGCTTCCCACCATCCGCATCGGCGGCCAGCTCACCAAGGCCGTCTACCAGTACACCCTGCAGGACGCCGACCTCCAGAAGCTGTACCAGTGGGCCCCGCGCCTCTACGATCGCCTCCGCGAGCTGCCGGGCCTGCAGGACGTCAACACCGATCTGCAGATCACCAGCCCGCAGATCGTCATCGACATCGATCGCGACAAGGCCTCCTCCCTCGGGGTGACCGCGGATCAGATCGAGAGCGCGCTGGGCGCCGCCTACGGATCCCGGCAGGTCTCCACGATCTACACGCCGACCAACCAGTACTGGGTCATTCTGGAGGTCGACCCCCGGTACCAGCAAGACGCGACCGCGCTCGCGCGGCTGAACGTTCGCTCGAGCAGCGGCCGGCTGGTGCCGCTCGACGCCATCACGACACTGACGCCCGGGCTGGGGCCGCTGGTGGTGACGCACCTCGGCCAGCTGCCCTCGGTGACGATCTCCTTCAACACGAAGCCGGGCGTGTCGCTGAGCGACGCGGTGGCGCAGGTCGACGCCGTGCAGCGCGAGTTACGGGTCCCGGCGACGCTGAGCGCGACCTTCCAGGGTACAGCCCAGGCGTTCCAGGACTCGCTGCGCGGCCAGGGTCTTCTCCTCCTCATCACCGTGCTCGTGATCTACCTCATCCTCGGGATCCTGTATGAGAGCTTCATCCACCCACTCACCATCCTATCCGGGCTGCCGTCGGCCGGAGTGGGCGCACTCGCGACGCTCTTGCTGTTTCGGATGGAGCTGAACGTCTACGGCTTCGTCGGCCTGATCATGCTCGTCGGCATCGTGAAGAAGAACGCGATCATGATGATCGACGTCGCACTGGAGCGAGAACGGGCGGGGGTCCCGCCGAGCGAGGCGATCTACCAGGGCTGCCTGCTGCGCTTCCGGCCGATCATGATGACGACGATGGCCGCCCTGCTGGGGACCCTGCCGATCGCGCTCGGCATAGGCGCCGGCGCCGACGCCCGCCGACCCCTGGGTCTCGCCGTGGTTGGCGGTTTGCTCGTGTCCCAGCTCCTGACCCTCTACATCACGCCCGTCCTGTACCTCTACATGGAGTCAGCGCACAGGTACCTGTCCGCTCGGCCGATCTCGGGGATTTTCTTCTGGCGCCGGGTCCGCCGGTCAAGTCCCGGCACCCCCGCCTCGCTCCCTCGACCCTCGCGGCCGGCTTCCGCTTGACGCCCAAGCGCCTGGCGCGCTCGGGGCGCCGTACTCCCCTCCTGCGGCTTGCGCATCCCTGCGAAAAGGAGACGGCGGCATGCCCTCCGGGTCATGGACACATGGCTCACGCCCACCGGACCGTGATGGGGAGTGACTTCGCCCCGAAGACATTGTCGTAGTACTCGATACCCGCCTCGGGCGTGATCTGGATGTCGGCGAACCGGCTCAGCAGCAGGTCCACGGCAATCCTGCCTTCGAGCCTGGCCAGCGGTGCGCCCAGACAGAAGTGCACGCCGTGGCCGAAGGCCATCTGCTCGTTGGGGCTCCGCCGGATGTTGAAGCGTTCCGGGTCAGTGAACTGTCGCTCGTCATGATTCGCCGAGAGTAGCCAGAGCATCACGAGTTGATTGGCCGGTATGACCTGGCCGGAGAGCTCCACAGCCCGCTTGGTCAACCGGACCATCTGGGGGAAAGGCGATCGGAGCCGCAACACTTCTTCGAGCGCCATCGGTCTCTCCACACGGGTCGACGATCGCGCATCTCGCGCAACCAGGCGAACAGGGCGCGTCCCCGCTCCTGTGCGAAGGAAGGGATGGTGGGTACGTGTTCGGTCATCGCTCGTAGGGGGCACACCGGTCAGGGACCCGCGTCGCCGCGCCGGAGCGCGCTGCGGATGGCGTCGAGCAGGACGTCGCCGTGGACCGGTTTGCGGAGGAAGGCGCGCGCGCCGGCCTGCAGGGCGCGCTGGCGAGCGTGCTCGTCACCGTGAGCAGTCAAAATGACCACCGGGATCCCAGAGCCCGTGTCCGCCAGATGTCTGAGCAGGTCGAGGCCACTCATCCCGTCTAGCCGCAAATCGAGCACCAGGCAGCCGATGGCCTGACCAGAGGCCGACGCCAGGAACTCTTCCGCGGACGCGAACGCCGCCACGCGAAAGCCCACTGAGCCCAGGAGATTCCTGAGCGATCGACGCAGCGATTGGTCGTCGTCCACGATTGCCACTAACCTGGTGTCGTGCTCGTCCATGCGCGCCGCCAATCTGTCGGGGAGTTGGGACTCCATGACTGCAGGGTAAGGAGGCGGGCGGGAAGCGTCTACCCTACTTTGGTGGGGTTTGGCTGGGCCCGGAGGGGGTAACGCCGAGCCGCGAGGCGGTCCGGACCAGATCGGCCAGCGACGCGGCCTGCATCTTCAGCAACACCTGCGCGCGCTGTTCCTTGACGGTGTTCTCGCTGGTCCCCAATCCGGCGGCGATCTGCTTGTTGAGGAGCCCGGCGACGATCCCGGCCATCACGTCCCGCTCGCGTGGGGTCAAGGTGTCGTAGCGGCGACGAAGCTCGGCAAGTTCTCGGCGGTCCCGGCGCGCCATTCGATCGCGCTCGATCGCGTTGCGAATCGCGTCGAGCAGATCCTGCTCGCGAAACGGCTTCGTCAGAAATTCGACCGCTCCTGCCTTCATGGCCCGCACCGACATCGGTATGTCCCCGTGCCCGGTCAGGAAAATGATCGGCAACGGCGCATCCCTATTGGCGAGTTCTCGCTGAAGGTCCAGACCGCTGAGCCCCGGCAGGCGCACGTCGAGCACTATGCAGCTCGGAGCGTCAGGCTGGGAGGCGGCCAGGAACGCTTGCGCGGTCGGGAAGACCTCGACGGTCAGCCCGACGGACGCGATGAGCCGGCGGAGAGCGTCGCGGACCGAGTGGTCATCGTCGACCACGAAGACGATGGGCCCCGGCGAGCTCATCGCTCACCCGGGAGGGCAACACGGAACGTGGCGCCGTGGTCGGCGTTCGCCGGCGCCCAGAGCGGCCCTCCATGCCGGTCGACCATCGAGCAGCCGATCGACAGACCCCTACCGAGGCCGCCCGTCTTGGTCCTATAGAACGCACCGGAAAGGCGGTCCGCAGTTTCGCGGAAGCCGCCTCCGGCGTCCTCGGCGGTGAGGACCGCCCAGGAGTCGCCGTCGGTCGAGCGGATGACGATGCAGGGCCGCTCGGGCGGAACTTCGTGGACGGCCTTCATCGCATTCAGCAGTAAGTTCGGGAGAACCGGCTCGAGCTGAATCTGGTCAGCCATGACGGGCGGCAGTCCCTGAGGGCCAGGTGGGGCGCGGCGGAACACCAGAGCCTACACCTCCCGACAACCGGATGGTGAAGCAACCGAAAGGGGTTGTCAACCAGCGCGATGAGAGGTCACCGCGGCCGGGTCACCGAGCGGTCAGTTCTTGCTGAAATCGATCGCCCCCCCCCGGGCTGCTGCGCATGCATTCCGCATCTTCAAGACGAGCGAGGTCGCACCATGGACATACCGTTCCTGAAGGCCTTCACCGAGTGCATCACCAGCCCAATTCCGATCGGGCCCGTGGTCGTCACCGTGGGCGAGTTGTCGATCATCGCCTTCGTGGGCAGCGCTATCGTGATGACCGTCGCCATCGCCCTGGTCCTGCGCCTGACGCGCCGATCTTGAAGTGGCAGACTGGCGGCGACACTGTCCGGCGAGCCAGGACGCCCTCGTTACGCCGCGGCCCCGTGCCGGCCGTGCCAGGGCCATTTGACTGCAGCACGGCTGAAGGTTCCAGGATGACGGGCCAGCGCGGCCCCGATCCAGACCATGTCGCCGAGGGCGCGCGCTAACAAATCGGTAGCCTGGCCTGGCACTGGCCTCGGGCGGCGACGGCGCGCACCGCCGGCGCGCGAATGTGCTCAAGACGCCTGGGGTGACAACGCGGTCGGATGGTTAGAAATCGCGGATCTGGGGCATCACGTCGCGGCCGATGCGTTCGAACGACCGCAGCATGAGCTGGTGATCGCCAACGATGTGGCGCACCATCACGTAGTCGAAGCCCATGTCTCGGTATCGGCTCAGATCTCGGACGATGGTGTCCGCACTTCCCACGAGAAGCTGATCGAGGCCGGTGCCGCGATACCCCTCGGCGAGGATGGAGCCGACGACCGCGCGCGCCTCCTCGTCGGACTCGCCGACATAGATGTCACGACGCAACACCGGCCGCGGTGGGCGTCCGGAGCGAGCTGCCGCCCTCCGGTACAGCTCGAGCTGCTGCCTGAGTTCCTCGTCCGCCGCGTTCTGCCCCGTCAGCCAAGCATCACCGAGCCGTCCCGCGCGCTCGGCGGATGCTGGCACCGTCCCCCCGAGCCAGATCTCCACGGGGACCCGGGGCAGAGGGCTGATGGTAGCGCCCTCTAGCGCGTAGTAGCGGCCGGCGTGGGTGACGCGCTCGCCGGAGAGGAGTGCCTTCACCACCGTCACCACTTCCTCGAGCCGGCCGACCCGGCTGCGTTCCTCCATGCCGAACGCTTGAAACTGCTGGGGGCGGCCGCCCAGGACGAATGTCACGATGAGCGGCCCCTCGGCGAACGCGGCGAGCGTGCCGATCTGCTCGGCCAGCAGGAGCGGATGGTAGAAGGGGGCGAGCAGGACCACACCGATAGGCATGTTGCCAGTCACGCTCATCAGGCGAGCGACGGTGGGCATCGGGGAGAACGTTGCCGAATAGGCGGGGTGTGCGGCATGACTGTCTCCGGTTAGGAGCGCGTCCAGCCCGGCCGCGCGCGCCGCAGCCGCGACCTCCAGCAGGTTGCGCGCCTGTTCGTCCGGCGAGTACGCGCCCATGGGCCGCTCGATGAACGCCCCCTTCGGCATCGTCGCGAGGATGGTTCGGAACCGTTCATGGGTGGCCGGCGAGGTCGGAAAGAGGAACCGAACGGATGTGCCGAGCTTCATCGGGTCGAGCGAGGCGCTGGACTCATGGATGCGGCCCGGCGCGAGGCGCTCCACCGCCAAGCGGAGGCGCGCCTCGATTCCGCGTCAGCTGAGGAGGTCCGACATCGCTCCCGTCCGCACACCTCGCGCCGTCTCGATTCTGCGGGCCTACCGGAGAACCGGCGCGTACTTGCCGGTGAGCTGGGGCGTGGTGCCCTCCTGGTTCTTCTCCTGCCGCTCCAGACGCGTCTCGCGCGCCCAGGCGCGCTTGAGGTCATCGCGGATGTTGAAGCGCAGACGGCCCAGTCCTTCCGACTCCAGCTCGACCACGTCCCCGTTCTGGAAAGCGCTCAGTCCGCGGTGGTTGGTTCCGGTGGCGAGGATGTCACCAGGCTCGAGGGTGTGGATGGCGGTGACCCACTCGAGGCAGCGGGGGATCTTGTGCGCCATATCGCTGGTGTTGAAGTTCTGCTTGAGCACACTGTTCACCCAGAGTCTCACCTGAAGCCCGTGCGGATCGGCGATCTCGTCGGCCGTCACCAGGTAGGGCCCGATGGGGGCGAAGGTGTCGCGCGACTTCATCTGATAGAACGTGTTGCCGGCCGGCGGCAGACCGCGGGCCGAGCCGTCGATAAAGTTCACATACCCGAAGACGTAGCTCATGGCATCCGCGGCGCTCACGTGGGACGCGCGTTTGCCGATGACCACCGCGACTTCCGCCTCGCCTTCGAAAATCGTGGCCGGAACGTCAGGGAGCACCATGGTGTCGTTCTGGCCGATGATGGCACTCGGGGACTTGTGGAACGCGTTGATGGGCGCCGGCTCGCTCCGCGTCCCGTCCTCCATGTAGTTCACGGCCATGCAGTCGATGTTGGCCGGCTTGGGAAGGGGGGGACGGATCCTCACCTGGCTGACGGGAACGCCCTGCCCCCGACTGACTGCCTCGTCGAGGGGCCGTCGATAGTCGGCGAACCGCTCGATGAGCCCCTTGATGACGTCGTGAGGTCCGAGGCGTGGGATATCCGTCACGACGCTCGACACGTCGACCACGAGGTCGCCCTTCAGCACACCTAGCTTGAAGTCGTCGAAGAAGAGGAGTTTCACGGTACCCTCCTGTCGGTGATTCTGAGTTGCGGCGATGCCGACGCCGCCGCCGAGTATAACCTCGCCGGGGCCGCCATTGTAGGGTGTCGCCGTGCACGAGCCACCACGGCGCGGTAGGGCTGGCCGGGTAGGGTGGCCGCAGTGACCAAGCTGGACCCGGCAACCCCATCCAGCTCTCCTACGAGCGCGTCTTCTGGATCCTCGCGGGGGCGCTCGTGCTGGTCAGCGTGGCCGTCCTGATGGCGGACACCGACGCCAGCAGCTCATGGGCCTCTATCGACACGCCTCCCGCGCTCGGCGCGCGCGGGCACTCCTTGCGCCGATGCTTCAGCGCCCGACCACGCGGTTCTTCTGCGCGCCGAGGCCCGTGATGCCCATCTCGAGGACGTCGCCGGGCTGGAGGTAGCGCGGCGGTTTCATGCCGTGGGCGACCCCGGCCGGGGTCCCCGTCGAGATGACGTCGCCGGCCCGCAGCGACATGAAGCGGCTGACATAGGCCACGAGCTGGCGCACCGTGAAGATCATGTTGGCGGTGTTGCCGCGCTGACGCGACTCGCCGTTGACGACCGTCCAGACCTCGAGCGCCTGCGGATCGCGGATCTCATCAGCGGTGACGAGCCACGGGCCGATAGGGGCGAAGGTGTCCGCGCTCTTACCCTTGGTGGTCGTCCCACCGTGCTCCATCTGGAACGCCCGCTCGGAGACGTCATCCACGATGCAATACGCGGCGACATGCTTCATCGCGTCCGCCTCGCTGACGTCGCGCGCATCGCGGCCGATCACCGCTCCCAGCTCGACCTCGTAGTCGAGCTTCACGGCGTCGCGCGGCCGGACCACCGCGTCGTTGGGGCCGTTGATCGCGCTGTTCGCCTTGATGAAGAGGAGAGGCTCCGTCGGCAGGGGCAGTCCAACCTCCTGGGCATGATCCGTGTAGTTGAGGCCGATGCAGACGAGCTTGCCGATGCCGACCAGGGGGCAGCCGAGCCGAGGCCGCCCGCGCACGACGGGAAGCCGCGCTACCGTGGCGCCCCGCAAGCGCTTCAGGCCGGCCGGCGAGAGGGCATCCGGCGTGATGTCCTTCACCACGCGCGACAGGTCACGCAGCATTCCATCGGCATCGATCAGCCCGGGTTTCTCCGCTCCGGCACGTCCGTATCGCACGAGCTTCATCGCATCCGCTCTCCTGTCGCTCACGAGCGGTACCGGCACGCTCGCTCCAGCGACGTCAACACCTGGATCTCCGGAATGGCCAGACAGCTCCGCCGAGGGTACTACCTATTACAAAGTCGGTTCGAGCCGTCAAGGGACGGGCGGCTCGTCCGCTCATGCTCTCTCACGTGGGCGGGGATGGCGGGGCGTCTACGCCACGCGACGGGACGTCACCTCGTCGGGGTGGACTTCGGAGTGCCCATCGGCCGCGAGCATGTAGCCAACGCCGCGGACGGTGTGCATCAGCGCGACCTCCCCGCGGTCGTCGATCTTTCGGCGCAGGTAGCCGACATAGACGTCGACGACGTTGCTCTCGGTTTCGAACCCGAGTCCCCACACGTGATCCAGAATCATCGGTCGAGTGAGCACATGGCCGGCGTTCCGGAGGAAGTATTCGAGCAGGGCGAACTCGCGCGTGGTGAGCCGGATCTGTCGGTCTCCCCGCCAGGCGCGATGCGTGGCCGGATCGAAGACGAGATCGGCGGCGCGCAAGAGCGGTGGACGTCGCGAGACTCTCCTGCGCAGGAGCGCCCGCACCCGGGCCAGCAACTCCTGAAGGGCAAACGGCGTGGTCAGACAATCATCGGCGCCCAGGTCGAGACCTCGGACGCGCTGGGCGACGTCGTCGCCCGTCAAGAGCAACAGCGGCACCCGGACGTCACGGGCCCGCAATGCCCGTACCGTGGCCAGCCCATCGCGCACCGGCGGCGCCACGTCGAGAACCGCCACATCGTAGGGCAGTTCCTCGAGGAGGAGGTCGAGGGCGGGGGCGGCGTCGGTCGCGATCTCGACCGCGTGTCCAGCCTCCCGGAACCCGTGTTCGAGGACCCTCGCTTGCTGCGGGGTGGGTTCGATGACCAGTACCCGCATATCAGCACGCTCGCCGCGCGACATATCGATGATGGTGCGTGCCCATGAGATCGTCCCCTTCCGGCTCTCCAGCCCTTACAACGGTACCGGGCAGGAGATCAAGGTCTCGTTAGGATCTCGGCTTCGCGTGTTAAGAACGCATAAGGATCGATCTGTTCCCGGCTTCGCCGGGGCCATCGTCTCGTGACCTTGCCACGGCTCCCCCGTCCCGGACGGAAAAGCTCACGTTGAGGTAGACCAGCCCCATGAGAGGCGCATGAGAACCCAGTTGTGGGCTCTCATGATTTCCTCACCCGGGCGTCGAAGCTTCGGAGTCAGGAGGTGCAACATGAAGACTCAATTCACGTTCACTACTCTGGCTCTCATCGGCACCGTCGTCAGTCCCGCCTTGGGCGGCCCCGGAGCGCCGGGGAGCCCGCCGCCAGCGACGGGGATCCTGACGCCGTACAACGCCGACCGCACGGCCGCCCCCCCGCCGAATGACGCTGAGCGCACAACCGCCCCCGACGAGTACCCGTCGGCGAGCGTCTCGCCAGTGGCGCGGTGCTCTCCCGCTGTCCGCGCGCCGCGGAACGACACGAGTGCGCCCGAGTCTGGCGTCGCCACCGCCGGGGCGCAACGGGTCAGCTCGACCGCCGCGCCGGTGATGGAGAACGGAGCCCCAACGCCCGCCGCGAGAACGTCGGTCGACGATCGGACCTGGTGCGAGGGAGGCTATCGGCCCGATCTGGGAACGAACTTCGGCGAGTAGTTGTCGCCGGGACCCCATCGAACTTGGAGGGGGCCTGGCTCCCCTCCAAATTCCCGCGACGTGTGACAGGCGTTGCGGAGGCCAAAGCCCGCGTCAAACGACGCGTGAGATGGAGACCCAGCCGGGCCCCACGCCCCCCGGACGCCCTCGACGCCGATGCTATAATCCGCCGCGTGCAATGGGTAGTGGACGGGGCGGCTTTCGACGAGGTATTCGAACGCCCCACCGAGCCCCGCCAGCACTATGGTCCACTCGTCTCGATTCTGGAATCGTTCACGCAGGGCGAGTTGGACCGCCGCGAGCGCCTGCAGAAGCTCTCGCTGATCGACCAGGGCATCACCTTCACCGTGTACGGCGCCGAGGAAGGCATCGAGCGCATCTTTCCCTTCGACTTCGTGCCGCGAATGATCCCCGACGCGGAGTGGGAGCGCATCGAGAGCGGGCTGATCCAGCGGATCACCGCCCTCAACCTGTTCATTCGCGACGTGTACGAAGAGCAGCGCTGTCTCAAGGACAACCTGCTCCCGGCCGAGGTGATCTACTCGCGCGTGGAGTTCAAGCGCGAGCTGCTCGGCGTGGTACCCCCCAAGGGCATCTACACGCACATCGTGGGCACTGACATCATTCGCGACGATCGGGGGGAGTATCTGATCCTGGAGGACAACTGTCGGTGCCCGAGCGGCGTCTCGTACGTGCTGGAAAACCGGAACCTGCTCCACCGCGTCTTTCCCGAGTTCTTCACCTCGTACCCCGTGCGACCCATCCGCGACTATCCCCACCTCCTGCGGGAGACCCTCCGTCACGCCGCGCCACGGGGAAGCGAGAACCCGGTGGCGGTGCTCCTCACGCCGGGGATTTACAACTCGGCCTTCTTCGAGCACTCGTTCCTGGCCCGGGAGATGGGGGTGGACTTGGTCGAGGGGCGCGATCTCATTGTGGAGGACAATGCCGTCTACATGCGGCGCACCCACGGCAAGCGCAAGGTCGACGTCATCTATCGCCGGGTCGACGACGACTTCCTGGACCCCCTCACCTTCCGCCGCGACTCGTTCCTCGGCGTGCCCGGCCTGGTGAACGCCTATCGCGCTGGCAACGTGGCCATCGCCAACGCGCCGGGGGCCGGGGTGGCCGACGACAAGTCCGTCTATCCCTTTGTCCCGCAGATCATCAAGTACTACCTGGGCGAGGACGCCATCCTGCCCCAGGTGCCGACCTACCTCGGCATCCGCAAGGACGACCTCGCCTACATCGTGGAGCACATCGGCGAGCTGGTGGTGAAGACCACCGGCGATTCCGGCGGCTACGGCATGCTCATGGGGCCCTTTGCCAGCAAGAAGGAGCGCGAGGAGTACGTGGCGAAGGTGAAGCGGACCCCCGGCAACTACATCGCGCAGCCGCTCATCCAGCTCTCCACGCACCCGACCTACGTCGACGGCGACTTCAAGCCCCGGCGCATCGACCTCCGGCCGTTCGTCCTCTACGGCGACCGGGTGCGCGTGCTGCCCGGCGGGCTCACGCGGGTGGCCCTCCGCGAGGGCTCCTACGTGGTCAACTCTTCGCAAGGAGGCGGGAGCAAGGACACCTGGGTGCTGGCCCCCCGGAAGCGCTAGATGCTGCTCTCGCGTGTGGCCGATGCCCTCTACTGGATGGGGCGCTACATCGAGCGCGCGGAGCACTGCACGCGACTGCTCCTCATCACCGAGGACGTGGCCACCGAGGTCCAGGGGCTCGACGAGCAGCTCGCCCAGGCGGAGTGGAACGATCTGCTGGCCATCTTCCCCGGCTCGCGGATCGTGGAGCGCGCCTACCCGACCTTCTCACCGTTCGCCCTGCCCTTCCTGAACTCCTTCTACCTCGACGACATGAACCCGCACTCCACCTTCTTCTCCCTGCGCAAGGCCCGGGAGAACGCGCGGGCCGTCCGCGAGGCGCTGACCGTGGAGGTGTTCCTGAACCTGAACGACACGTACCGCACCTTGGAGGCGCATGCGCGCAAGGGCCTCATCGACCTGCCGGCCTTCCGCGACGCGCTGACCGCCACCCAGCGAGGGCTGCTCGCCACGGTGGGCGCGGTGGAGCACACGCTGACTCGCGATCACTGCTGGCTCTTCCTCAAGCTCGGTGAAGCCATGGAGCGGACCCTGCGCACCACCCTGATCCTGAGCGCCAAGCTGCCGGCCCTCCTCGGCCCCGCGCCCAAGGCCGACGCGCTCTTTTACACGCGGTGGCGCAGCCTCCTGCGGGGGCTGGCCACCATGGAGAACTACCGGAAGCTCCACGGCGCGCGCATGGAGCCGGAGCTGGTCATCCCCTTCATCCTCTTCGACGCCCACGCCCCCCGGGCCCTGAACTGCGCCTGCCACAGCGTGAAGGACTACCTCGACCGCATCGCGGGCAGCGGGGAGCTGACCGCGCCGGCGCGAGTGATGGGGAAGCTGTGCGCGCGGCTGGCCTACGATGACACCGAGGGTATGCGGAAAGGTGAGGTGCTGGGGTTCCTCCTCGGCCTCCTCGCCGAGCTGGACAAAGCCCACGAGACACTGAGCGCGCAGTACTTCGTGACTTAGGCGCCCCGTGAACCTGAGCCTCGAGCACCAGCTGGTCTTCGAGTACGACGGCTACATCAGCGAGTCGTTTCTCGAGCTGCGCGTGCAGCCCAAGATGGTCAACCATCAGACGGTGAACGCGTTCAGCCTGGCCGTGGGCCCCGTCACCCGCGTCTATCGCTACACCGATTGGCACGAGAACCTCGTCCACCACTTCAACATCACGCGCTACCATGACCGCATCGAGGTGGTCAGCCGCTCCATCGTCACCACGCACCCCGCCATGCCGCCCTTGTACGAAGTCACCGATCCCGTGGAGTACAGCGACCTCGCGCACCAGCTCCGCGACTTCCTGGAGCTGGAGGGGCCCATCCAGGCCAGTCCGGCCCTCCGGAAGTTTCAGCGCGGTCTGACCCGGCCGCGCGGCGCCCGCCTTGGCGCGCTGGTCCAGGCGACGGGGGCCCAGATCCATCAAAGCTTCACCTACCAGAAGGACGTCACTCGCTTCGACTCCACCACAGAGGATTTCCTGAAACTGGGCGCGGGTGTCTGCCAGGACTTCACACACCTGATGCTGGGCACCCTCCGCCTCATGGGTATTCCCTGCCGCTACGTGAGCGGCTACCTCCACGTCGGCACCAAGCGCACCGAGCCCTCGCAGAGCCACGCCTGGATCGAGTTCTGGTCACCGACCAGCGGGTGGGTGCCCTTCGACCCCACGCACGATCGCGAGATCGACGAGCGCTACGTCGTGGTAGGGCATGGGCGCAGCTACGACGATGTGCCGCCCAACAAGGGGATCTACCGCGGCAACGCCCGCGAGGCGCTCCGCGCGGAGGTGCGGACGAGCCTGACCATGAAGCGGGCTTCGGTCGCCCCACAGGAGTCGCTGGAGGCCATCGACATCCCCGTCTTCAAGGAGATTCCCACGCGGCGCACCGACTACGACTCGCTGGTCGAGCAGGCGGCCCAGCAGCAGCAGTAGCGCTGGCCTAGCGGACGTCCCCCAACAGCTCGCGAGCCATGATCACGCGCTGGATCTGGTTGGTCCCCTCGTAGATCTGCATGATCTTGGCGTCGCGCATGAAGCGCTCTACCGGGAACTCGCGCGTGTAGCCGACGCCGCCGAAGATCTGCACGGCGTCGGTGGCGACCTTCATGGCCGCATCTGCGGCGAAGCACTTGGCCATCGACGCCTCGAGGACAGCCGACATCTGCCCGCGATCGACCAGCTGGGCTACGTGGTGGACCATCAGGCGCGAGGCGTGGACATGCATGGCCATGTCCGCCAGCATGAACTGGATGGCCTGAAACGCCGCGATGGGTTGCCCGAACTGCTTGCGCTCCTGCGCGTAGCCGAGGGCGGCGTCGAGGGCTGCCTGGCCTACCCCCACCGCGGTGGCCCCCGTCATGGGGCGCGTGTAGTCGAGGGTGCGCATGGCGATCTTGAAGCCCTCGCCCTCGGCGCCCAGCCGGTTCTCCACGGGCACCTCGCAGTCCTCCAGGTGGAGGGCCACCGTGGGCGAGGCGCGGATACCCATCTTCCTTTCCTTCTTGCCCACGCTGAAGCCCTTGAACCCGGGCTCCACGAGAAAGGCCGTGACGCCCCGCGCGCCCTTGGCTTTGTCGACGGTGGCGAAGAGCGTGATGACGCCGGCGTTCGATCCGTTCGAGCACCAGAGCTTGCTGCCGTTCAGGAGGTAACGATCGCCCCGCCGCGTCGCCGTCGTCTGGAGGCTGGCGGCATCGGACCCCGCACCAGGCTCCGAGAGCGAGTATGCGGCGAGGATCGCGCCGGTCGCGAGCCGAGGGAGATAGCGCTGCTTCTGGTCATCGTTTCCCGCCAAGAGGATCGGATAGCCGCCCAGGGGGGTGGCGCCCCAGTTGGTGGCAGTGGCCGCGCACGCCCACGCGATCTCCTCGGCCACGAGGGAAACGGCGAGGGCGCCCATACCGGTGCCGCCATATTCGTCGGGGATCCAGACGCCGAAGAGCCCCTGTTCGGCGAGAAGCTTCATGATGTCGGCGGGATAGTTCTCGGCCTCGTCGTACTCCCCGGCTACGGGCGCGATCCTTTCCCGCGCCACCTTGCGGGTGAGGTCGCGGATCATGCGCTGCTCGTCGTTGAGGTAGAAGAGATCTTTCATCGCCATGGCCATCTCCTTCGGCGGTCCTTCAGGCCAGCGCGCGGCGCACCTCGGCCAGCCGCGCCAAGGAGCCGAGAACCTTGGGCTGATCGTCAGTCAGGTGGCGGACGATGATGTCGGTGTAACCCATGGCCGCGAGCGGCCGGAGCTGGGCCGCAACCTCGTCGATCGAACCGATCACCAGCGACTCGCGCGGGAAGCTGCGGTAGCCACGGGCGAGGACGGCCTCCGCCGTCGCCCGCGCCTCGGACGCATTCTCGCCCACGTACAGGTCGCGGCGGATCGCGATGGCCGTGGGCCGCCGCCCATGGGCGGCACAGCGCTCGCGGTAGTAGTCGATCTGAGCCCGGGCGTCGGCGAGCGGTAGGGACGGCGAGGCGAGGAAGCCGTCGGCGAGGCGCGCCGCGCGATCGATTGCGGGAAGCGCCGAGGCGCCGATCCAGTACTCTACGGTCTCGGCGGGCCGCAGGGCCACCATGGCATTTTCGAAGGCGAAACGCCGTCCGCCGCTTACCGTCTCCCCGCGCAGCAGGCGTCGGACGATGTCGAAGGCCTCCTCGAAGGCCGAGGGGCGCTGCTTGATCTCGGCGCCCATCGCCGCGAACTGGGGCTGGCCATCGCCGAGTCCGCACTGGAAGATGAACCGACCGCGCGCGATGGCCGCCAAGGTACCCACCTGCTCGGCCACCAGCACTGGGTTCCACATCGGCAGCAGGAAGAGGCAGCCCGCCGGCTTGTCGCCCCACTCGGCGAGCAGGCGCCCCAGCATCGGAACGTTCTGATAGTAGGGCGTCGGAGTCGAGTGGTGATCTCCGATGAACAGCGAGTCGAGACCGGCGCGGTGTGCCGCGGCTGCCCGCTCGACCATCCACCGAGCGCCCTCCCGCGGATCCTGCACCACGTGGCTACTGGTCAGCGAAATCCCGAGGCGCATGCGAGACCTCCCCGCGCCCTCCACCAGCGGCGCCGGACTGCTTCGACGGCGTGTGCCGCGACCTTACCGGCTGAACGCCCGACGTTCAAGCGTGAAGCCCGGCAACGTCTACGAACGGACGCGTTGACCCCGACCAGGCCTGACCAGCACCCTCGACGGCAAGACGCCCGCCTGATCGGCAGATGGTGGCGTAGGGAGGTCGGCATGGTTGAACGTCCAGATGATGCGGCTCCATGGGCGAGGGCGCCGTGAGGGCCCGACGGTGGACGCGGCGTGAGTCGGACCGGCTCACGCGATCTCGTCGCCGATCATGGCGCGGAGCCGGCGATCACGAGCACGTCAACGGCCACCGCGTGATGGCCCGCAGCGATCACGGGATTGAGATCGATCTCCAGGACTCGAGGCTCGGCCAGCAAGAAATCGCCCACACTGCACAGCATCTCGGCGAGCGGCTCCTCGTCGCACCGCGGGAGGCCGCGCGGGCCAGCGAGCAGGCGTCCCCGCGCGCCTTCGCGGAGAAGCGTGCGGGCCGCGTCCGCGTCGAGCGGCGCCAGTGCGAGGCCCACGTCGCGCATCACCTCGGTGAAGATTCCCCCGATCCCTACGACCACCACCGGCCCGAACGTCGGGTCGCGGCGGCCGCCGATGAGGAGCTCGACGCCTGGACCCACCTGCTCCTGCACGATGAAGTGCTCAGCACCGGCCCGCATGCGCAGCGTGCCACAGGCCTCGCGCACACCAGGGGCGTCGCGGACCTGCGTGAGCACGCCGCCGACCTCGGTCTTGTGGAGAAGCCCCGGGCGACCAGCCTTTACGACAACGGGATAGCCAAATCCCTCGGCTGCCCGCACGACCTCTTCGACCGAGGGGGTGATGGCCTCCCGGCAGAATCGCACGCCGTGGGCCTGGAGGGCGCGGCGCGCGAGCGCGGTGGGCACCGGGCCATCTGTCGAAGCGAGGGCCGCGGCCACGTCGGCAGGCAGCGCGCGGGCCGAGCGGGGAAGCATCGGCGGCCGAGGGCGCGCCATCCACAGAGACCGCCACGCGCGCACGGCGCGCTCGGGACTCGGCAGCGTGGGGACGTCAGCGGCCACGAAGCGCGCGGTGAGCCGCGGCGCGTCGGCCGTGAAGGCCACCAGTGGCTTGCCGGTCTCCCGCGCGGCGGCGATCAGTCCATCCGCAAACTCCGGGAAGTCGAGTCCGACATTGACGGCGATCCCCCCGGCCACCGTCGGCTGGCGAAGGACGAGGCTCACGGCCGGCGCCACGTGGGACGGCTCCACCTGAGGCGTGAGGTCGACGGGATTCCCCACGGCCGCGAAGGGCGGCAGCAGCTCGCGCAGGGCGGCGCGGACCGAGTCGTCGAGTGGCGGCACGCGCAGGCCGGCGCGCTCGGCGGCGTCGGCGGACACCACCGAGGGGCCCCCGGAGACCGTGATGATGGCCACGCTCGGCATGGCCGGACGCGCATCGCGCGCCGTCACCAGCACCTCGATGGCGTCGAAGAAATCCTCGGTCTCCTCAGCCAGAACCACTCCGGCCCGATCGAAGGCGGCCCGGTAGACTTCGTAACTGCCCGCGAGGGAGCCGGTGTGAGAGCCCGCGGCGCGACGTCCGGCCTCCGAACGGCCGCCCTTGAGCACGACGACGGGCTTGCGTGCGGAGGCCTGCGCCGCCACCTCGACGAAGCGCCGTCCGTCTCTCAGCGCCTCGACAAAGCACGCGATGAGACTTGTCTCGCCGTCATCGGCGAGGTATTCGATCACGTCGGCGACGTCGACGTCGACCTGGTTGCCGATGGAGAGCAGGCGTGAGATCCCGAGCCCGCGCCCCCCGAGGTGGCGAAAGATGAGCCCGCCATACGCGCCGCTCTGTGAGACCACCCCGATGCCGCCCGTAACCTGAGGGAGATCCCAGAAATACGTGCCGTTCAGTCGGGCCGGCGCGGAGTACACGCCCATGCAGTTCGGGCCCACCAGCCGCAGGCCGGCCCGGCGCGCCTCGGCGAGGAGGTCGGCCTGCGTCTCCCGGCCCTCCGCATCGACTTCGCCGAAACCCGACGAGAGCACGACGGCGACGCGGACGCCCCGCGCGGCCAGGCGCGCGACCGCCTCCGGCACGGCCGGCGCGGGAAGGCTGATCAGGGCGAGATCGATCCCGGCCGGAAGTGCATCGATCCTCGCCACGGTCGGGTAGTCGAGGATCGGCTCTCCCGCGGGATTGACGACGTGGATCGCTCCGCCGAAGCCGCGCGCCTTGACGTTCTGCAGCAGCTTGAAACCGAGCTTGGCCGGATTGCGCGACGCGCCCAGCACGGCGACCGAGCGCGGCGCGAAGAGCGCGTCGAGCGGGCGCCCGCTCACCGCGTCTGCCGCCGATCGACTACGCGCACCGCCTTGCCCGGCGGCCGTTCCAATTCGCCGAGGCGACACAGGCGGACCTCGGGGCTGAGGGCCAGCCGGTCGTGCAGTTCCCGCCGGATGAGGGAGGCCAGGCCGGGGTCGCCGTCGTCCTCCGCTTCCGCCAGGATGACCATCCGCTCGCCTCCGGCCCCCGACTCCAGCACGATCTGGTACTCGGGGCCAAGGCCGGGCAGGCAGAGCAGTGCCGCCTCCACCTGGCGTGGATAGAAGTTCACGCCCTTGTAGATCACCATGTCGTCGGTGCGACCGCGCAGGCGATCCAGGCGAAGCGCGGTCCGCCCGCACGCGCAGCGATCCCGGGAAACGATGCGGGTGAGGTCGTGGGTGCGATACCGAATGAGCGGTAGACCTTCGCGGGTGAGCGTCGAGACGACCAGCTCACCCTCGGTGCCATCCCGGAGGGGGCGGCCCAAAGCCGGATCGACGATTTCCACGAAGTAGTGATCCTCCCACACATGGATGCCCGCGCGCGCCTCGCAGTCGATGCCAAGCCCCGGCCCACCCGTCTCCGTCATGCCGATGATGTCGAAGGTGCGGATGCCGAGCTCGCGCTCGATCCGCGCGCGCAGCTCGTCCGACCACATCTCCGAGCCGAAGATCCCCACGCGCAGGGCGAGGGAGCCCAGGTCGATGCATTCCTCGCGAGCCACCTCGATGAGGCGCAGCGGATACGTCGCGATGGCCGCCACCACCGTCGTCCGCAGATCGCGCATGAGCCGCAGCTGCAGGCTGGTGCGCCCGGCGCCGGTCGGGATCACCATCGCCCCCAGTTTCTCCGCGCCGTAGTGAAAGCCGAAGCCGCCTGTGAAGAGCCCAAACGACGGCGTGATCTGGACCACGTCCGCGCGCGTCACCCCGGCTGTCGCGTAGCAGCGCGCCATGACCTCGCCCCACTGCTCGACGTCATTGGCCGTGTAGGGGTTGAGGATCGGGTTACCCGTGGTGCCGCTCGACATGTGAACGCGCCGATAGGCGTCGGGGCCCCCACAGGCCAGGTCGAACGGATAGGCGTCGCGCAGTTCTTCCTTGGTCAGAAAGGGTAGTTGAGACCAGTCGCCAACGCACGCCAGGTCGTGCGGGTGGACGTGGCCGAGGCGACGCGCGTGCGCTGGCTGGCGAAGAGCGCGCATCAGGGTGGCCCGCATGCCCTCGAGCTGCAGCCCCTCCAGCGCCTCGCGATCGAGCGCCTCGCGTTCGGGTCGCCACATCACGGGGGCAGGGTTCGCGGAGCTCTCAGGGCCCGGGCCACGGCGTCCACGCGGGCGTCGGCGACGCCGGCGACCTGCCGGCAGGCCGCCAGACAGCACCGCAGCGCGGACACCGGAAGGAGGCGTCTCACCGCGAGCCAGTGTAGATCAGTTGCCGCGACGGCGGAGGAAGGCGAGAACGTGCGAGAATCGCCGGGAGCCATGGCAGACGGGATCACGCTCTTCGTCGTCCGGGGCATTCCGGTGCGCGCGCACCCGAGCTGGCTCTTGATTCTGGCCTTGCTCACGTGGAATCTCGCCGTCGGCTACTTCCCGCATGTCCTGCCCGAACTGCCGGTGGGCGCCCTGTGGATCAGGGCCCTGGTGGCCGCGCTTCTGCTCTTCGCCTCCGTGTTCCTGCACGAGTTGGCCCACTCCATTGCCGCCCTCCACTACGGGATCCCCGTGTCGAGCATCACCTTGCACATCTTCGGGGGCGTATCCCAACTCGAACGGGAGCCGAGCCGGCCGGGGTCCGAATTTGCCATCGCGGTGGTGGGGCCGCTCACGAGCTTCGCCATCGCCGGCGTGCTGGTCGTCGCGGGTCTCGTGCTCGATCCCGGGGCTGGCGCGCGGGCCACCATGCAGTACCTGATCTTCGTGAACGTGCTCCTGGGCGTCTTCAACCTCATCCCCGGCTTTCCGCTCGACGGCGGCCGCGTCCTCCGAGCCGTGCTGTGGCGTCTCAAGGGCAACCTGGCCTGGGCGACCCGCGTGGCCGCGCGCACCGGCTCCGTTTTCGCCTTCATTTTGATAGGACTGGGTATCCTGCGCGCGTTCACCGGTGAACTCATCGGCGGACTCTGGTTCGTGCTGATTGGTCTCTTTCTCCGCCAGTCCGCCGAAAGCAGCTACCAGCAGATGGTGCTGCGGGGCGGGCTGAGTCCGTATGTGGTGCGCGACGCCATGACGCGTGACGTGAAGGTCGTGCCGGCCGACACCCCGGTGGGTGCCGTCGTGGACAACTTCTTCTGGAAGCATCACGTGTCGAGCTTCCCCGTCGTCGACGGCCAGCGCGTGGTGGGCATTCTCGGTCTCGACCAGGTCAAGGCGCTCGCGCCCGAGGCGCGGAGCACCACGCGGGCCCGGGATCTCATGCTCCCCCTCTCCGACGCGCTCCGGGTCACGCCGGCCGACTCGCTCTGGCACGCGCTCGAGAAGCTCACGCGGAACGGGCTGGGTCGGGTGGCGGTGATCGACGGCGACACCCTGGTCGGCTACCTCAGCGTCAAGGACGTGGTGCACGTCCTCTCGGTCGCCCGGGATCAGCGGGCGACGACGCGTCGCCAGAGCGGCGAGCGCCAGCCGTCGTGAAGCACCTCCCGGATTTCGCGCCGAACCAGGTCGCCTAGGCCGAGTCGATCCAGACCGCGGCCGCCGGCCCGGAGATCGCGCCCCAGCAGCGCGCCGAAGACCGAGAGCAATCCGCTCACCGCCGGAGTGTCGACGCCGGCCAGTCGCCCCGTCGATTCGAACAGCGAGAGACCGAGGGCGACGTCCTCGGTCACATAGCGGTGCTCGAAGGTGACGATCTCGCTCCACAGGCCGCTGGCCACGACCTTGGCCTTGGCCCCTGCACCGTATAGCCCCTCGGCGGCTCGCGCGTCGTCGTAGATCGTGTCCTGCTCGTAGTGGGGCGCGGGATACCCCAGGCCCGCGCGGATGGCCACCCGCTCCCCGTCCACCGCGGCGATCAGCCGCCGCACGCTGGGCGTCGTTCCCGAGGCGTGGATGTCGAAGCGACCGCCGTCGATGGCTCCCGCGTTGAGGAGCACCAGCGGCGCGTGGATCACAGTCCCCGCGTTGGTCAGGGCCACGTCGAGGGCGTCGCGACAGGGACGCATCGTGGTGAAGAGCCCGCGCAGACGCTCCTGCACCTCCGCGGCGTGGGCGGCCGGGAACACGCCGGTCGGCAGATTGGCAGCCCGGACCGGCGCCGTGACCTCCGCCGGCCCCGTCCGGCGCGCGAGGTACGGCAGGGTACCCGTCTCGGCAAAGGCGAAGGGCAGGCGCCCTCCCACGCGCGCAATCTCCCTGGCCATGACGTACGACCCGAAGGTTCCCGGCGTGATCAGCACGATCTGACGCGGATCGAGCACCTCGGCCAGGCGCGGGGCGAGGTCTTCGTGGGTGGTGGCCGGGAGGGGAATGATCACCACCTCGGCGCCATCGAGCGCCTCCGGCAGTGCCGCGGTGGCGCGGTCGAGCTTGGCGCGGCCCTGCCGTCCTTCCGCGATCAGCATGATCCCGCCCGCGGCGCGGATGGGCGCCAGATCCTCTTCGCGGCGGCGCCAGAGGCGGACGTCGTGTCCGTCCAGGGCCAGGTCGGCTGCCGTGGCATGCGCGCCATGACTGCCGCCGAGCACCGCCACTCTCATGCCACGACTCCCGCCGCGCGCAAGGCGGCCAAACGGTCCGGGGAATATCCGAGCAGATTGGCGAGTACCTCGTCCGTATGCTCGCCAAGCCGTGGCGCCGGCGCCGGCGTCAGACCCATCGCGCCATCGAGCTTGATCGGTGTGCCCAGGGTCGGCACTCGCCCCAGGCTGGGATGAACGAGATCGATCACCATCTGGCGATGCCTCACTTGTGGATCGCTGAGCACCCGATCCACGCTCAGGATCGGCGCGCTCGGCACGCCCTCGGCGTGCAGCCGCTTGAGCCATTCCTCGGTCGTCCGCACGGCAAAGACCTCCTCCACCAGGGCCATAAGCGCTGCGCGGTGGGCCACGCGGTCACGGTTCCTGGCGAATCGCGGATCCCCCTCCCACTCCGGGTGCTCGACCGCGCGGCAGAAGGCGCCCCAGAACTTCTCGGCGAAGACCGCCACGATGAGATGTCCGTCTCGCGTCTGGAGCGCCCCATAGGGAACGACCGAGGCGTGGGCCGAGCCAAGTGGCCCGGGCACGCGCCCATCGGTCCAGAAGTACTGCGCGATGTAGGTCAGCAGCGACACTTGACAGTCGAGTAGTGACAGGTCCAGGCAGGCGCCCTCGCCCGTTCGCGAACGGCGGAAGAGCGCGCCGGCCACGGCGAAGGCGCCGAACATCCCCCCGGCGAGATCCCCCATCGGCAGACCCATCCGCACGGGCCGCCCGTCGCGTTCTCCGGTGAGGCTCATCGCGCCACCCATCGCCTGCAGGGCCAGGTCGAAGGCGGGCCAGTCCCGATAGGGCCCATCGCCGCCGTAGGCGGAGATCGAGCAGACAATCAGCCGTGGATTTGCCCCGCGCAACGCTGGCGGCGGACACCCGAGGCGCTCCAGGATGCCGGGACGGAAGTTCTCCCACACCACATCGGCCGTGCGCACCAGCTCCAGGAACACCGCCCGGCCGTCGGGCTTCTTGAGATCGAGGGCCACGGATTTTTTGTTGCGATTGATGGCCAGGAAGTATGCGCTTCCTCCGTCACTCAGGAACGGCGGGCCCATGATCCGCATCGGGTCACCGCCATCGGGCTCCTCGATCTTGATCACCTCGGCCCCCGTGTCGGCGAGGAGCATCGAGCCGTACGGCCCGGCGAGCATCCGCGACAGGTCCAGCACCCGTACCCCGTCGAAGAGCTTCACGACGCCTGGCGAGGCCGCGCCCCCCGATGACATCAGCGCGATGCCCTCAAGGCCGCGTGCACCTTTTCCGGCGTGATGGGCAGTTCGGTGAAGCGGATTCCGATGGCATCGTGGATGGCGTTGGCCACTGCCGCCGAGACCGGAATGACCCCCGACTCGCCGAGGCCCTTGGCCCCGAACGGGCCTTCCCGGTCATCGGTCTCGATGAAGCGCACGGCGATCTCGGGCATGTCGCGGGCTCTCAAGAGCGCGTAGTCCATGAAGGTCGAGCTGAGGATCTGTCCGTTCTCGACCACGAGCTTCTCGCTGAGCGCGTAGCCCAGGCCCATGTGGATTCCGCCGTGGATCTGTCCCTCGGCGGCCATGGGGTTGAGGGCGCGGCCCACGTCGTGCGCGGAGGCGATCCGGCGGACCGCGGCCCGACCCGTGGCCTCTTCCACATCGATCAGCACCGCCTGGGCGGCGAAGCCGTACGTGGCCGACACGTTGCCGCGCAGATCCTTGTCCAGCATGGTCGTCGGCGGATCGTAGAACGCTTCGGCGACCAGGACGCGACCTCCTTCCCGGTAGTGGCCGGCGCGAGCCACGCGCTCGTAGGGCTCCCGACGGCGCGGGTCGGACGCGATGAATACCCATCCGTCGCGAACCTCGAGCCGATCTGGCGACTCGTCGAAGACGGACGCCGCCATGGCCAGGAGCTGGCGCTTCAAGTCCTCCGCGGCCAGGCGAGCGGCATTGCCGGCAATGAACGTCGTGCGGCTGGCGTGGGTGCCCACGTCCCACGGCTTCAACGACGTGTCGGAGTTTACGACGTTCACCCGTTCGAGCGGGACGCCGAGCGTCTCCGCCACGATCATGGCCAGCACCGTCTCCGATCCCTGCCCGATCTCGGTGGCCCCCGTCAGGAGCGTCACCGCGCCGAAGTCGTCCAGCTTGAGGATGGCCCCGCAGCCGTCCGAGCGATAGATCCGCGCGCCGCCACCGACGTGGAACATCCCGGCGAAGCCAATCCCACGCCTCCATCCGAGGCGCGGCGGCGGCAGATCCTTGCCGATCTCTTCCGCGGCGGCGTCCAGGCATTCGGCGAGAGCGCACGAGGTGATGGCGAAGCCTTGCGGATTCACGTCGCCGGGTCGATTGGCGTTGCGGCGCCGGAACTCGAGACGGTCGAGGTGGAGCCGGTCGGCCAGGTCGTCCATTTGCGACTCCACGGCAAAGGTCGACTCGAGGTTGCCGTAGCCTCGCATGGAGCCGGAGTACGGATTGTTGGTGTACACGATGGTGGTGTCGAAGCGCACGCTCGGACAGCGATAGAGCCCGGCCACGGTGGCGAGCATCACGTAGGGCGTGGTCGAGCCCCACGAGACGTAGGCGCCGTTGTCGACCACCACGTGCGCGTCGCGGGCGAGCAGGCGCCCGTCGGCGCCGGCCGCCGTGCGCAGGTGGATCACGCAGGGCTCACGGCCAGGCGCTCCCACGAATTCTTCGACGCGGTCGAACTCGATCTTCACCGGGCGGCCCACCCGGCGCGAGCACAGGGCGGCGATGACGTCGATCGGATAGAGATCGAGTCCACGGCCGAAGTTCCCGCCCACCGGCGGCTGGATGACGCGTACTCGGTCCCCGCCGATACCCAGCGCCGCGGCCAGGTCGCGCTGGTAGAGAAAGGGCACCTGGGTCGTGCTGTACATGGTGAGGCGCCCGTGCGGATCCCAGTCGGCGATGGCCACCATCGTGCCCAGGCAGGCGGTGGCCACGAAGGGCAGCCCGTAGCGCCCTTCCACAACTGCGGCCGCGGAGGCGAAGGCGCCCTCGACGTCACCGTGAGCGAACTGGTAGCGCAGGTGCGTCTGGTTGGTGGCGAGCGCTTCGTGGACGAGCGGGGCGTCGGGATCGAGAGCGCGGGAGGGGTCGAAGTTCGCCGGCAGCTCTTCGTAGTCGACGTCGATCAGCACCAGCGCCGCCTCGGCCTGCGCCGCCTGATCAGCCACCACCGCCGCGATTTCGTCGCGAATGCAGCGGACCTTGTCGCGCTTCAAGGGAAGCTGGTCTTTGGCAAAGCCGAAGGGATGCTGCTCCACGTCCCGAGCGGTGAGGACCGCCAAGACCCCGGGGGCCTGGCACGCGCGCCGCGTATCGATGTGAAGAATCCGGGCGTGCGGGAATCGCGAGCGCAGGATCTTGGCGTGGGCGATCCGCGGCAGCTCGAGGTCGTGGAGGAAGCGAGTGTGCCCGGTGACCTTTTCGGCCCCGTCGCGCTTGGCCGTGGATCGCCCGATGACGGAGAAGCTACCCGCGCTCACCGCGAATCCACCCGGCGTGGGCGAACGCGCCCGATGATTCTCCGCCGGCCGCCACCACATCGCCGTCCCTCCATGACCCTGGCATCGATCAGACCTTCACGGGTTCCTTGTGCTCGCCGAAGACGTCCTTCAGGGCGCCGTTGATTTCACCGAGTGTGGCGTAGGCGCAGACGGCCTCGAGAATGGCTGGCATGAGATTGGCGGTGCCGCGCGCTTCGTCATGCAGCTGGGCGAGGGCGCGCGCCGCCGCGCGGCCGTCGCGTTCCCGCCGTACTCGGGCGAGCCGGGCCACCTGGGCCTCCGCGACCTTCGCGTCGAAGCCGTACAGCTCCACGTCGCGATCGGCCTCGACGGGCTGGTCCCCGACGTGGCAGTTCACGGCGACCTTGGCAATCTCCCCCGAGGCCAGCTTGCGCTCGAACAGGTAGGCTTGGCGCGCCACTTCCGCCTGGATGGCCCCGCTCTTCACGGCTTCCACGATGCCGCCCATGCGCTCCACCGCGGCCATCTCTTCGAGAATCTTCTTCTCCATCTCCCCGGTGAGGGCCTCCACGTAGTACGAGCCGGCCAGCGGATCGACGGTGTCCGTCGCCCCCGATTCTTCGGCGCAGATCTGCATGGTCCTGAGCGCGATGAGCTGCGCCTTGGCCGACGGAATCGTGTAGGCCTCGTCGTAGGTCGGCAGGGCCATGGTCTGGGCCCCGGACAGCGCCGCGGCCAGCGCGATGTAGGCCCCGCGCACGATGTTGTTCTCCGGCTCCTGCACGGTAAAGGCCGATCCGCCGCCCCCGATGAGGCTGCGGAACATCCACGACTTCGGATTGGCCGCCCCGAAGCGCTCGCGCATCATGCGCGCATACAGCCGTCGACCCGCCCGAAACTTGGCGACCTCCTCGAAGATCTTGCCCCAGCAGGTGAAGTTGAAGGAGAGGCGCGGGGCGAACTCATCCACGCTCATCCCGCGGGCCAGCATGAGTTCGACGTAGGCCGCCGCGATGGCCAGCCCATAGGCCATCTCCTGCGCGGTGGTGCAGCCCGCCTCCCGGATGTGGTAGCCGCACACCGACACGGGGTTGGAGCGCGGATAGTGACGGGCCGAGAACTCGATGAGGTCGGCCACCAAGCGCAGCGACGGGTCGACGGGATACACCCACGTGCCACGCGCCACGAACTCCTTGAGGATGTCGTTCTGTGGCGTGGTCACCACCAGGTCCGCCGCGGCCCCCTGCTTTTCCGCCACCGCGTAATACATGGCGGTGATCGGCGCGGCCATGCTGTTGATGGTGAGCGAGACGCTCACCCGATCGAGGGGAATCCCGGCGAAGGCCGCCTCCATGTCGGCGAGCGTGTCGATGGCCATGCCCACCCGGCCGACCTCGCCGTCCGCCCGCGGGTCGTCGGAATCGAGCCCGAGCTGGGTGGGCAGATCGAAGGCGACGTTGAGCGCGTCCTGGCCGTGGGCCATGAGGTACCTGAACCGCGCGTTGGTCTCCTCGGGAGTGCCGAAGCCGATGTACTGGCGCATCGTCCACACGCGCTCGCGATACATGTGCTTGTGGATGCCGCGGGTGTACGGATACTGGCCCGGCTGCCCGATGTCGCGGGCGAACTCGATCCCGGCCACGTCCTGCGGCTCGTACACCGCCTTGACGGGGATTCCGGCGTGCAGCGTGACATCTCTCATGCTCTGCCCTCCACTCGGCCGAAAAATCGCGCGATCCTCGGGACCAGCTCCGGACCGCGCTCCTCGAGCGGGGCGTGACCGGCGTTGGCAAGCTCCACGATCTCCACGCGCGGGAAGACGGTTGCGCCAGCGCGGTAGGCCACCGCGAATCGTACCCGATCGGCCCACCGAAATCGCGTACGGGCGCGACGTCCCTCCCGCCGACGTTGCGCCTCCGGCCCGCGCCGAGATCCAGCGCGCGGGTCCCGAACGGATAGCTCCTGGTGATCGATCCAGGCGGGTGTCACGGCCGGTGCTCGGCGACGGGCTCGGTGAAGGCTGCGACGATCGACGCGAGCGAGGTGCCCATCGGAAATATGCCACTGACGCCGAGCTGCTTCAGGGCGTCGGTGTCGCGCGGAGGGATGGTTCCACCCACCACGACGCGAACATCCTCGGCTCCCTGGGCCCGCAGCCCCTCCAGCACGCGCTTGGACAGCGGGAGATGGGCGCCCGACAGGATCGAGAGTCCCACGACGTCGACGTCCTCCTGGATGGCCTCGGCCACGATCTCCTCGGGCGTGCGCTTGAGGCCTGTGTACACGACCTCCAGCCCGGCGTCGCGCAAGGCCTGCGCGACGACCTTGGCGCCACGGTCGTGACCGTCGAGCCCGGGCTTGGCGATGAGGATTTTCATTGGACAGGGCCCGGGCCCGGCGCGAGCGGCGACATCACGCCACCTGGAACGCGGGGAGCCAGCGCTCCAGGCCGTTCGCGTCGTCGGCAACACGTAGCGGAGCCAGTCGCACGCGTTGGCCCATCCGCACCGACGTGGGATCGGCGCCGGTGACGACGGTGAAGATACGGTGGTCGGCGACCATGACGATGGCGAAGACGCGGGGCCCCGCGAAGCCCGCCGGGAGTCCGGCCTCCTGGACGGTAAAGGCGTACACCGTACCCTCGGAGGGTAGATCGATCCAGTCGAAGCGATCAGACCCGCAGTGGGGACAGAAGCCGCGCGGCGGCCACGCCGCCCGGCCGCAGCCCGCACACTGTGTGGTGGACAGCCGCCCGGCGGCCAGGCGCGCGTAGAAGTCGTGCAGCTTGGTCTGCTCAGGAGACTCCAGCGGGAACGGATCGATGGCGCGGTAGTAGGTCACGCGCCGGCCCGCTCGCGCTTGAGCTGACGCAGCAGCGCGCGCAACTTCGCCGTCTCGAACTCCTCGCGCCGCTCGCCGCCGTAGTCGTAGAATCCCCGCCCGGTCTTGGGGCCCAGCTCGTTGGCCGCGACCTTCTCCTCGACCAGGCGAGCGGCCCGGAACCGCTCGTCGCCGAGGGCCTTCGTCATGTAGTCGCTGGCCCGGTGCAGGATGTCCACTCCGCCCCAGTCGATGAATTCAAAGATCCCGATCGTGGCGTAACGGAACCCCATGCCGGCCCGGAAAGCGCGATCGACGTCCGCGGGCGTGGCGACCCCCTCCTCGACCAGGCGTACCGCCTCGTTCATGAGCAGGCATTGCAGGCGTGGCCCGATATAGCCAGGCGACGCAGCACAGCGGACCGGCGTCTTCCCGAGCCGCTCCAGGATACTCAGAGTCCGCTCGACGACATTCGACGCCGTGCGCGGGCTCGGTACCACTTCGACGAGCGGGATGACGTAGGCCGGATTCAACCAGTGGGCGACGAGGAAGCGCTCGGTCCCGTGCACGGCGTCCATGAGGTCGGCGGGGTTGATGGTCGAGCTGGTAGACGCCAGGATGGCGTCGTCCGCCACCAGACCGCCCAGCCGATCGAACACGTTCCGCTTCAGTTCGACCTGCTCCGGCAGAGCTTCCTGGACGAATTCACAGTCGGCGATTGCTGACAGCTCTCGATGCTCTTCGATCCGGGCGACGGTGGCGTCGGTGTCGGCCACGCCGAGCAACCCCTCCTCGACCATGAGCTCGAGATCGCGCGCCATCTCGCGGCGCGCGTCGGTAAAGGTGGCGGCCGCCTCGCGGGGGGAACGCGGCTTGACATCCACAAGAGACACCGAGCACCCAGCCAGCGCGAAGGTGAGCGCGATGCCCCGCCCCATCCGACCAGGCCCGATGACCCCGACCCGTCGTGGGAGGATGGCGAGCTCGTCGTTCACGCCGCCTCCCGGCCGTAGATCATGACGACGTGCTCGCCCATGCCGCTGTTGTTGTGGGTGAGGCCGAAATCGGTGTCGGGCACCTGACGGGCGCCCGCCTCGTCGCGGAGTTGCTGGAAGACTTCCACCGCCTGGGCAACCCCCGTCGCTCCCAGTGGATGGCCGCACCCGATGAGGCCGCCGCGCGGGTTGACCACCACGTCGCCGCCATAGTCGCTGCGTCCAGCCTGCACGAAGAAGCCGGCCTCGCCCTTGTCGCAGAAGCCCAGCTCTTCGTACGCGATCAGCTCGGCGATTGCGAAACAGTCGTGCACCTCGGCGAGCTCGATGTCGGCCGGGCCCACCCCCGCCATGCGGTAGGCAGCCTCGGCCGCCCGCTTCAGCGCTGGCCAGTGGGCGTAGTCTTCGTGGAGCGAAGTGAGCTGAAAACCGTCGAGAGCCTGGCCCGTTCCGCGGATCCACACCGGCCGGTCGGTGAGGTCCCGCGCCCGCTCCTCGGAGGCCAGGATGACGGCGGCGGCGCCATCGGTGATGGGCGAGCACATGAACAGGCGCAGCGGGGTGGCGATCATCCGCGAACAGAGCACCTGATCGAGGGTGGCGCCCTTGTTGAAGTGCGCGTTCGGGTTCTTCGAGGCGTGGGTGTGGTTCTTCACGCCCACCAGGGCGAGCTGCTCCTCGGTCGTTCCGTATCGCTGCATGTGGCGTTGCGCGGCCAGAGCGAAGCAGGGCGGCGCCGTGAGCCCGAACGACCCTTCCCACTCGCGGTCCACCCCCGTGCCCATGTTGAGGACGGCCTCGTCGCTGCTGGGCTGGTTTAGCTTCTCGACACCCAGCACCATCACCAGATCGGCCAGCCCTGCCGCGATGAAGGCATAGGCGTAGCGGATGCCCACCGTCCCCGAGGCGCACATGTGCTCGGTGCGCGCGCTCAGAGCGCTGGGTCGGATCCCCAGCGCCTCGGCGGCCATCGACGCGATGTGGCTCTGGAACGCCGTGCGCTCCGGCATGACGGAGCCGACCACGAGCCCCTCGAGGTCGCGTGGCCTCACCCCTGGGGCGGAGTCGAAGCAGACCTTGCCTGCCTCCCAGATGAGGTCGCGATACGTCGCTCTGCGCACGCCGAACTTGGAGACACCGGCCCCTATCAGCGCCACGTTTCGCATCGCCGGCTCCTACTGGACCTCTTCCGACGCGAAGGCAATCTTTCGGATCTCCATCACTCGTCTCCGAAGAATACTGGTCCGGCCTCCGCCACGCTCGCGCGATGCGCCGGTCCTCCGAGGCTCATGGAATCTCCCCTCGCGTGTAGTCGAGGTCCCGCGCGATGATGAGTCGGAGGATCTCCGACGTTCCGCCGCCGGGCAGGAGAAAGCGCGCGTCCCGGAAGTAGCGCTGGACCGGATACTCCATGGCCAGCCCGTACGAGGCAAAGATGCGCGCGGCCTCGTCGGTGACTCTGACCGCCATTTCGGAGGCAAACAGCTTCACCATCGCCGCCTCCCGGGTGATGGCGGCGCCGAGGTCGAGCCTGGCCGCTGCCTGGTACGTCATGAGCGTGGCCGCGTGCATCGAGGTCAGCATGTCGGCCAGCTTGAACCCGATGGCCTGGTGCTCGCCGATCGGCTTGCCGAAGGCCACGCGCTGCCGGGAGTAGTCCAGGGCCGCCTGGTGAGCGCCGCGGGCCACTCCCAGTGAGAGAGCCGCCGTCATCACGCGAATCTCGGACAGGATGGACCCGATCGCCTCCGCGCCGCCCGTCTCGCCCCCCAGCAGGTGCGTGCTCGGGACCTCGACGTCCTCGAGCAGGATCTCTCCCGTCTCCGAGGCGCGCACCGCCATCTTGTCGATCTTCTTCCCGAGGGCAATGCCCCGCATGGTCGAGCGATCGAGGAGGAAGAGCGCGATGTTCTTCATGCCGCGCTCGGCCGAGGTCTTGGCGGCCACCGTGAAGACGTCGGCCACCGGCGCGTTGGTCACCCACGTCTTGCCCCCGTGGAGCACCCAGTGGTCGCCGCGACGCTCGGCGCGGGTGGTCATGCCCGCCAGATCGGAGCCGGCATTCGGCTCGGTCAGGGCGAAGGTCGCCACCACTTCACCGCGGAGCGCGGGCACCAGGTACCGCTGGCGCACTTCCTCGGAGCCGTGCTTGTAGATGAAGTACGTCCCCATGAGCGACTGCATGGCCGCGGCCGCCGCCAGCGACAGTGAGCCCCGCGCCAGCTCTTCGGCGAAGAGGCAGTAGGTCACCATGTCGGCCTCGGCCCCGCCGTAGGCCTCGGGATAGCGAAGCGCGAGGTAGCCCAGCTCGCCGAGCCGGCGAAAGAGCTTGGTGGGGAACTCCCCGCGCTCGTCGAGGGCGGCCGCCTCCGGCACGACCTCGGCGTCGACGAAGCGGGCGATGCTCTTGCGAAACTCGTCCTGCTCTCGCGTGAAGCAGATCATGGTAGCGGCCGCGCGGGGACCGTCTCGAACCGAGGGTGGCCTGCTCGAGGTGCGCGGGGCTTCATGGTAGCGACCGCGCGGGGACCGTCTCGAACCGAGGGTGGCCTGTTCGAGGGACGCGGGGCCGCGTCCAATTCATGATTGTCGCCGCCGGAGCGCTTCGCCAGTCGCCTGGCCGAGCGCGGAGCTTCGCACCTGTCCTCTCTTCTCGGCGCGCAAGGTCAAGGTGGCCGCTTCGTCGAGCGTGGGCTCGCCGTCGTCCTCCGCGATGACGACGCCGTAGCGGCTGCGCGCGGCCTCGACGGAGACGTACTCGTCCAGCACGTCGTCGAGCACGCGACGGGGATCGCGCCCG
>JBKPAK010000015.1:0-78278 GCA_046726415.1 Candidatus Methylomirabilota bacterium
CGCGAGGCCGCGATCCCCGCCGTTCTCCACCGCGAGCCCCTGGTGCCCATGCGCGGCACTCATCTGCCGGACGATCTGCTCTCGCTGGGCGGCATGGCCATGCAGGCCCTGTGGTGGGAGAGCACGAGCGGTCACTGCCCGCGCTGCGGTGAACTCACGGAGCGCATCGAGGCGGAATGGGGCAAACGGTGCCCGCGCTGCCGGTACGAGCACTACCCCCACCTCCATCCAGCCGTGATCGTGCTCGTGCGGGACGGCGACCGCTGCCTGTTGGCGCGAAAGAGAGAGTGGGCGCCCGGTCGGTACGCGCTGGTGGCCGGCTTCGTCGACAATGGCGAATGCCTCGAGGGCGCGGTCGAGCGCGAGGTGAAGGAGGAAGTCGGCGTCGATGTCAAGGACATCCGGTACGTCGGCAGCCAGAACTGGCCCTTTCCCAGCCAGCTCATGGTGGGTTTCGTGGCGAGCTACGCGGGAGGCGTGGTCGCCGTCGACCAGGACGAACTGGAGGACGCGCGCTGGTTCCCGTGCGGACAGCTACCCACCGGACCGTCGCGACACAGCATCGCGCGGTACATCATCGACAACTACGGGCAGCCCTGACGGACACGCCCGGCCGGGAGTGCGGCATGGCCACCACTGAGCTCCTCTTCAATCCCCTCGCGCCGGATTTCATCGCCGATCCGTACCCCTTCTACCATCGCTTGCGCGTGGAGGACCCCGTGCACCAGAGCCCGATGGGTTTCTGGGTGCTCACGCGCTATGACGATGTGGCCGGCATGCTGCGCGACGCGCGCTTCGGCCGCAAAGGATTCGATCGCCTCTTCCAGGCGCGCTTCGGCACCGCCGGGTTCGACTTCTCGATGCTCTTCCGTGACCCGCCCGACCATACCCGGCTGCGGACGCTGGTCAGCAAGGCCTTCACCCCACGCGTGGTCGAGCAGATGCGCAGCCACATTCAGGAGATCGTGGAGGGTCTGCTCGACGCCGTGCAGCCCGCGGGCGCGATGGATCTGGTGGCCGACTTTGCCTATCCGCTGCCCGTCCGGGTCATTTGCGAGATGCTGGGCGTACCGTCCGGCGACCGCGAGCGCTTTCGCGACTGGACGGTCGACATCGCCCGGAGCCTCGACGCCATCGCCCTCCCCACGGAGCCCGAGGTCGTCGAACGGGGCCTGGCGGCGCGCCACGCGCTGGCCGACTACTTCCGAACACTCATCGCAGAGCGACGCGGCCATCCGCGCGGCGATCTCCTGAGTGAGCTGATCGCGGCCGAGGAGCAGGGCGACCGCCTCAGCGAGGGCGAGCTGATGGCGACCATCCTGCTGCTCTTCGTGGCCGGTCATGAGACCACCGTGAACCTCATCGGCAACGGCACCCTCGCTCTCCTCCGCCATTCCGACCAGCTCCGCCGGCTTCGCGACGATCCGTCGCTGGCCCCCAGCGCCGTCGAGGAGTTGCTGCGCTACGACGGCCCCGCGCAGCGCACGGGCCGGATCTGCAGCACCCCGGTGGAGCTGGCCGGAAAGCCAATTCCCGAGGGCGCGGTCGTGCTGGGCATCATCGGCGCGGCCAACCGAGACCCCGCCGTCTTCCCCGATCCCGACCGACTCGACATCACCCGGTCCGAGAACCGTCACCTGGCCTTCGGATGGGGCATTCATTTCTGCCTGGGAGCCTCGCTTGCCCGGCTCGAGGGGCAGATCGCACTCAACACGGTGCTACAACGCCTGCCGCGTCTGTCCCTCGCCACCTCGACGCCGGAGTGGCGACCGGGCTCGGTGCTGCGCGGTCTCAAGGCCCTGCCGGTGACGTTCTAGCAGGCCCCCTGAGGGCGTTACGGGGCGATCCGATAGTGGGCCTCGACGTGGACGACAGTGTCGAGCTGCCCCGACTCGACGGGCCCGGCCGACATAGGTGCGGCCTGCATCACCATCGGTCCGCCCATTCGCTCCATCACTGGCCGAATCGGGGCGCCTTCGCTGAGCGACACCAGCTCTCCGAGGCGCACACCCGCGGCGGCGGCGAGCTGTTGCGCCGTCGAGGCCGCTGCTTTCACCGCGAGCGCTCGGGCCTCCGCCTCGGCCTTGCTCGGATCGTCCACCGTGAACTGAAGAGCGGAGATGGTGTTGGCGCCTGCCGAGAGCGCGCCATCGAGGACCCGGCCCACCGCAGTGAGATCGCGGATCTTCACCTGCACCACGTTCGCCACGCGGTAGGCGACGATGCGCGTCGGATCCTCGTCAGTACGTCGCGGCGCAGTGATGGGGTCGATCGAGTAGACGACAGTGGTGATGTCGCGCTCGGCCACCCCCAGGGCCTTCACCTGAGTCAAGACGGCCGCTGACCGACGAGCAACCTCGGCCGTGGCGTCGGCCACGGTGGGCGCTCGCATCTCCGCGCCGACCCGCACCACCGCCGTGTCCGGCTTGACCGCCACCCGACCAGTCCCGCGGGCGGAGATGAGACGGGGCGCTCGCCGGTCGAGATTGGCGGACTGCGCACAGCCGCCAAGTACGGCGAGGAGCAGAACGAGGAGGCCGACGATGTGGATCCGCCTGACGGCCTTGCCGCCGCAAACGGTACTCGGGAGATGGGGGGCCTCGGCCGGGCCACCCCGGGACACCCGACACGCTCCTCGATGCTCCGACAGGCGCCTAGTCACGACCCGGCAGACGCGGCGAACGCCTCGTCTGTTTACGACCGCGGTAGCCGCGGGGGCTCCGCGCAGGCGCGTTCGACGTCCTCGATGGTCTTCGGGGTCCCCGCCGTGAGGATCTCGCAGCTGTCGGCCGTGATGAGCACGTCGTCCTCGATCCGCACGCCGATCCCCCGGAATGCCCGAGGCACAGGATGCTCCACCGTCTCGGCCCGGGCCTTCTCCTCTTCCTCCAGGAGCTTGGCGGCCGCCGTGCCGAGGCGATCGCGCCGCTCCCACATCTCCGGCTCGTTGTACTCGCGCAAGTAGAATTTCACCGTTTCCCGCTCGGGATCGAAATACAGGCCCGGCTCCACGGTGACCACCATGCCCGGCTCCAGGAGGCGGGATTCCCGCTGAATCCGGTAGTCGCCGACGTCATGCACGTCCATGCCGAGCCAGTGGCCGGTTCCGTGCATATAGAACTCGCGGTAGTGATGCATGGCCAGCGACTCGTGCACGCTCCGGGGCAGTAGCGACAGAGCAACCAAGCCCTCCACGAGCACGCGTCGAGCCGCTTCGTGCATGGCGTCGTAGCGGTTCCCCGGGCGCGCCGCGGCGATGGCCGCCAGCTGCGCCCGCAGGACCAGCTCGTAGATCGTGCGCTGAACGGAGGTGAAGCGGCCGTTCACCGGAAAGGTCCGGGTGATGTCGGCGTCGAGATAGTCGTACTCGCACGCCGCGTCAATCAGCAGAAGGTCGCCACTCTCCAGGCGCCGCCGGTTCTCGGAATAGTGGAGGATGCAGGCATTCGGTCCGGATGCCACGATGGAGGGATAGGCATTCCGAGGCGATCCCGCGCTGCGAAACACGAACTCCATGGCCGCCTGAACTTGGTACTCGTAGAGCCCGGGCGCGGCGAAGCGCATGGCTTCCAGGTGCCCGTCGCGACTGATCTCGCATGCCCGGCGCTGCATGACCAGCTCCGGGGGGGATCGGCGCAGTCGCATCTCGTGCAGGATGCGGCTCGGATCCTCCAGGCGCAGGGGCACCGTGTAGCCGCGGGGCTTCAGCGCGCGCAACTCGGTCAACAGCCGGGTGATTCGCGCGTCATACGCGGGGTGACCCAGGCGGTAGAAGAGCGCGGTCCGATCGAAGGCATACTCGCGAAGTTTCTGGTCGAACTGGTCGATGGGGTACGCGTTGTCGGCCCCGTAGGTCCCGATGGCGCCTTCCACCCCGGCTCGGCGCCCATTCCAGACCTCCAGCTGGCGATCCCGCGGCCGCACGAAGAGCACGTAGGGCTCCTTGGGGTGCGACGGATTGAAGACGGCCACGGCATCGGGTTCGTCGAATCCGGTCAGATGAAAGAAATCGGAATCCTGGCGGAACTCGTAGTGGACGTCGCCATTGCGGAGCGCTTCCCGCGCCCCCGGGATGACGGCAAGGCTGTCGCCGAGAGCCTCGGCGAAGCGCTGGCGGCGCTCGATGAACGGGGCAAGGTCCCGTGTCGTCATCGGGTATACCCTCGGAGCGGTCGTCTGGCGAGACATCGGTGCATCGCGTTCTCCTTGAGTGCCCCCCGAAACATAGCTTCGCACGGTCCGGGTGGATCCGCGCCAGATATGGACACTTCCCCCTTACCAGGGTGCCGGTTGGCGGATACCATATATGCTCGATGGCGATGACGCTGCTGAGCGTGCTTGACCAGTCGCCCATCCGCAGCGGAGGCACCGCCGCCGAAGCCGTCCAGGAAACGCTGCAGCTGGCCGAGATCGCCGATCGGCTCGGCTACCATCGGTACTGGCTGGCCGAACATCACTCGAGCGGCGCGCTCGCTAGCTCGAGTCCCGAGATCCTCATCGGGCAGGTGGCGAACCGCACTGCGCACCTGCGCGTCGGCTCCGGGGGCGTCATGCTGAGCCACTACAGCGCGCTCAAAGTGGCCGAGAACTTCCGCATGCTGGAGACGCTGTTCCCCGGGCGCATCGATCTCGGCATCGGGCGTGCGCCGGGCAGCGACCAGCGCACCGCCCGCGCCCTCCGGCAGGGGCTCGAGCAGCTGGGCATCGAGCGCTTTCCCGAGCAGGTCGCCGACCTGATCGGATTCCTTCACGATCGCCTGGAGCCCGATCATCCCTTCGCCGGCGTGCGGGCCATGCCCGCCGGGCCTACCGCGCCCGAGGTGTGGCTGTTGGGATCGAGCGACGCCAGCGCGGTCTATGCCGCGCAGTTCGGCGCCGCCTTTTCCTTTGCCCACTTCATCAGCACCGAAGGCGGCCCCGAAGCGATGCAAACGTACCGCGCCGCCTTTCGCCCATCGGTCTCACTGGCCGAGCCCAGAGCCAACGCGGCGGTCTTTGCCCTCTGCGCCGACACGGAGTCCGAAGCGCGGCGTCTGGCGAAGAGCCGCGACCTGTTCCTGCTGCGGCTGTATACGGGGCGGTTCGGGCCGTACCCATCAGTGGAAGAAGCGGAGGGCTATCCCTACACGAACCGCGACCTGGCAATCATCCACCACACCCGCCAGCGAACCATCGCCGGGGCGCCCGAGCAAGTGCGCGAGCGCCTGCTCGCCCTCGGCGCCGAGTATGGGGTCGACGAATTGGTGATCGTGAGCATGACCCACGACTTCAAAGCGCGGGTGCGGTCGTATGAACTGCTAGCCGAGGCGTTCGGTCTACCGCGGCCTTAGTGGCCGTTGCCACGCACGGCTTCTGCCATAGCGACGCGGAGGTTCTGTCGGACGGAGGTGAGGTGCGGGTGTACCTCGAGGGCGCGGCGGAACGCCGCGGCAGCCTCTCGGGGCTGGCCGAGGGCGAGGTGACAGAGCCCCTGGCCTGACCAGGCGCCGAAGTGGTGCGGCTTTCGCGCCACCGTCGCCCGACAATCGTCGATCGACCCCTGGAAGTCGCGCGCGAGGTAGCGCACGGTGGCGCGCTTGTTCCAGCCCTCCGCGAAATCCGGTGACCGCTCGATGATCCGCGTGAAGACCGCTTCCGCGTCGCCAAAGCGGCGCCCTTCCATGGCGGCCACACCCTCGGCAAACAGCGCGTCGATCTCCGAAACGCCCGAGCGGCACCACATGTCCCACAGCGAGGCCTCGGCTCGCGCGGCGGCGGTCGGATCGGATCCCCGGAGGGCAGCCAGCGCCTCGGGCTCGGTCACGCGCGGGTCCGCGAGAGGCGGACGGTCACTCCCGTGACCGCGGGGCAAGAGGCCGACCTTCGGTGCCCGTCCAAAGCCGGCCGAGGTGGCGCAGCACCGTTGGCGCGATGTCGATGGGCGAAACCCCGGAATCCCGACGACGGCCGGGAGCGAAGCCGCCGCCGCGCACGAACAGAAACGGCCGCTGCTCGTGGGCTCCGAGGCCGCCGTGCTGGCCGCAGCCGGTGTAGTCGAGGGTCGACTCCGGGTCGAGCACGATGTCGCTGTGGCCGGTCACTCCGAACGCGTTCGGCCGGTTGTCGGCCCGCAGGGTCACCGCGACCGCGAGGCTCTCGTCGGCGGGGAGCCCGAGAGCGGTCAGCTCGGGGCCCGTGAAGACGCGCGCGGTCCAATCGACTCCCTCGAGAAAGCGCCGGAGGTCGTCCACCGTCGCCTTCGCACTCGCCGAGCGCGAGATGAGCGCGGCCGTCCCGTTGGGCGCCACCACCAGATCGCGCGACGCAGGCGAGACCTTCAGCCCGGCCTCCACGAGGATCGGGTCCAGCGGAATCGTCCGCCCCGTGGTCTCCATGCCGTGATCGGCGCCCACCACGAGCAGCGTCTCGTCGCCCTCGCGCAGCTCCTCCAAGGTGTCGAGCACGTGGCCAACGCAGCGGTCGGCGCCGGCGATGGCCTCCAGATGCGCCGGAGATCCGAGCGCAGCGCGATGGCCCGTGTAGTCGGGCTCCGACAACCACAGCACGGCCAATGCCGGACGGCGCTTCTTCAGAATCTCTTCGCAGAAACGGTCCGTCATGACGGCGTCCCCGGGGTTGCCCTGCCCAATGGCCAGGCGGTCTGCGGGCGGCACGGGTTGGAGCCCTGGACCATAGGAGCCGTCCCGGTGATAGACCCATCCGTGGCCGTCCGGATCTTGAAAGTAGGCGGCGCCCGCCGACACGTTGGACATCACGATCGCGCCGCCGGCGCGGGCGAGTCGCTCGGCGAGGGTCGGACGGCGCAGCGTCCCCCCCGTGGCCTGGCGCATGCGCTCGCGAAACTCCGGCTTGCCGACCGAGAGACACACGAGGCCACTTCCCTCGTCGAGGACCATCGTGTTGCCGAGCAGTCCGTGGGACGCCGGCAAACAGCCAGTGGCGATGCAGGCGGACGTCACGCGGGTCACCGAGGGAAACACGCCGGTGCTGTTGACGAAGTCCGCGGACGATTCGGCGAGGGCGGCCAGAGTGGGCGCGGTGGCCCGCGCAATCAGATCACGCCGAAGGCTGTCACACACCACGAGCACGGCGCGGCGCATGAGAGGAGCCTACCATTGACGCGGCTTTCGGCGCTGACGTAGAGTGCAGGCGTCCCCAAGCGCCACCGAGGAGACCGGCATGGAATTCGAGTTCTCCCAGAAGACCAAGATGTATCAGGAGCAGCTCGTCGACTTCATGAACAAGCACATCTACCCGAACGAGCAGACGTTCGTGGATCAGATGGCGGCGCAGCCCACCCGGTGGCAGGTGCCGCGCATCATGGAAGAGCTGAAAGCCAAGGCGCGGGAGCGCGGCCTCTGGAATCTCTTCCTGCCCGAGAGCGAACTCGGCGCCGGTCTCACCAACCTGGAGTACGCGCCGCTCTGCGAGATCATGGGCCGCTCACCGATCGCCCCCGAGATCTTCAACTGCGCCGCCCCGGACACCGGCAACATGGAAGTCCTCGTCCGCTACGGCACGGCGGAACAGCGAAAGCAGTGGCTGGAACCGCTGCTGGAGGGCAAGATCCGGTCGGCCTTCGCCATGACGGAGCCCAAGGTCGCCTCGTCGGACGCCACCAACATCGAGTCCGAGATCCGGCGTGACGGCGATGACTACGTCATCAACGGCCACAAATGGTGGACGTCCGGCATCGGCGACCCGCGCTGCAAAGTCCTCATCTTCATGGGAAAGACCGACGCCAAGAACCCCGATCGCTACAAGCAGCAGTCGATGATCCTCGTGCCGCGCGAAACGCCGGGCATCAAGATCATCCGCATGCTGACCGTGTTCGGCTACGACGACGCTCCCCATGGCCATGGCGAGGTGCTCTTCGAGAACGTGCGCGTGCCGGCCTCCAACATGCTGCTCGGCGAGGGCCGCGGCTTCGAGATCGCCCAGGGCCGGCTGGGGCCGGGGCGCATCCACCACTGCATGCGACAGATCGGGGTGGCCGAGCGGGCGCTGGAGCTGATGTGCAAGCGGGCCCACGACCGCGTGGCCTTCGGCAAGCGCCTGAGCGAGAACGATATCACCCTCGAGCGCATCGCCCAGTCGCGCATCGAAATCGACCAGGCCCGGCTGCTCGTGCTCAACGCGGCCTGGCTGATGGACACGGTCGGCAATAAGGCGGCCAAGCAGGCCATCGCCGCCATCAAGGTGGCCGTCCCCAACATGACCTTGCGCGTGGTCGACCGCGCCATGCAGGTGCACGGCGGCGGCGGCGTGAGCCAGGCCTTTCCGCTGGCCTTCTGGTGGGCCCACTCGCGCACCCTGCGCTTCGCCGACGGACCCGACGAGGTTCATCGCCGTCAGATCGGGCGCCTCGAGCTGCGCAAGTACTTCTAGTCATCGACGGGAGCCAACCACGGCCGTCATGGATTTGGAGGGGCCTGGTTCCCCTCCGAACCTCGCCGCGTTCGGCGGTGCTGACGGCGAAGGGTGGGCACCTGATCTCCGCCGGTGGCTGAGATGAAGACGTCCGGGGTCAGCCGACTCGCGCCAGTCCTGACGCCACACGGGCACCTCGTCATGGCGCCGTCGGACGACGCACCCGCGCTGGCGCCGGAGGTCGCCGAGCGGCTCGAGGTGGCCTTCGCGCGCGGAAGCGGCCACGGGCTCCTCCAGCTCGGCGCCGGAGAAGTCGGGACGGCGCTGCCGCCGCTCTTCGGGTACTGGCGCGAATTCGGCGCGCGGTACGTGACCGCGCTCTGCGCGCAATCGGACGTCGAAGCGCGTGGCGCGAAGGCGAACAGTCCGCCGCGGCCACGCGAGGATCTCGAGGCGTTCACCCAGGCGGCGCCGCCGATGATGGGGGCGGAGTACCTGACGCCTTCCGTGCTCGAGGCGCTCTGGGACGAGCTGGATGCGGCCTTCCGGACGGAGCTGTCCGAATCGAAGACACCGGTCCAGGATTTTCTCCGGCGCCGGAACCCCGCGTGGAATCTCGTCGGCCGTGTCCACTTCAACCTCGCCGAGAATCGCCAGGACCCGGACACGCCGTTCGCATTCCTGGCGACCTACACCACTCGGTTGTCGGCCCACGCCAAGGCGCAGCATCTGCCGCTGGGCCAGGCCCTTCGCGAGTATGCCGGCGCGGCGAACAAGGGGCGGCTCCTGTCACTGCTGGTGCCAGTCCAGCGAGCCTCCGAGCGCTGCGGCTGGCTCAAGGCCATGGTCGATACGGGCGAGATCTTTCACCCTCTGCGCTGGACGCCCCAGGAGGCGTTCCGCTTGCTCACCGACCTGCCGCAGCTCGAATCCGCCGGTGTCGTCGTGCGGGTACCCGGCGCGTGGCGCGCGGGCCGGCCGCCGCGTCCTCGGGTGAGCGCCACCGTCGGAGGCAAAGCGCCAGCGGGACTGGGGACCGACGCGCTCCTCGACTTCAGCATGGAAATCACCCTCGACGGCGAGCGACTCACCGAGGGGGAAGTGGCCGCGTTGCTCGCGGGATCGGATGGCCTGCATCTTGTCCGCGGCCGCTGGGTCGAGATCGACCGCGAGCGGCTGCGCCGGGTGCTGGACCAGTTCCGCGACGTCGAGCGCACGGCGGCCCAGCGCGGGCTCACCTTCGCTGAGGCGATGCGGATGCTGGCCGGCGCCGATATGTCGCAGGAGGGAAGCGCTGGCGACGGCGACCGCGACTGGTCGCGGGTCGTCGCGGGATCGTGGTTGGCCGACACGCTCGCCTCACTGCGCGCGCCCCAGGCTCTGGCGCGCGTCGAGCCGGGAGGCGAGCTTCGCGCCACGCTCCGACCCTACCAGCAGGTCGGCGTGCGCTGGCTCGATCTCTTGTCCCGGCTCGGGCTCGGGGCCTGTCTGGCCGACGACATGGGACTCGGCAAGACCATCCAGGTTCTGTCGCTGCTGCTGGTTCTCACCAAGCAAGGTGGCGCGGAGCGGCGAGCCAGCCTACTCCTCGCCCCGGCCTCCCTTCTGGCGAACTGGACGGCGGAGATCGAGCGCTTCGCCCCAGGCCTGAGAGCCATCGTGGCCCATCCGTCGGCAATGACCGCGGCCCAGCTTGACGCCCTCGCTCAGGAGCCGCTGCCCGACGTCGATCTGGTCATCACCAGCTACGGCTGGCTCCTGCGCGCGCCCTGGCTGGCCAAGACTTCGTGGCGCCTCGCGGTCCTGGACGAGGCGCAGGCGATCAAGAACCCGGTGGCCAAGCAGACGCGGGCCGTCAAGCAACTGGCCGCTCAGGCGAAGATCGTCCTCACCGGCACGCCGGTCGAGAATCGGCTCGGCGATCTCTGGTCCATCTTCGATTTCCTCAACCCCGGCTTGCTCGGTTCGAGCCAGGCGTTCACGCGCTTCACCAAGCGTCTCGCCCAGCGCCCTCACAATCCGTACGGGCCGTTGCGCGAGCTGGTGCGCCCGTACATCCTGCGCCGGCTCAAGACCGACCCCACGGTCATCTCCGACCTTCCAGACAAGACCGAGGTCAAGGCCTACTGTCTGCTCAGTCGCAAGCAGGCGGCCCTCTATCAGCAGGCGGTGGAAGAGCTGTCCACCCAGGTCCAGGCGGCGGAGGGCATCCAGCGCAAGGGCCTCATCCTCTCGTTCCTGATGCGGTTCAAGCAGATCTGCAACCATCCCTCGCAGTGGCTCGGCGACGCCTCCTGGGCCGAGCCCGACAGCGGCAAGCTCGGGCGCCTGCGCGAGATCGCCGAGATCATCGCCGCCCGACAGGAGAAGGCGCTGGTCTTCACCCAGTTCCGAGAGGTGACGGCGCCGCTGGCCGCGTTCCTCGGCTCGGTGTTTGGGCGGCCGGGGCTCGTGCTGCACGGCGAGACGGTGGTAAAGCAACGCCAGGCGCTGGTCCGACGCTTTCAGGAGGATGAGGCGGTGCCGTTCTTCGTCCTCTCGCTCAAGGCTGGGGGCGCTGGCCTCAACCTCACTGCCGCCTCCCATGTCGTCCACTTCGACCGGTGGTGGAACCCGGCGGTGGAGAACCAGGCCACCGACCGCGCCTTCCGCATCGGCCAGATGAAGAACGTCCTCGTGCACAAGCTGGTCTGCCGAGGTACGGTCGAAGAGAAGATCGACCAGTTGATCGAGTCGAAGCGGCAGCTCGCCCTCGACCTGCTGGAAGGCGGGGCCGAGTTGCTTCTGACGGAGTTGTCCGACGACGAGATTCTGAAACTGGTGGCCCTCGACCTGCACGCGGCCTTGCCGGAAGGATGACGCATGCTCTATGACTGGAGGCGCTATGTTCCCGTGGCCGTTCGCCGGCACGCCGCGTCCCGCGAGCTGGCCGGGCTCACGAAGAAGGGGCACTCGATTTCACCGGTGGTCGTGGAAGGCCGCGCCATCGCCCGCACCTTCTGGGGCAAGGCCTGGTGCGACAACCTGGAGCGATACAGCGACTTCGCCAACCGATTGCCGCGCGGACGCACGTACGTCCGCAACGGCTCGGTGATCCATCTGGAGATCGCGCCGGGCGACGTACAGGCCCTGGTGAGTGGGACAGATATCTACACGGTCACCGTCAAGGTCTCCTCCGTGGGGAGAAGCCGGTGGCGCGCCATCTGCCAGGACTGCACGGGCGCCATCGACTCTCTCGTCGAGCTGCTGCAGGGGCGGTTCTCGCGCGGTGTGATGGAGCGCCTGTGTCGGGAGAAGACCGGCCTGTTCCCCTCACCGGCCGAGATCGACTTCGACTGTAGCTGTCCGGACTGGGCCTCGATGTGCAAGCACGTCGCGGCCGTCCTCTATGGCGTGGGCGCTCGGCTCGACGAGCACCCCGAGCTGCTCTTCGCGCTGCGCCGGGCCGACGAGAGGGATCTGATCACCCAGGCCGGCGCCGAGGTGCCCCTCGCCGCTACGCAGCGGGCCCGTGGCAAGATCCTCGACGACGCGAAACTCACCGAGATCTTCGGGATCGAGCTGGCTTCGATCCCGCCTCCGACTCCCGTTCGCGCCCGACGGAAAGTGCACGTGACGTCGCCGTCGGCGGAGGCCAGTCACCGGACGCGTACGACCTCCTCGCCTGGCCCCGCCTCGTTCCGGCGCCAACGCCGTCCGAGGAAGCCGCCGAAGGGTTGACGACTACGCCCGCTCCCACGTCGGCGATCAGCGACATTGCCCACCTCGCTCATCAATTCCCGGCCGAGGCTCCCTCCACGACGCGCCAGGCGGCGTTGGCGAGCGGGCGAGCTCGCGCGCCGCGCTCGCGGGCGTTGGGATCATTGGCGGTGCCGGCGATCACGCGCCCCATGATGCCCTGCGAGATAGCGGCGATCCGGAAGAGAGCGAAGGCGACGTAGAAGCGCCAGTCGGGAATCCCCGCGCGCCCAGTGCGCCGGCAATACGCGGCGAGGTACTCCTCCTCGGTGGGAATTCCTCGGACGTCGCTGTCGAGGCCGTAAAAGCCCTCGTCCATGTCTTGCAGGTAGTAGGGGATGCAGTTGTAGCCGAGGTCGCCCAGCGGATGGCCGAGCGTCGAAAGCTCCCAGTCGAGCACGGCCACCACGCGCGGCTCGGTCCGATGCACGATGAGGTTGCCGGGACGATAGTCGCCGTGGACGATCGTGGTCTCGTCTGCGGGCGGGATGTGGTCGGGCAGCCAGGTGATCAGCCGCTCCATCGACTCGATCTTCTCCGTCTCCGAGGCGCGGTACTGGGAGCTCCAGCGATGAATCTGCCGGGCGAAGTAGTTCCCGGGCCGCCCGAAGTCGGCGAGACCCAGCGCCGGCCAGTCCAGAGTGTGCAGCCGGGCCAGCACCGCGTTCATGTCGTCGTAGATGGCCCTTCGCTCGGCCGGGGTGACCCCAGGGAGCGTCGGTTCCACGAAGACGCGCCCGTGCACGCAGTCCATCAGGAAGAAGGCCGTCCCCACCACGCTCTCGTCGGCGCAGTAGACGTAGGTGCGCGGTACCGGCACCCCCGTCCCGGCCAGGGCCGTCATGATCCGGTACTCCCGGTCGACGGCGTGCGCGGAGGGCAGGAGCTTGCCCGGGGGCTTGCGGCGCAACACGTATTCGCGTCCGTCTGCTTCCAGGTAGTACGTCGGGTTCGACTGCCCACCCTGGAACTGGCGCACGGTGAGCGGCCCGCGGAAGCCCTCGAGGTGCTGCTCCAGATAGCGCGCCAGCGCGCCCTCATCGAACCGGTGCACGTCGCGCACAGGGACCGTTTCGATCATCGGGGAGTCCTCCTCGACCCCTGCGCGGCAGCATAGCTCAACCGCTCGACTCGCGCCGGCCGGGCCGCGGCAACGGGCGCCGAAGCGCCGATCACACTGGCGACGTCGAGTACACTGGACCCGTGAACACTGTGCTCTTCGATCTCGATGACACCCTTCTCGACTACTCCGGCAGCGTCGAGGAAAGCTGGACGCATGCCGTTCAGATCTGCTGCACCGATGGCCGGGTGGAGCCCGCCGCGTTGATCGCCGCCCTGGTGGACTCGCGCCGCTGGTTCTGGGACGACCCCGGACGGCAGCGCCGTGAACGCACCAACATGCTGCGCGCCTGGCAACTGATCGTCGCGCATGCCCTCGACAGCCTCCGGGCGCCCTGCCATGATTTGGTGGCGTCCGTGGCCGAGGAGTTCGCGAGCCATCGCCGGCAGGTGATGCAGCTTTTCCCGGATGCGCGGGCGACGCTCGACCACCTACGCGAGCAGGGAATCCCGCTGGGCCTCGTCACCAACGGCGACGCCAGCCAGCAGCGCTACAAGATCGAGCGCCACGATCTTGCGCGCTATTTCGACGTCATCGTCATCGAGGGGGAGTTCGGCGCGGGGAAACCGGACGAGATCGTCTTTCGCCACGCCCTCGACACGCTGGGCGCGCAACCCTCCAACGCCTCAATGGTCGGAGATCACCTCGACAACGATGTGGCTGGCGCGCGGCGCGTGGGCATCCGCGCGGTATGGGTGGACCGCGCCGGGGCGGGCCTTCCGGCGGACACCCCCGTGCATCCCGATCACATCATCACGTCGCTGACAGAACTGACGAGCCTGACCGCGCGCACCTGAGCGGCTCGGTCCGCATCAGGCGGGTTGCTGGCCTTCACCGCCCTCGTCGTCCACGATGCTGCCCTCCAACACCCCACCGCCCCGCTGTGCTGCCGGCCGTTCCAGCCGAATACCCGATAGTGCTGCGCGAGCTGAAGGCCGATGCCGATCTCCGCGACATCGCGGTGCTGATGATCTCGGCCCTCGATGAGATGGACACGGTCATCCGCTGCTTCGAGCTGGGCGCAGAAGACTACCTGGCCAAGCCGTTCGACGCCGTCCTCCTTCGCGCGCGGGTCGGCGCCTCACTCGAAAAGAAGCGGCTGCGCGATCAGCAGGCCCGGCACGTCCACGAGCTGGCCGAATGGAACCGGCTCCTCGAGCAGCGCGTCCAGGAACAAGAGGCCCAGATGGAGCGCCTCGGCCGGCTGAAGCGATTCTTCTCGCCCCAGGTGGCACTCCCAGTCTTAGGAGCCGTCGAAGAATCAAAGGGGCCCCGTGAGGCGTGACGAGCGGGGGCTTGGGGGGCCCTGTCGAGGCCCCCCGTCTCCCTAGTACACTAAACGGGCGCCGTCCGACCATCAGCCCCAAGCGTCAGGGAGGCTACCATTCGCGGAGAGCAGGGGATCCCGGTAGGCGCCGACATCGCGGGCGCCTTCGCGCGCGACGCGCTCGCGGATCTCGCTCGGGTCGTGAGGCGACGGCCGGCCGGCCATGTCTGACAGTTCGCCTGGCGACTTCGAGCGGGAAACGCTTGGCCTGCTCGACCCGCTCTACCGCTTTGCTCGATGGCTCACCGGGACCGATGCCGATGCCCGCGATCTGGTGCAGGACGCGCTCCTCCTCGCCCTGCGCTCGCGCGAGCAGTTCGCGCCGGGAACAAATCTACGGGCTTGGCTCTTTCGAATAGCGCGGAATCGGTATCTGGATCTGCGGCACCGGAAGCGCCGCGAACGGGTGGCCGGCCGTGACGTCGCCGAGCCCGGCGAGCAGGCCGACGATGCGACGCCGTTTTTCGGCGATCAGGAACTTGGACGGATCCAGGGTCTCGTGCGCGGCGACATCACCCGCGCCCTCACGGAGTTGCCGGAGCCGTACCGAACGGCAATCGTGCTCGCCGACGTGGAGGGCTGGACGTGGGAAGAGGTCGCGGCGATTCTCAGTGTGCCCATCGGCACCGTGCAGTCCCGCGTCTTCCGCGGTCGGCGCGCGCTGCGGATTCTCCTGAAGGACTATGCCCCCCGATGAGACGGCCATGACGGACGACTGCGCCAACGTCCGCTTTCGCCTCATGCTCCTGCGCCGGGGCGAACTCGACCCCGCCGAGGCAGAGGCCGTGCTCGCGCATCTGGCGCATTGCCGGGACTGCACGGCCGAGCTGGAGGCCGAGCGCGAGCTGGACCGCCGGCTGGCCGACGCCAAGCTGGCGTGGAGTGCCCCTCCGGCGCTGAGAAACGCGGCGGCTGACCTCGTGGCGCGCGAAGGCGAGTCCCCACGGCGGCGGTGGAGGCGCGCCGCGGGCCGTCTCGTGCGGCGCCCGCTCGTGGCCGCGGCCCTGGGCGCCGCCGCCACCTTGCTCGTGGTGATCGCGGCGACCTTGGTCGCTTCGCGCGCGCGTCAGCCCGACCCACTGGCCGTGCCGCTGGCCGAGGTGGTCGCGGGCTACCGCCGTTGCGCCCTGGAGCAACAAATCGTACGGCCGGGGCCGGACGACCTGAACCGGATCCTGATCGAGCTGCAGCAACGCCTGGGCGTTCCCACCACCACCGCGTTCCGCGGCGATGCGGACCTGACCCTGGTCGCGGTCGACCCGACGTACGCTCTGTCGCGCCCGGGCGCGATCCTCGTGTTCCAAGACCGCCAGGGACAGATCGTCACGTTGCAGATCGTCCGGGCGCCCGAGGTGCAGATCCCTCGGGAGCGCGGGACTCCGGTAGGAAGGTTCCGCCCGATCATCACTCGCCAGCAAGATCTCTCCACCGCGTTGTGGAAGCAGGGCAACGCCGTCTACGCCCTGTCGGCACCGGTGGACGAGGCCGCGATGGCCCGCATCTACCTGACGGTTCGTCTGGGCACCAGCAACCCTTAGGGGGCTGCTGAAAAGCAGCCCGCAGTCCACCGCTTCGCGCGGCTCATTCGACGAGGTGGCTATGGATGCTGATCTCAGAGGACAGGGTCTGGTGGACCGGACACCGCTCGGCGATCTCTAGGAGCCGCGCTCGCTGCTCGTCGGTCAGGGCGCCCCGGAGGGTGATCTCGCGCTCGATCCGGTCGAGCTTGCCCTCCTTGGTCTCGCACTCGGCGCAGTCTGCCGCATGGATCTTCGAGTGCTGCAGGCGAACCTCCACGCCCTCCAGGAGCCACTGCTTGCGCCGTGCGTACATCGCGATGGTCATGGACGTGCACGCGCCGAGTGCGGCCAGGAGGAAGTCGTAGGGGGACGGGCCGTGGTCGGCGCCGCCGGCAGACGCCGGCTCGTCCGCCTGCAGCCGATGTTGTCCGGCCTCGATCTCCTGGGTAAATCCCCTCGCGCCGCCGCGAACGATGACCGTAGCCATGGCCGTGCCCTCGTGTGGCCGCGGCCGCCCGGGCAATTGCGGCGGCCGCGGCTCCGGATCAGCGCAGCAAGTCCAGGAGTTCGGGGACGACCGCCCGCGGACGGTCGCTGGCGGCCACTCGCTGGATATTGTCGAAGGCGTTGCGGAAAGCTTTCGCCCAGTTCTCCCAGGTCGGCCCCGCGGTGTGGGGGGTGATGGTGACGTTCTCCAGCTTGAAGAGCGGGTGATTCGCCTTGGGCGGCTCCTCCACCATCACATCGAGCCCGGCCGCCACGATTTTCTTTCCGGTCAGCGCCTTGTACAGAGCGTCCTCATCCACCACCGGCCCCCGGCACGTGTTGATGAAGAGGGCCGTCGGCTTCATGAGCGAGAACTCGCGCGCTCCCATCATGCCGCGCGTGCGATCGGTGAGCGGCACGTGCACGGTGACGATGTCCGAGGTGCGCAAGAGTTCCTCGAAGAGCGCGAAACGCACGCCGAGGGTGTCCTCATGGTCTTCGGTCAGGCGCACGATGTCGTAGTACTGTACCCGCATGTCGAAGCCCTGCGCCCGGCGCGCCACTTTCTTGCCGATGTTGCCGAGCCCCACGATGCCCAGCGTCTTTCCCGATACTTCGTAGAGCCGGGTCTCGGCGAAGTCCCCGACGCGCCACTTGCCGGCCACGACGTTGTTGTGCTGCCACACCAGCTTCTTGGCCACGGCCAGGATGAGCATGAGTGTGTGCTCGGCCACCGCCACCGAGTTGGCGCCGTTGTTGTTGGACACCGGGACCTTGGCCGCCCGGCACGCCTCGAGGTCGATGCGGTCATAGCCGGCGCTGATGAGCTGAATCAGCTTCAGCCTGGGCGCGGCGCGGTAGAACTCCGGGCCCATGCCGCCGCGGGCGAAACCCAGAAAGAAATCGGCATCGAGCATGGCGGTGGCGAATTTCGGGCTGCTCTGGTCTACGATCTCTAGCTCGAAGCCCGCCGGCAGCATGGTGCGCGCGGTCTCGATGATGGGATCGGGCATCTTGGGGGACATCACGATCTTGTGGGACACGATGCGCTCCTTTCTTATGTTCGCCGGGAGTGGTCTTGTGCTCGCCGCCCACGGGGGACCGCAGCCCCGCGATGTCCAGCGGCTCGCACGGCCTGTTCTTCTGTTCGCCTCGGATGGCGGGGACCCGTGCCCCGAGGCATCCCGCGGCCGCACGGCCTGTGACTAAGCGTCGCGCTGGCCCATGGGCCCCAGGACGGCGTTCGATATCACGTTGCGCAACGTCTGCACGGTGCCGCCCGCGATCGTGAACATGCGCGCATCGCGCACCATGCGCTCCAGTGGCATCTCGCGCGAGTAGCCGGTGGCCCCGAAGATCTGCAAGGCGTCGTTCGTGACTTTCAGGGCCACCTCGCTCGCCATCACTTTACACATGGCGGTCTCGGTCACATCGGGAAGCCCGTGGCCGGCATTCGTTGCTGTGCGGTAGATCATCTGGCGCACGGACTCGATCTGCATGGCCATGTCGGCGATCAGCCAGCGCAGTCCCTGGAAGCGCCCGATGGGGCGCCCGAACTGCTCCCGCTCTCCCGCGTATTTGACCGCCAGCTCGAAGGCACCCTGAGCGAGACCGAGGGCCACGGTGGCGGCGCCGAGGCGCTGACCGTTGTAGGCGGCCATCAGCCGCTTGAATCCGCCCGCCTTGACGATGAGGTTGGCGCCCGGCACCCGGCAACCCTCGAAGACCATCTCTCCCTCAGGAATGCCGCGCATGCCCATGGCCTTTTCGCGCTTGACGACCTTGAGTCCGGGCATGCTCGCTTCTGCGATGACCGCCCCGATACCCGCCGCCCCGGCAATCCCCTCGAAGCGGCCAAAGACCACGTACGTCTGGGACACCCCGGCGCCAGTGATCCAGCGCTTCGTGCCGTTCACGACCCAATCATCGCCCTCGGGCTCGATGGAGGTCTCCATGTCGGAGGCGGCCGACCCGGCCCGATGCTCGGTGATGGCGATCGCCGGCTTGTCCCCCTGGACGACCTTCGTCAGGTACTTCCGCTTCTGATCCTCGGTGCCGTAGTGGACGATGCAGCCCACTGGCCCGAGGTTGGAGTCGACCAGGAGCCGGCCCGTGATGCCGCACGTGCGCGCCACCGCTTCGATGGCCAGGATCACGTCGAGCAGGGGACGCCCCTGGCCTCCGTACGCGCGCGGAATGGCCATCCCCATGAGCCCTTCCTGCACGAGCCGCTTGACGTTGTCCCACGGGTACTCTTCGCGCTCGTCCCAGCCCGCCGCGCGCTCGCGGAACTCGCCGTCGGCCAGGGCGCGGGCGCGCATTTGAGTTCGAGCTGCTCCGCCGTCAACGGAAACTTCAGATCCCCCTCCGCACGTCAGAATCGTCGGCCAGGCCAGTCGACTGTTGTACGCGCCTTCAGAAAAGTCAAGGGCACCACCCACCGGTTGAGCGATCGTGACCGCCAGAACCAGTCGTGCGAGCCGCAGGACGTCGCGGGGCGGAGCTCCCGAACGAGACTGAGAATGATCCACTCCGATCACTTCCGCCATGGCCGCGCCTAGCCAGGACGGGTCGCGACTTCCCGTCACCGGCGCGCTGGCGGTGCTCCTGGTGCTCGCCGGCGCCCTCCTCATCACCCAGTTCCCCCTCGTCGGCTCCCGGCGGGAAAGTCCCGAGAAGATCCAGTCCCGCATGATCGGCCTTCAAGATACCGATGCGCGACTGTGGCAGGATCCGTTCGCCGCCGCCGATCAGCACGAGGAGCGCGAGAAGAATTGGCCCCCTGCTGAAACAGGAGTTCGTGCTCGCCCTGTTGGTGCCCCTCAGCGGCGCCGGGGGGATCGCGCTGCTAGAGTACGTGATTCTGGGCCGCTGAGACGGGCGAGCCTCAGGAGCCCTCGCGTGAGTCGGCTATCGCGCGGTGAGATCCGTCCAGAGCTGGTCCGCACCGCGCGAGGCGACGTGGCGGCCCAGCTCGACTGCCCAATGGCTCTCCGCCCCAAACTCCGCGCGCCACGACCACAGGCGCCGTGTCGCGAAGTGCAAACTGTGCTCGTAGGTGAATCCGATGGCGCCGTGGACCTGGTGCGCGATGCCGGCGCCGATGCCCGCCGCCTCCCCAACCCGCACCTTGGCTGCCGCCACTTCGAACGTCGGGTCGCCCCGTTCGGCCGCGCGGCAGGCATGCGCAGCAGCCAGGCCGGCGGTGGCAGCGTGCCCCGCCAGCACGGCAAGCTGATGCTGGATGGCCTGGAAGGCGCCGATGGCTCGGCCGAACTGCTTGCGCTCGGTCGCGTAGCGGACGGCCTGCGCCAGGATCGACTCCAGCGCCCCCGCCATTTGCGCCGAGCGGGCCAGCGCGCCGTAGACCCATACCGCGCGAGGGGGCAAACCGGCCGCGGCCGGGGCCGCCGCCTCCACCGGAGTGCCCTCGAACTCGAGCGTGTCGCGCGGCTCCTGCGCGACGTTCCGATCTTCGGTGACCCGGGCGCGCCCGCCGGCCACGCGGGCGATCATCGCGCGGTCATCGACCTCGCTGGCGAATACGATCTGGCCGGCCGCCGCCCCCCACGGCACGCGAGCGACTCTTCCGGTGACGCGCCAGCCGCGATCGGCGCGCTCGAGGCGCAACCGCTCGCCGGCCTGGACGGGCGCGATGGTCAGTGGCCCGTCGGGCACGTCGAGTCCCGCCCCGGCCAGGAGCCACCCCGCGATGATGGTCTCGGCGAGCGGCACTGGCACGGCGTGCCGTCCCATAAGTTCGAGGATGACGTGGGCGTCCCGCCATCCGAGACCGGCCCCGCCTCTCTCCTCCGGCACCAGGGGCCGGGTGAGTCCGTTCTCCTCGAGAGCGCGCCAGAGATCCCCGGGCCAGGCGCCGCGCTCCACCGACTCGATGAGTTCCTTGCTCACGAGGTCCGCGAAGATCCGCGTGACGGTGTCGGACAGGAGCGCCCGTGTCTCGTTCATCGCAGGCCGAGCCCCCGGGCGATGATGCCGCGGAGCACCTCGCGGGTTCCGCCCCGGAGCGAGAACGATGGCGCATGCTGGGTGAGATAGGCGAGCACCCGCGAGAGCTGGGTGCCCGCGGCGACCGTCGGCTCCAGACCGAGCAACGCGTGTGCGATCTCGGGCACCGACTGCTCGAACGTAGTGCCGACGTCCTTCACCACCGCCGCCTCGAGGTTGGGATTCTCACCGGCCTGCAGCATGGCCGCCACCGAGAGCGACATCTGGCGCAAGGTGGCCAGCTGGGCGGTCAGGCGCCCGACGGTCTCCGCCGCGCGCTCCGAGGGGTCTTTCCCCACCTCCCGAATCAACTCGACGATCAACGCCATGCTGCTGAGATAGCGCTCAGGCCCGCTGCGCTCGAAGGCCAGCTCGTTCGTCACCTGCTTCCAGCCGGCCCCCTCCTCGCCCACCCGCATGCCTTCGGGGACGAAGGCGTCCTGAAAGACGACCTCGTTGAAGTGGTGCTGACCCGTCAAATCGATGATGGGGCTCATGGTGATCCCCGGCGTCTTCGTGTCCACCAGGAACTGGGAGAGCCCGGCGTGCTTGTCAGCAGGATCCACGTGGGTGCGGAGGGTGGCGATCATGTAGTCCGCGAGGTGCGCGTTGCTGGTCCAGACTTTCGTTCCGTTGACCCGGTAGCCGCCCGAGACTTTCTCAGCGCGCGTGCGGAGCGAGGCGAGATCAGAGCCGGAGTCGGGCTCGCTCATCCCGATGGCGAACGCCAGCTCGCCGCGCGCGATGCGCGGCAGGAAGCGCTGGCGCTGCTCCTCCGTGCCAAACCGCAGCAGCGTGGGTCCGCTCTGGCGGTCGGCGATCCAATGGGCCGACACCGGCGCCCCCGCGGCCAGCATCTCCTCCATGACCACGTAGCGCTCCAGCGCGCTGCGCTCGTGGCCGCCATACTTCTTCGGCCAGGTCAGGCCGATCCAGCCCCGCGCACCCACTTTGCGCGAGAACGCGCGGTCGAAACCGCCCCACGAGGGGGCGCGGTCGAGTGCGGCGCGGTCGCCGAGCTCCTGGCGGAGGAACGCTCTGACCTCTCTGCGCAAGGTCTCCGCCTCAGGCGGGAGATCGTGCAGCTCGAAGTGAAACGTCGCCATGCTAGTCGTACCTTTCCGGCTTGCGCAGCTCGACGAAGAGTCCATGCGCCTCGCGTGGATGCACCCATGCGATCTCTCCGCGCTGGTCCACCCTCGCCCCCTGTTCGCGCAGGCGCGCCACCGCGCCCGGGATGTCCTGGCAGTCGAAGCCGACGAGGTACACCCCCTCGCCATGCTTTTCCAGAAACTTTCCCACCGGCTTGGTAGGATCGGTGGGCTCCAGGAACTCGATGTGGCCGCGGCCCAGTGGCAGGATGGCGTTCTTGAACCCGAATTCCTTCGACCCTCCGCGGTGATGCACCTTCACTCCGAAGAGCTTCGCGTAGCGCTCGATGGCCGCGTCGATGTCGCGCACGACCACGGACAGCTCGATGACGTCTCCCAGCATGATGGGCCTCCTAGCCCGGCCGCAGGTCTGCAGCCCAGCACCGGGGAGCATATCACTCGTATGCTCGCCTCGGACGGCGGGACCCCAGCCCCGCGACGTCCTGCAGCTCGCGCGGCTATCGTATGCTCGCCTCGGACGGCGGGACCCCAGCCCCGCGACGTCCCGCAGCTCCCGCGGCAGTCAACCGCAGTCTCGGGGAGGAAATGGCGAATGGGTGAGAAGCGGTGGGCGCTGTCGGTGCCACTGGATGGGTTCACGCTGCCCGAGCATACGGAGATCGCGCGCGACGCGGAGCGCCTGGGCTACACCGACGCCTGGTCGTTCGAGGTGGACGGCGTGGATGGCTTCTCACCGCTCGCCGTAGTCGGCATAGCCACCGGGATGCGGGTCGGCATCGCCATCGCCAACGTCTTCACCCGCGGCCCCGCCACGATGGCCATCACGGCCGCCGGAATCGCCGAGATCGCGCCCGGCCGCTTTTGTCTCGGCGTCGGCGCGGGGTCCGAGCCCATCGTGGAGGCCTGGAACAGCGGCCGCTTCGAGCGGCCAGCCCAGCGCGTCCGGGAGATGGTGCAGTTTCTCCGGCTGGCCCTGGCCGGAGAGCGCGTGGTCTTTCAGGGCGAGACGTTGGCGGTGGACGGTTTCCGGCTGAGCCGGCCGCTCGCGCACTCGGTTCCCATTCACGTGGCGGCGCTGCGACCCGGCATGCTCCGGATCGCCGGGGAACTCGGCGACGGGGCTGTCCTCAACTGGCTGTCGGCCGACGACGTGCCGCAATCGGTCGCCGTGGTGCGCGAGGCCGCGTCCCGGGCCGGCCGCGATCCGAAGACCGTGGAGATCACCGCGCGTCTGCTGGTGAACCTCGACCCTCCCGGTGACGCCGCCGATACCGGGGTCCGCCGGCAGGTCACTGCCTACTTGAACGTGCCCGTCTATCGGGCCTTCCACGAATGGCTGGGGCGCGGGCGGCTGCTCCAACCGATGTGGGATGCCTGGGAGCGGGGCGACCGCAGGGCCGCCGTGGCCGCGGTACCTCCGGAGGTCGCGCATACCTTGATCCTCCGCGGTTCCATGGACGACATCCGCGCTCGTATCGAGCGCTACTTCGCCGCGGGGGTCGATACGGCGTTCCTGCAATTTTCGACGTCGGCGCTCGATACGTCGAGCCGGCGTGCGCGTATCCTCGAAGCCATCCGCGCGCTGGCGCCGAGCGCACCCTGACCAGTCCGCAAGAGGAGGATGCGATGCGTGAGGTTCCCTTTCGCTCGGCGAAGCAGCTGGCCACGGAGATTCGCCGCAAGAAGATCGGTTGCCTGGAACTGCTCGACCTCTACCTGGCGCGGGTCGAGAGGTACAATCCGAAGCTCAACGCCATCATCGCCACCGATCTCGACGGCGCGCGCAAGCGCGCGCGGGCGGCCGACCGGGCGCTGGTCAAGGGCGAGCCGTGGGGACCGCTGCACGGCGTGCCCATGACCATCAAGGAGTCGTACGACGTGGTGGGCCTGCCGACCACGTGGGGCGTGCCCGCGCTGCGCGAGAACTATCCAGCGCGAAATGCCCTCGCCGTCGATCGGCTGCTCGCCGCCGGCGTCGTGCTCTTTGGCAAGACCAACGTGCCGCTCTATCTCGCCGACTACCAGAGTTACAACGACATCTACGGCACCACCAATAACCCGTGGGACGTCACCCGATCGCCCGGCGGTTCTTCGGGCGGTTCCGCCGCCGCGCTGGCTGCGGGGTTGACCGGCATCGAGGCGGGCAGCGACATCGGCTCGTCGATCCGCAACCCAGCCCACTACTGTGGCGTGTTCGGCCACAAGCCCACGTACGGTATCGTGCCGCCGCGCGGCCAGGCGCTGCCCGGGAAACTCGCTCAGGGGGACATCTCGGTGATCGGCCCGATGTCGCGCAGCGCCGACGACCTCGCCATCGGGCTCGAGGTGATGGCTGGTGCCGACGAGATCGACGCGGTGGGCTGGCAACTCCGGCTGCCTGCCCCACGACGCAAGGCGCTGCGCGAGTACAGGGTCGCCGTCATGCTGAGCGACCCGAACGCCGAGGTGGATACCGAGGTCCAGGATCGGGTACAAGCTCTCGCCGACTTCCTGGCCAGGAACAAGGCCAAGGTGAGCGACCGGGCGCGGCCCGCCATCGATACTGGCCAGGCGCATCGGGTCTACCTCCAGCTGCTGCGGGCGGCGACGTCGGGACGCCAGACCCAGGAAGAATTCCAGAAGAACCTCGCCGCCGCGCACTCCCTCGCACCAGACGACGAGAGCTACTACGCGCGCATGGTGCGCGCCAACACCCTCTTCCACCGCGACTGGCTGGCTGCCAACGAGACGCGCCACCAGCTGCGCTGGAAGTGGGCCGAGTTCTTCAAGGAGTGGGACCTGCTGCTCTGTCCGGTCGCCTCGTCCGCCGCCTTTCCCCACGACCACGCGGGAGAGCGCTACGAGCGCACCATCGCCGTCAACGGCAAAATGGTGCTCACCACCGACCAGCTCTTCTGGGCCGGGTACTCGGGCATGGCGTTTCTGCCGTCGTCGGTGGCCCCAGCCGGCCTCACGCCGGGGGGCTTGCCGGTGGGCGTCCAGATCGTGGGCCCGCAGTACGGCGACCGCGCATGCATCGCCTTCGCCCAGCTCCTCGAGCGCGAGTACCGGGCCTTCGTGCCGCCGCCCGGCTACGCATGAGCCAGGCGATCGTCCGTCTCTACCGGCCTGAGGACTTCGATCCGGTCAACGACTTGTGGCGCCGTGCCCGCGTGCAGGCCTTGCCCGAGTTCCAGGCGCGCATGGGGCACACCGCCGAGGAGGACCGCGCCTATTTCCGCACGGTGGTGCTGGTCAAGAACGACGTGTGGGTCGCTGAGCTGGGCGGGCGGCCGGCCGGCTTCATGGCCATTGCCTGTGATTTCATCGACCAGCTCTACGTTGACCCGGATCATCAGCGCCGAGGCATCGGGCATACGCTGCTCGCGCACGCCAAGCAGCTCTCACCGTCCGGCCTGCGACTGTTCACCTTGCAGATCAACGCGAATGGCCGCGCCTTCTATGAGAAGGAGGGCTTCGCGGTGGTGAAGTTCGGCGTCAGCCTGCCGCCGGAGTCCGAACCGGACGTGGAGTATCGCTGGCCAGCGTGAGGGAGTGGAGATCCCAGGGGCCCCACCTGCGCCGCGACGAGGACGATGCTGCCGGCCATATCAGGAGAGCACGGCTGTCTTTCGGCGTTCGATAAGCGCGAAGTCGATGGCGGCGCCCAGGCCGGGTTCATTCATGGCGTGCACCATGCCCTGCGCGTCCACCTCGATGTCTTGGGCCAGCCCGTACTTCTGGGCGCCCGCGGGCAGCAGCACCTCGAAGAACTCGCAGTTCTTGATGGCCATGATGACGTGGACATTCGCCACGTTGTTAACGGAATTGCCGCCGTGGTGCAGCTCGAAATTCATGTGGAAGGCTTCGGCGAGATGCGCCGTCTTCACCAGCGGCGTGATCCCGCCCTTTACCGCCACGTCGCCGCGCAGGTAGTCGGTGGCGCGCGCGGTCAGCCAGGGGGCGTAGGCGGTGAAGCCGCCCGGAGTGTACTCGGTGGCCAAGATCGGGATGTGGAGTTGCTGCTTGAGCTTCACGTAGTTGTAGAGATCGTCGTCGGCCAAGGGATCCTCGTACCAGTGAAAGCCCAGCTCCTGGACGGCCTGGCCCACGCGCAGAGCCTCCGGGTACTGATAGGCCCACGTCGAGTCGAGCATCACGGTGAAGCCGTCGCCCACCGCCGCCCGCACCGCCTGGCACACTTCGATGTCCACCTTGGGATCGGTGGGTGGATGGATCTTATAGGCCGTCCAACCCTGCGACTTGAAGCGCACCGCCTCGTCGGCGTAGGCCTCCTTCGAGGCCAGCACGGCCGAGCTGGCATAGGCCGGCACGCGATCGCGATAGGAGCCGAGGAGCTTGTGGATGGGCAATCCGGCCACCTTGCCGGCGATGTCCCAGAGCGCGACGTCCATGGCGCCGATGGCGCGGAATGTCGTGTTGCGGTGGCGCGACCACAGCGCCTGCCAGAGGCGCTCGCGATCCAGCGGATCCTGCGCCATCACCATCGGCTTCAAATAGTGGATCAGCGAGGCGCCGTCGAACTCGGCGCTGCGCATGGCCGAGCCGAGGAAGGCGTGCCCTTCCATGCCGGCGTCGGTGACCACACGGAGGAGGCCGAGCTGGCTTTGCCCCCCGAACTTGCCGGTGTGGGTGCCGTACCGGGTGGCCGGGATGTCGCTCCAGGAGAACAGTGTGAGAGTGACGTCAGTGATCTTCATACGTCGATGCGCTCCTCGGCGATGGGCTTCCGCGCCGTCATGTTGAAGCGGCCGTCATAGATCGGGCGACCGCCGGTGGTCGGTCCCGGGTACTGCACGAAGAGCATGAGTCCCCCCGTCTGCGTGGACAGCGCCGCTTCGAAGTGCGGATCGGGGTAGAAGAGCATCGTCCCCGGCCCGTACATCGCGCCGCCGATCTCGAACTGGCCTTTCAGGATGTACCAGACCTGGGCGAAGTCATGCTGGTGGTACGGGTGATGGGAGCCCGGCTCGTAGCGCACGAGCCCGGCATTGGGCTCGGTGGGGCGCTCCGGGCGCGGATGGAAGAGCATCTTGCTCCATTGTCCGGGCCAGCGCAGCGTTTCCCAGGGACGGTTGTCGACGTGGACGGCCTCGCACGGTTGATGTTGGTTCATGGTGGACCTCCTCACGGCTGGGCAGACTACCGCAGCCATCTCACCTCGACAAGGTTCGGCTAGTATGCTCGCAATGTTCGGATGGAGGGGGCGATGAGCAGACTCGACGGCAAGGTGGCGATCATCACGGGCGGGGCAGGCGCTCTGGGCGGAGCCGTGGTGTCGACCCTTCTGGAGGAGGGCGCCGCCGTCGTCGTCCCCCACCAGTTCAGCGGAGACCTCGAGAAGCTCCGCGAGCGCGCGCGCATTCCCGCCTCGGCCACCCTGAGCGGCGCCCTCCTGGAGTTGACCGACGAGCACGCCGTCACTCGCTATTACGGGGAGATCGCGCGGCAGCACTCTGGCGTCGACATCCTCGTGAACCTCGCGGGTGGCTTCGCGGGAGGCACGCCCGTCCACGAAACCCCGTGGTCGCTGTGGCAGCAGCAGCTCGACACGAATCTGAAGACGGCCGTGCTTTCGTGCGCGGCGGCGGTGCCGCACATGCTGGCGCGCGGCGGCGGCGCCATCGTCAACGTGAGCACGCGCACGGCCACCCAGCCCGGGGCCAACCTCGCCGCGTACGCCGCCGCGAAGCGCGCCGTGCTCCAGCTCACGGAAGCGCTCGCCGCCGAGCTGCGCGAGAAGAACGTCACCGCCAATGCCATCATGCCGAGCGTGATCGACACCCCGACCAATCGCCAGGGCGATCCGCGCGGAGACTACAGCCGGTGGGTCAGGCCCGAGGAGATCGCGCGCGTCATCCTGTTCCTGGTCGGTTCCGACGCGCGCATCATCAGTGGCGCGGCCATTCCCCTCTACGGTAGGGCCTGACCGCGGCGACGAACGCGCGGGGGACGACCGCCGAGGATGTCGCCCGCCTGGACGAGCGGCTGCGGTGCGGGCGGCCGCTCGGTGGACCGCCAGGCCCGGCGCGGTCAGCCCGCGCTACCACTCGAAGTCGTAACGGCGGCGCATGAGCTCGAGATACTCGGAGTCCGGCATGGCGCGTCCGGTGGCGACGTACTCTTCATCGGTCAGGCGCTGCCGGCCAGCCGTGAGGCGCCTAGCGTCCTCCCCCACCAGGTAGCGCAGTTTCGGTTGCGCGGTGGTGACTGCCTCGTAGATGACCTCGGCCACGTCAGACGGTTGGCTCGGCATCTTCATCTGCATCTGGTAGAAGAGCAGGAGCCGGTGCACGTGAGCGGCGTAGGGCGAGGCGGGATCGGCGAACCGCTGGGCCTTGGTGAAAATCGGCGTCACCACGACGCCGGGCTCGATGATGACCACCCGGATCCCGAAGTCCAGGACTTCCTGGGCCAGCGCCTCGCTCATCGCCTCCAGGGCATGCTTCACCGCGGAGTAGTGACCATGGCCGGCGACGGCCAGCCGGCCGGCGATGGAGCTGACGTTCACGATGGCCCCGCAGCGGCGCTCGCGCATGCCGGGAAGCACGGCCTGGATCGTGCGGATCGCGCCGAAGTAATTCGTCTCGAACAGGCCTCTGGCCCAGTCGACGGGCACCTCCTCGATGGGACCGCCCCCGCCGATTCCCGCGTTGTTGACGAGGACGTCGACTCGGCCCGCTCGATCGAGGATTTCGCCGACGCCGCGCGCGACTGATGCGGGGTCGTTCACGTCGAGCACGACCGGATAGATCGGAAGCTTCTCCGCATCGATGGCCTGCGTCAACTCGGCCGCCGTGGCCAGGGTGCGGACGCCGGCCTGAACGTCGTGGCCAAGCCGGGCAAAGTGAAGCGCCGTGGCGAGACCGATCCCGCTGCTACTGCCGGTGACGAGAACCACGGGCATGAAAACACCCCCTCGTGAGGGACCACCATCGGATGCTCCCCCTCGGTCTAGCGGATACGGTATCGCCGGACCATCGCCTCGTCGAGGACCAGGCCGAAGCCGGGATCCGGAGCGACGTCCATCATCCCATCCTTGATGGCCGGCCGGTTCGCCCACATCGCCTGCCATACCGGATCGCGCTCGGGATCGGCAAAGCACTCGACGCAGGTGCCGTGCGGCACCCCCGCCATCAGGTGCTGAGCGATCTGCGGTTCCTCGTGATGGGCCATCTGCACTCCGGCCGTGCCGCACAGCGCGGCCGCCCTGCGCCACTCGGTGACCCCGCCACCTTCGGAGGCGTCGAAGTTCACGAGATCGACGGCGCGAGCCTCGACCAGTCGCCGCACGGCGTGGCTGGTGATCTCGCACTGGCCGGCGGTGATGGGAAGGCGCGTGGCCTGGCGCATCCGCGCCATCATCGCCACGTCGTCGTACCAGTGACAGGGCTCCTCGAACCAGCGGATCTCCAGATGCTCGACCAGCCGCGCGAAGCGGACGGCGTCGGTGACCGACCAGCCGCGGTTGGCATCCACTGCCAGGATGAAGTCTGCCCCGGCCGCATGGCGTGCCGCTTCCACGCGCTTGGCATCCGCTTCCGGCGTCAGTCCGCCGACTTTGAATTTGCATCCCGCCATTCCAGCCTGCCGGTATGCCTCCATCTCGCGACCGATGTCCCCGAGCGTCTTGCCGTCCATGTAATAGCCGCCGATGGAGATGATGGGCAGGCGATGGCGGTAGCCGCCCAGCAGCGAACACACGCTCTTGCCCAGGGCCTTGCCCACCACGTCCCAGAGCGCGCAATCGACACAGGCGATGGCTTCCATCAGCGTCTTGCGATTCCGGCTCGCGTGGGTGAGCGCGAACAGGCTCTCCCAGACGCGCTCTCCCTCGAAGAGGCTCATGCCCTTGACGCGCGGGGCAAGCTCCTCCTGGATCAGCCGTACGATCTCACGGCCGTCCTCGCGATTGTCGCCGTTGTAGACCTCGCTGACCAGGCCCTCGTCGGTGCGCAACCGGGTGATCACCGTGCATCGTTTGAGGACGGCGTAGGTGCTGCCGCCGAAGTTCTTTTTCAGGGGAATTTCGACGGGAATGGCCTCGATGCTATGGATCCGCATTCGCCCTCTCCGCCATGTCGCCCTCCGTCGCAATGGTCGCGCGGAGTGTAGCAGGCCGTCGGCCCACCATCCAGCAGGCGCCGGAGCGCCCTGGGCTTCACTCTTCGCCATCCTGGATCGCTCCACCGCGGATGCTGACCGGGCCCAGGCCCTTGACAGCACTTCGGGCGACCTGTATCAGCAACGCATGCTGGCCCGACCCGGCGGCTCCCTCGACGGCGAGGGGATCCCGAGGGCATGGCCCCTCTCTTCTTCTACCGGCAAGACGGCGACCGAGGGGGCGCCGGGCCGCCGCAGGATCTCAAGGGCTTCCTCACCAACGATTTGATCGACTACTGCAGCTGCCGCGACAAGGAGCGCATCCGGAAGATGGCGCGCCACTGGACGTAGCCGGCCCACTTCGACCAGTCGATGTACAACGTCCAGGTCGAATGGGGACGCGATGGTCTCGCCGCCCAGCTGAGCGGGAGTGACGTCATCGTCATCGTCGATGTGCTGTCGTTCTCGACCTGTGTCGATGTTGCGGTCGGTCGCGGGGCCGCCGTGCTTCCGTTCGGTTCGCCGGGAGCCGAGGCCGAAGCGTTCGCTCGGACCGTGGGCGCCGAATGCGCGACGGCCCGGGGGCAGGGGCATTTATCGCTGTCCCCAGCGACGTTGGCGGATCTGGAGAGCGGGCAAAGGTTGTCCTGCCGTCGCCGAACGGCGCTGCGCTGAGCCGCCAGACGGGGCAGGTCCGTACCTTGACGGCATGCCTGCGCAACGCCGCGGCGGTGGCGCGCGCTGCCGAGCGGGCGGGGCCCCGTATCACCGTCGTGGCGGCCGGGGAGCGCTGGCCCTCGGGCGCCTTGCGACCTGCTCTGGAGGACTGGATCGGCGCCGGCGCTGTCGTGGCGGCTCTGGATGGAGTCCGGTCGCCGGAGGCGGCCGCAGCACAGCATGCCTTCGAGGCGGTCGCTTCGCGTTTGGACTCGGCTCTTCTGGAATGCGTGTCGGGACAGGAGCTTATCGCCCGCGGGTATGAGGGCGACGTGGCGTGGGCCGCGGCGCTGAACGTGAGCGCGTGCGTCCCGCTCCTCGGCGACGGGGCTTTCATGAACGCGGCCCGTGGCGGCGAACGCGACGCCTGAGATTCGAGCGGTGCCTGTGCCTGGCGACACGCGCGTCGCCGAGATTGGTCCGGCGCCAACGCCGCGGGCGGAGTGCAGTCGATGCGCGAGCCACAGCCCGGGCGTGGATGTCCCCGGAGTGTCCCGCCGCTCGGGTCGTGCGCTACGCGCTCCCGGGCACGACTCCCGCCGGCAGCGACTCGATGTGGGCGCAGATGTCGCGCGGGCGCGTGAGCCAGATCCGGTCGCGGTGCTTGGCGATGTGCTCGAGGGCGCGCCGGAGTCGCCGGAGGCGATAGGGGCGCCCGATGACGAAGGGGTGGAGGGAGATCGGACACACCAGGGATTGGCGCTCCGACTGCTCGAGCATCTCGTCGAATTGATCGACGATCAGGTCGGCAAACTCCTCGGAGGTGTAGCGATACCAGACGATCCCGCGCGTGTCGTTCACCTCGATGGGGTACGGCATGGTCAGGATCCGACCCTTGCGCGTGCGGATCCAGATCGGCTGATCGTCCATCGTCCAGTCCATCACGTAGCGGTATCCCGCCTCCTGCAGGAGATCCATCGTGATTCCGCTGTTCGAGAGCCAGGGGCTCATCCAGCCGAGGGGCCGCGTGCCTTCGTGGCGCTCGATGGTGGCGGTGACGCGTTCGATCAGCTCGCGTTCCTCGTTCTCCGGCAGATGACCCTGTTCGTCGGAGTTCGTGACGCCGTGGCCGAGGATCTCGTCGCCTCGCGCGCGGAGCCGGCGGGGGATGTCCGGGGCCACCTCGTAGATCGCGCTGTTCATCTGCGCCTCGGCGGGGAGCTGGAGCTGATCCAGCAGTTCGAAGAGGCGCCAGATGCCCACGCGGTTGCCGTAGTCCCGCCAGCTGTAGACGCTGTGGCTCTGGGCCTGGTCGGGTGGAGCAATGGCGGCGCCCTTGCCGACGCCGAAGCCGAACGCCTCGATGTTGAGGGCGAGGTAGACGGCCAGCCGCCGGCCTCCCGGCCAGCTGTAGTCCGGCCGCGTGGTGATGTTCGAGTACTCGTAGCGTCCATGCGTGGGGAGCATGCCTGGTCCTTTCCTGCCGCCCGCTGATCGTGGCGCCTCAGTAGCTGGAGGTCAAGCCCACGACGGCCGAGCCCCTAGCGCAGGGCCGCCGCCAGGAGGATCGCCCCTGTCGCGATGAGGGCGAGCGCCCAGAGGAGATCGAAGTTGATCCAGCCGCGTCGCAGAACGGCGACCCCGACCCACTCATAGACGAGGATCGCCACGAGACCCGTCGTCACGAGCATCGCGACGGTGTGCACGCCGACCGCGGCCAGCGCCCTACCGGCCGACTCGCTCACCGCCGCCAGCTCGGCCACGTGCTGATGGCCGGCGTGACTGCCGCCGGCCGATAGCTTCAGGAGTACCGGGATCAGCATCAGCCCAGCGCCGTGGCCGCTCGCCATCAGGAACGACCACAACGTCAGGTCGGCGAATCCGACCTGCATGCCTCCGCGCGCGCGGTGCCGCGCGACCAGCCGGTAGACGCCAAAGGCGAACAGGAGCAGCGCGCTGACCGCCTGGAGCAGGCGCAGGTCGACGAGGATGCGCAGCGCGGCCAGCGCCGCCACCACGAGGGTGATCGACACGGCATGTCCCAGGGCGATCGGCAGCAAGGCCCACAGGACGGCGGCCCGGCTTCGGCGTTGCAGTCCCAGTGCGACGGCGAAGAGCCACCCCATGGCGGGATTGATGCCGTGAAACGCGCCCAGGCCGGCGAGGGCCAGCCAAGCCCAGGCGCCGGTCACGGCGAGCGGCGGGTCACGACCGGCGGCTGTCTCTGACGGCCACCGCCGGTCGCGATGCTCGCCTCACGGATAGCAATACGAGTCGGACGAGGAATCGCCTCCCTCGAGACGGATCTGATGCGGCCGGTAGCCTTCACCGAACTCGAGGAAGAACTTCGGATCGAGGGCAATGCCACCGCTGGGATTGACGTCGGCCTTGACCATCCAGCCTTTGATGCCTTCCGGATAGAACTGCGGGTCCACCGCACTGTAGAGCGAGTTGGTGAAGTACACGCGGCGCCCGTCGCGGCTGACCTCGACCATCTGCGGCCCGCCGTTGACCGGACCCGACGCGGGGTGCGGCGAGCGCTTCACGATGCCGCCGATGCGAAGGGAGCCCGCGAGCCTCGGATTGAAGGGATCGGAGACGTCATACTGGCGCATCTCGCCGGTGCCCCAGCAGGAGGCGTACAGGAACTTGTCGTCGAGCGACAGGTTGATGTCGGTCAGCAGTGGCGGCACCGCCTTGAATCCCTTGAGCAGCGGGGGCAGCTGATCGGGCTCGGCCGGTTCGGCCGGGATCTCGATGACCTTCTTGACCGCCCACTGCCCGTTCGGCCGGTGCCACACCCAGATCGACGAGGACAGATCTTTGAGACTGATCACGCAGCCCGCGAACCCGTACGCCTTGCTCGGATCCCGGGCCTGCCGCAACTCGAAGACCAGCTGGTACTCCGGTCCGAGGTCGATCTCCTGCAGGTGCTTGCGCCGCCGCAGATCCCACGCATGCAGGCGGTGGCCGTACTGGCCGCCGAGCAACAGCTCCGGCACCAGGCCATTCTCGAACATCTTGGGCGTGCCCCATTCGCTGGTGATCTGCGTGTCGTGACCGAGATGCCAGGCGAAGTCGTAGGCGAAGAACTGCGGTCCGCGGTCGACCTCCCAGCGCCCGAGCACGTCGTAGCTGTCGTGATCGAGCAGGAACACGCCGCCCGGTCCATCGCCATCGGGGTTGCCCATCGCATTCAGGTAGATTCCTTCGGGCCCGCAGTGCACGGTGTGGAGCCGCGAATAGCCGGCGCGCTTGAACACGTCTTGCGGCTCGATCACCTTGACGATCTTCGGCTGGCGTGGATCCGGCCGGGTGTCGAGCACGTAGATCCGCGATGAGCGCAGGCCGGGCACGATCAGATATCGACGCTCGACGTGCGGATGCGGTGCGTACGGGCACAGCGCCGAACTGCAGGCATTCCAGCCGAAGTGATGCAGCTCGTCGCCGATCTCGGGCATCTCGACCCGGCCCACGAGCTGCGCGTACGTCGACGAACGCGAGTCGAGATCGACCACGCCGAGCGCGTCCCCCCGCCGGCCGCCGGCGTTCAGGATGGCGACGTAGCCGAGCTTCTCGGTCGGCGCCTGCATCGCCAGGCGCGGCGAGGGATAGAACGTTGGATCAGGTGTCCAGGTCGCCATGGCATCTCCTCTCTTGGTCGAATCCCCGTGGACTGTGGACCCCTGCGAGGACTGCGGCGTGGGCCCGAGGACCCGCCACCGGTGCCTGACAGTGTGGCCAAGCGATGCGCCTTGTCAAGACTCGCGGTAGGCCGCGCCTTCGGCGCCTCGACCATTCCGACGGGGCGGCGTGGTAGTCTTGGCGTCGCGTCGCCCGCGGAGGCCGAGATGAACATCGCGATTCTCGACGACTATCAGGACACCATCAGGACGCTCGACTGCTTCGGCAAGATCGCCGGCCACGAGGTGGCGATCTGGAACGATCACACCAAGGACGTCGACCTTCTCGCCCAACGGCTCAAGAACACGGAGGCGCTGGCCCTGATCCGCGAGCGCACGCCGATCCAGGCGCCGCTGCTCGAGCGTCTCGACAAGCTCCGCCTGATCAGCCAGCTGAGCGTCTATCCGCACATCGACGTCGCCGCGTGCACGCGGCGAGGCGTCATCGTGTCGTCGTTCATGGGTGGCGGTCGGCCGTCCTACGCAACGGCTGAGCTCACGTGGGGGCTGATCATTGCCGCCTTCCGGCGCATCCCCCAGGAGATGGCCGCGCTCAAGGCCGGCAAGTGGCAGGCCCACCCCATTGGCATCGGCCTGCGCGGCAAGACGCTAGGCATTTACGGCTACGGCCGCATCGGCGCCGTCGTCGCCGGCTACGGCAAGGCGTTTGGCATGAATGTCCTCGCATGGGGCCGCGAGGGATCGCTCACCAGGGCACGCGCCGACGGATGCGCCGGCGCGCCGAGCAAGGAGGCGCTCTTCGAGCAGTCGGACGTGCTCTCCCTGCACGTGCGCCTGATCCCCGAAACGCGAGGGATGGTCACGGCGGCCGACCTCGCGCGGATGAAGCCGACCGCGCTCTTCGTCAACACCAGCCGAGCCGGGCTGGTCGTTCCGGGCGCCCTGGAGACCGCCCTTCGCGCCGGCCGTCCAGGGATGGCCGCGGTCGACGTCTTCGAAGAAGAGCCCGTCCTCGATGGCCGCCATCCGCTCCTGGCCATGGACAACGCCATCTGTGTGCCGCACCTGGGCTACGTGGAGCGGGACGGCCTCGAGGCCATGTTCAGCGCGATCTTCGACCAGATGGTCGCATACGCCGACGGCAAGCCCATCAACGTGGTGAACCCCGAGGTCCTGGCCGGCCGCGCGCCGGTGACCAGCTGAGGACGACGTCCATGACGATCAAAGGGCAGGCTTACATCGCCGGGATCTACGAGCATCCGACGCGCAAGGCTGACGACAAGTCTCTGGCCCAGCTGCACGCCGAGGTCGCTCGTGGCGCACTGGAAGACGCCGGGCTCACCAAGGCCGACGTCGACGGCTACTTCTGCGCGGGCGACGCGCCCGGCCTGGGTGGGCTCTCCATGGCCGACTACATGGGGCTCACGCTGCGCCACATGGACACGACGGAGACGGGCGGATCGTCCTACGTCATCCACGTCGCGCACGCCGCGCAGGCGATCGCCGCCGCGAAGTGCGACGTGGCTCTGATCACGCTGGCCGGCCGGCCACGGTCGGAAGGAATGGCGACTGGGACGGCTCCGCGCAACTACGGGGCCGGCGTTCCGGACGTCCCCTTCGAGTTCCCTTTCGGGCCGACGGTGGTCAACCAGTACGCCATGGCTGCCATGCGGCACATGCACGAGTTCGGAACCACCAGTGCGCAACTCGCCTGGATCAAAGTGGCCGCCTCCCACCACGCCCAGCACAACCCCCATGCCATGTTGCGGGATGTGGTCACCGTCGACGACGTCGTCAATTCGCCGATGATCTCCGATCCCCTGCACCGGCTCGATTGCTGCGTCATCAGCGATGGGGGCGGCGCCATCGTCGTCGCGCGGCCGGAGGTGGCGAAGAGTTTGAAACGCCCGCGAGTCCGCGTGCTGGGCGGGGGCGAAGCCTCCAAGCATCAGATGGGGGGCAAGGTCGATCTGACCTACTCTGGCGCCGTCTGGTCGGGACCGGCGGCCTTCGCCGAAGCCGGGGTCAAGCCGCCGGACATCAAGTACGTCTCCATCTACGACAGCTTCACCATCACGGTGCTCATCACGCTCGAGGACCTCGGCTTCTGCCCGAAGGGCCAGGGCGGCAAGTTCGTGGCCGACGGCAATCTGATCTCCGGCGTCGGCAAGTTGCCGTTCAACACCGACGGCGGCGGCCTCTGCAACAACCATCCAGCCAATCGCGGCGGCCTCACCAAGGTGGTGGAGGCCGTGCGCCAGCTTCGCGGTGAGGCGCACCCGAAGGTGCAGGTGAAGAACTGCGACGTGGCGCTGGCCCACGGTACCGGGGGATCGCTGGGCACGCGGCACGGGAGCGCCACCGTGATCATGGAGCGGGAGTGACATCATGCCTGGACCGGAGAGGACGATCCCCGCGCCTCAGCCCACGCCGGAGACCCAGCCCTTCTGGGACGCCGCCGCGCAAGGCCGACTTCTGATAAAGCGATGCACGGCGTGTGGGGAGGTGCACCACTACCCCCGCCCGCTCTGCCCGTTCTGCTTCAGCGACGCGACGGAGTGGCGGGAGAGCTCGGGCCGGGGGACGATCTATTCCTACAGCGTCATGCGGCGGGTGCCGGTGCCGTACGCGATCGCCTACGTCACGCTGGACGAAGGCGTGACGATGATGACCAACATCGTCGACTGTGACCTGAACGCGATCAAAATCGGTCAGAAGGTGAAGGTCGTGTTCAAACCGACCGAGGGCGGCCCGGCGGTCCCGACGTTCGCGCCGGCCCAGTGAAATGGGGCCCCCACACCCCCGGCGCTCGAGGCGCTCCTCACTCATTTCTCGGCGACCCGCCAGACCCGGTCCCAATCGAACGGAGGCGGGTTCGACCGCAGGAGGGCAATTCGCCGCTCGAAGGCCTGCGCCGGCCCGTCGTCGGGCTTGCGCTCGAGGCATGCCCGAAATCCCCGCTCGGCTCGATCCCAGTCCATGTCGCGATACGCGGCCAGTCCCTCGGCGAAGAGGCCGCGCAGCTCCTCCTGCTCGGGTGACAGCTCGCCGAGGCGGGCCAGCAACTCGAACACCCGGATCGGCTCGCTCTTGCCAGCCACCGTCAGGAGGTCCAGTTCGCGCACCTCGATTGCCTGCTGAGCCAGGCGATAGGTGTCGTCGGAAATGAGGATGGCCGTCCCGTAGATTTTGTTGGCGCCCTCGAGCCGGGACGCCAGATTCACCGTGTCGCCTACGATGGTGTACGACTTCGTCTGATCCGACCCGATGGTGCCGATCACCACTTCCCCGGTGGTCAGGCCCATGCGCACGCGGAAGCCCGGCACGTTGCGGCGCAGGCCTAGCACGTCCGGCAAATCCTGTCGAAACGCCGAAATGGCCTCCTGCTGGGCGAGGGCCGCCAGACAGCCATCGGCCGCGTGGCGATCCCCGGGCGAGAAGGGCGGCGTCCAGAACGCCATCACCGCATCGCCAACGTACTTGTCGACGATGCCATGGCGATCGAGAACGGCCCTGGTGACGACGCCGAAGTAGCGGTTGAGCAAATTGACCAGAGCTCCGGCCGTCAGTTGTTCCCCCATGGCGCTGAAGGCCTCGATGTCGGAGAAGAAGACCGTCACGGTGCGGCGCTCGGCCGCCTCGGGATTCTCGCTCGAGGAGCGCAGGAGGTCGTTGACGATGCGCGGATCGAGATACTTCCCGAAGGTGTCCTTGATGCGCTCCTTGGCCTGCAGCTCCATCACCATGTGATTGAATGACCGGGTCAGCTGACCGATCTCATCGTCGGAGGTGATGGGCAGCTCAACAGCCAGCTGGCCCCTCTGGACGGCGCGCGTGCCGTCCAGCAGGCGGCCGAAGGCCCGGGCCAGGCGATGGGTCAGCATCCCAAACAGGATCAACCCGACGGCGGCCGCCATAACGAAGAGGACGCTGTTGAACGCGAGCACCGTGACCGTTTGTTGGCTCGTCTCGCGCGCCGAGTCCCTGGTCAGCGTCTGGATGGTTCGCCGGATCTCGGCGAGGTCGGGGCCGAACGCGGTCTCGAAAGCCGCGAACCCGGCAGCCAACCGCTGGGCCTCCGTGGGGCGCCCCTCAGCAATCGCATTCAGCACCGCCCCGCCCACCGCCGTGAAGGGCGCGACGTGACGGCGGAGCGCCCGGAAGGCTCCCTCGATGCGAGCCAGCTCGATCCGGTCCGACACGTCGTTGCGCTCGTCTCTGATGGCGGTTGCCAAGAGCGCCAAGGCCCCGTCGAATGACTGGTCGAGCCGCTCGGCGATCTCGCGCTGGCGTCGGACCGACGCGGCCAGCTGATCGGCCGGAACCGCGTCCGACTGGAGCAGACGCCGGATATTCAGCTCGTACTCGAAGGTCTCGACGTCGATGGCCGCCGCGATGTCCGAGAGCCGCAGGTGATAGTCGGCGATGCCTTCGAGCTCGGCAATGACGCGCTTGATGAAGACGGCCGACACGGCCGTGGTGACCGCGAACACAACCAGGAGGAGGGTGGTGACCGCCAGGATTTTCAGCCGAATGCTCATGGACGGCCGGAATCGCGTCAACAGTCGCATCACCATTGCGCGACGCCTGGCGTGACCGGGCGGGATGGGGACGGGCACCGCGGTGCTCTCTTCCAGGACGACCTCCTGGCTCGCGACGGGCGAGCGGTATTCGGCCTGGCCGAGGCTATCTGACGCCCGATTGTGGCGTCAAGGCGGTGCCGCTGACCGGCGAGGGGAACCGCGCGCCTGGCACCTTCCCCACGATCCCGAGCCTCACGTATACTCCCGCACGTCATGAGTGAACCTATCGTCGTCGAAACGTTCGCCGTCGGGCAGTCGGTGCGGCGCCTGGAGGATCCGCGCCTCCTCCAAGGTCTCGGCCGCTATTCGGACGACGTGAGCCTCCCGCGCGAGGTCTACGTCGTGATCGTGCGCTCGCCTCACGCGCACGCGCGCATCCGGGGCGTGGATGCCTCCGCCGCGCTGGCCGCGCCGGGCGTCCTTGCCGTCCTCACCGGCGCCGACGCCGCCGCCGACGGCCTGGGCAATCTGCCCACAGATTCCTCGCGCAAGCGGCGCGACGGGTCGCCGGCCTTCACCACGCCGCGGCCGGCGCTGGCCCGCGAGCGCGTGCGCCACGTCGGCGATCCGGTGGCCCTCGTCGTCGCCGCGACGCGGGAAGGTGCCGCCGACGCCGCCGCCCTGGTGGCCGTCGACTATGAGCCGCTGCCTTCGGTGGCAGCGACGGCGGAGGCCAGCCGTCCTGGCGCCCCCGCCGTCTGGGACCAGGCGCCTGACAACGTGGCCTTCGTGTGGGAGGCCGGGCAACGCGACGCGGTCGCGCAGGCCTTTGAGCGGGCTGCCCATATCACCCGGCTCGACTTCGTGGTGACCCGCGTGGCCGCCGCTCCGCTCGAGCCTCGGGCCGCCGTGGGCGAGTACGACCGGCGCACCGGTCGCTACACCTTGCACACGGGTATCCAGGCGCCCCACGGGCTCCGGACCTTGCTCGCCGACGTCCTGCGGGTGCCGCACAGCCAGGTCCGCGTCGTGACCGGCGAGGTCGGCGGCAGCTTCGGGATGCGCAGCGGCATCTACCCGGAGATGGTGCTCGTACTATGGGCAGCCCGGCGGCTCGGCCGGCCGGTGAAGTGGACGGCGGACCGGCGTGAAGGATTCGTGACCGACGAGCACGGCCGAGACAACGTCTCGACGTCGGAGTTGGCCCTCGACCCGGACGGGAAGTTCCTGGCCCTGCGAGTGGCCATTACCCTCAACATCGGCGCGTACTTCACGCCGCGCAGCGCGGGGCCGGGCACCAACAACGTCGGCGGCATCGCCGGCGTGTACACGACGCCAGCCATTCACGTTCAGACCACAGGGGTGTACAGCAACACCACGCCCACCGGGCCATATCGCGGCGCCGGCCGTCCCGAAGCCACATACGCCATCGAGCGGGTCATCGACGTGGCCGCGCGTGAGCTGGGGCTCGATCCCCTGGAGTTGCGCCGCCGCAACCTGATCCCGGCCTCGGCTATGCCCTTCAAAACGGGTCTCATCTTCACCTACGACTGCGGCGACTTCTCCCGCAGCATGGAGATGGCCCTGACGCTTGCCGACCACACTGGTTTCGAGCAGCGGCGGAAAGAAGCCCGGGCCCGCGGCAAGCTGTTGGGGCTGGGCATCGCCAACCCCATCGAGGTGGCCGGGGGGCCGTACACGTCCGTCAATCCGGACACCGCCCAGGTGCGCGTCAACGCCGATGGCTCGGTCTCCCTCTTCACCGGCTCGACGTCGATGGGACAGGGCAACGAGACGGCCTTCGCCCAGATCGTCAGCGACCGGCTCGGCGTGCCGCCCGAGCGAATCCAGGTGTTCTGGGGTGACAGTGACGCGCTCGGCGCTGGCCGCGGCAACGGTGGCTCGGGCGCGCTTACCGTGGGTGGGTCGGCCGTGATGCGGGCGACGGAGCGCGTGATCGAGCGCGGTCGCCGCATCGCCGCCCGCATGCTGGAAGCCGCGCCGGAGGACGTGGCCCTCCGCGACGGGCGCTTCACGGTGGCGGGAACCGACCGGGGAGTGACCTTCGCCAGCGTGGCCCGCACCGCCTACCAGCCGCGGCAGCTTCCCGCGGGGATGGAGCCCGGCTTCAGCGAGACGGCGGCATTTACCCCCCCCGCCGTCACCTTTCCCAACGGCTGCCAGGTGTGTGAGGTCGAGATCGACCCGGAGACGGGGGTGGTGCGCATCGTACGCCATGCCGTCGTGGACGATGTGGGCCACATGGTAAATCCCATGTTGGTGCAGGGCCAGATCCACGGTGGTCTGGTGCAGGGCCTCGGCCAGGGGCTCTTCGAGGAACTCACCTACGACGCCGACACCGGCCAGCTCCACACGGCCTCCTTCATGGACTACGCGATGCCTCGCGCCGACGACGTGCCCGCGTTCGACGTGGACCACCACGAGGTTCCGACCAAGGTCAACCCCCTCGGCGCCAAAGGCGTGGGCGAAGCCGGCACGGTCGGAGCCCTGCCGGCTTTGCTCAACGCCGTGAACGACGCGCTGGCTCCGCTCGGGGTGCGCCACCTCGACATGCCGGTGACGCCCGAGCGCGTCTGGCGGGCGATTCAGGACGCCCGGGCGCGCCCCTGACGAGCGGATCAAGAACGACGCGCGTGCCCCCCGCGACCGCGTTCGACCCGAGCGAGGCGGAGGCCCTCATCGCCATGCTGGCCCACCTCGAAGGGATGACGCCGCCGCTCGCCATGCCGGCGCTGCCCCGAGGCTGGACGCTCGTCTTCGACTCTCCGGTCCTCGGCGCCTTCGATAACAAGTGGCAGCTCTGGCGCCAGGACACCGATCCGCCGCGGTTCGCGGTGGCCATCCGGGGGACGGTGACGAAGGCGCGCAGCATCCTGGCCGACGTACTGTCCGTGATGATCCGTGGCTCGGGGTCGGTGGCGGTCGATGGCTTGAGGTTCTCGTACCGGTTCGCCACCGATCCACACGCTGCCGTGCATCTCGGCTTCGCGCTCGCCGCGCTCATCCTGCTTCACGAGCCGCGCGACGGCATCCTGCCCCAGCTCCTCGCGGCGTGCCCTCCCGGCAGCGAGGTGCTGATCTCGGGCCACAGCCAGGGAGCGGCGGTCGCCACGCTCTGCCGATCGTATCTGGAGTATGCGGAGATCGCGGGAGCGCGCTGGCGCTACCGGGCTTATCTCGTCGCCCAGCCGAAGCCCGGTAACGATCACTATGGGTACGACTTCGAACGCCTGACGAGCCAGCCACCTAGCGCGTGGCGGATCACCAATACGCTGGACTGGGTACCCCAGGTACCACTCACCTTCGAGTTCCCGGGCCAGCTCAACGAACCCAATCCGCTCGACGTGCTCACCGAGCCCGAGCGGGCCCTGGTCCACATGGCTGAGTCGGTCGTGCGCGCGCTCCACGAGCACGCGAAACGCACCCAGCTCGAGAGCGTGCAGCCGCAGGCCTCGCATCTCGCGCAGATCATGCGCGGGCAACGCTTGGTGCCGACCGCGGCGGCCGAGACCCCTTTCGACCTCGGTATCGTCTGGGACTTCAACTTCGGCGGCTGCGGGATTCCGGTCGTTCTCGAAGGCGCCCCGGCGATCAACCCGAACGACCCCCACGATGCGTTCTGGCAGCACCACGCCGCTATGTACTACGACCTGATCCGGAGGATGTACCTGTGACCTTGCGGTGCGGACGGGTCGCCGTGGTGGTCACCGCCCCTTGAACTGGGGGCGTCGCTTTTCCGAGAAAGCCTTCACGCCCTCCTGGTAGTCCTCGCTGTTGAAGCAGTCCCCGATGAGCTTGTCCAGCAGCGCCAGGTCGCGCTGATCGGTAGGCCGCAGCAGTTGGTCCACGTTTGCTTTGGCGGAGCGCAGGGTGAGGGGAGCGTTCCGCGCCATGGTCTGTGCATAGTCGCGCGTGAAGCTCTCCAACTCCGCCTTGGGGACCACCTGGTTCACCAGCCCCATGCGGAGCGCGTCCGGGGCGCTGAAGTCGGTACGGGCCGTGAAGAACAACTCCTTGGTGTACGAGGGCCCGATCAGCTTCATCAGTTTTTCCATGCCCTTGTAGTGGTAGCCCAGGCCGAGGCGCGCAGCGGGGATCCCGAAGCGCGCGTCGTCGGCCGCGATGCGCATGTCACAGGTGATGGCGATGCTGACCCCGCCGCCGATGCAGAAGCCGTGGATCATGGCGAGGAGCGGTTTGCTCAGCGCGGCCAGCGCCTCCTGCCCGCGCGCCGAGATGCGACCGTACTCCTCCTCGTCGGCCATGTTGCGCCGCCGCTCCTTGAACTGCGAGATGTCAGCGCCGGCCACGAAGGCCTGGTCGCCGGCCCCGCGCAGGATGACGACGCGGATCGCGTCATCCGCGGTCAGCTCCTGCACGTATCCGGGCATGAGCTGCCACATCTCCTGGCTCACCGCGTTGCGCTTCTCGGGCTGGTTGAAGACGATCCAACCGATCGGTCCGTCCCTTTCCAGCAGCAGCTTCGGCGCTTCACTCATGGTCGGTCTCCCTCGTGGCAGAACATGACGTCGAGGGACGGTGTATCGCGTCCGCGGCCCCGGCGCAAGCCCCGTCGAGGCACCGTATCCGCCCGCGCTTGCCGGGCCGACTTATGAGGACGTATTCTCCCGGCACGGTGAGGAAGCGGCCCCCCGAGCACCACGAGCGTTTCCGATGACAGATATGGGACATACGGGCTCCTCGGCTGAGGCCGCGGATCCCAAGGCTCTCCAGGCGGCGCTGGTCGAAACCCTGCGCGCGAAGGGCTGCCTCGGCTCTGCGGCGATCGCGGAGGCGTTCGCCGCGGTGCCGCGCCACCTCTTTGTTCCCGACGTGCCACTCGGGGAGGCGTATACCGACCGCTGGATTGCCACCAAACGCCTGCCCGATGGCGAAGTCGTGAGCTCCTCCTCCCAGCCCGAGATCATGGCCATCATGCTGGAGCAGCTCGACGTGCGGCCTGGCCACCGCGTCCTCGAGATTGGCGCCGGTACAGGCTACAACGCCGCCCTGCTCGCACACCTCGTGGGTGCCGGCGGATGCGTCACCGCGGTCGACATCGACGAAGACATCGTGGCCGCGGCGCGGGCGCACCTGCAGACGGTCGGCGCGACCGGTGTTCGCGTCGTGCACACAGACGGCTGGGCGGGCGAGGCCAATGGTGCTCCCTACGACCGACTGGTCCTCACCGTGGGGGCTCACGACATCTCGCCAGCCTGGCGCGCGCAGCTCGCGCCGGGCGGGCGCCTCCTCCTTCCGCTGCAGCTCCCTGCGGTACAGGCGTCAGTCGCCTTCGACGAGCGTGGCGGTGCGCTGGAAAGCGTTTCCGTTCGCCCATGCGCGTTCATGCGCCTCCGGGGCGCCTCGGCGATTCCGATGCGACCGGTCGCCGTTGGCCCTGAGCCAGCACCTGCGGTATGGCCGCGCGGGACCCATACGGTGGACGGTGAGGCCGTCCACGCGCTCCTTCAGGCCCCGGGCGACGATCTGGCCACGGCGCTGGTGGTGCCCGTGCGCTCTCTGTATGACGGGCTGATCGCGTGGCTCGGGCTCCACGAATCGACCTCGGCGTGGTTCACCGCACAGGGTGCGGCCCTGGCGGCCGGGCTCGTACCGGCCTTTGTCGGCGGCAGCGACGAGTCCGCCAGCACCTTCGGCTTCTTCGAGTCAGACGGAGTCGGCCTGTTCGCCCGTGCCGCGGTCACGCCGGATGGCCGCGTGTCCATTGGCATCCGCGCACACGGCAATCCCCTGGTTGGCGAGCGATTGCGCGCCGCCACCTTGGCGTGGAACGAGGCCGGACGGCCGACCTTGGCGCGCCTTCGCGTCCGCGCGTATCCGATCGAGTCTCCGTACGATCCGAGAGCGGGCGACATCGCGCTCCTGCGCCCGTGCACCCGGCTTGTCCTTGACTGGCCGTCATGATTCACCGACTGGAGGGTGCGGGCGGTGAATGACTCCCAGAGTTGTCCCTGGGACGGCCGATGCCTCCCGCAGAGTTGCACCTGGGATGGCCGATGCCTCCCGCAGACGGTGAGCGCGCGGCGTCGACCGTGCCCGGTCGAGGTCGCGGGGTGTCAGCCGCGCGGCTCGCGGTATGCTCGAAGGCCGGTAGGCCGCGGTGCGGCTGTCGTTGCACATGAAAGGAGCCATCGACGATGAAAGCGATCCGCGTGTCCGAGTACGGCGGCCCCGCCGTCCTGAAGCTGGAGGAGCTCCCCGCGCCCCAGCCCGGCCCCAACCAGGTGCTCGTCCGGAACCACGCCGTCGGCGTGAATCCGGTCGACACCTACCTGAGGTCGAACACCGACAACCGTGGTCCGAAGCTCCCCTACACCCCCGGATCCGACGCCGCGGGGGTCGTGGAGGCGGTCGGCGCCGGCGTCACCGCGGTCAAGGCCGGCGATCGCGTCTACATGGGCGGCACCGTCACCGGCGCTTACGCCGAGCTGTCGATCTGCGACCAGGTCCAGGTCCACTCGCTACCGGCCAACGCCAGCTTCGCGCAGGGCGCCGGGGTCAACGTGCCCTATGCCACCGCCTTCCACGCGCTCTTCCACCGCGCGCATGGTGAGTCAGGCGAGACGGTCCTGGTGCACGGCGCGAGCGGCGGCGTTGGCATCGGGGCAGTCCAGCTCGCGCGAGCGCGCGGTCTCACCGTGATCGGCACGGCCGGGACGGAGCGCGGGCGGCGGCTGGTCGCCGAGCAAGGCGCTCACCACGTGCTCGACCACAACGCGCCGGAGTACCTGAAAGAAGTGACGGATCTCACCGGCGGGCGCGGTCCCGACGTCATTCTCGAGATGCTCGCCAACGTCAACCTCCAGAAGGATCTCGGGGTCATCGCCATGCGCGGGCGGATCGTGGTCATCGGCAACCGCGGAAACGTCGAGATCAACGCGCGCTTGGCCATGAACAAGAACGCGGCGATCCTCGGCATGGCCCTCGGCCACGCTTCGCCGGCCCAGCTCGCAGGGATCCACGCCGCCCTCGTGGAGGGGCTTCGCAACGGGTCGCTGCGCCCCGTGGTCGGGCAGGAGCTGCCGCTCGCCCAGGCCCCTCGGGCCCACGAGACCGTGATGGAGGCAGGCCACTACGGCAAGGTCGTGCTGGTCCCCTAGCAAGCGGGAGGCGACATCTCATGAACGACACCCACCGCATCACCGGCGCGCTGTCGCCGGTCGTCACCCCCTTCGGGGCGGATCTCGCGCCCGACGCCGAGCGCTGGATCCGCCACTGCCGGTGGCTGCTCTCGCACAATGTCGGCCTCGCTGTCTTCGGGACGAACTCGGAGGCGAACTCGCTCTCGCTCGACGAGCGGATCGAGCTGCTCGATCGGCTGGTCGGCGCGGGCATCGACCCGGCCCGCATGATGCCGGGCACGGGATGCTGCGCCCTGACTGAGTCCGTGCGCCTGACTGCGCACGCCGTGAAGCTCGGGTGCGCTGGCGTTCTGATGTTGCCGCCCTTCTACTACAAGGGCGTGTGCGACGATGGGTTGTTCCGCAACTTCGCCGAGATCATCGAGCGCGTGGGGGACGCTCGTCTGCGCGTCTATCTTTACCACATTCCGCCCGTCGCCCAAGTGTCGATCACCGTCGGGCTCGTCGAACGCCTCCTCAAGGCCTATCCGACTCAGACCGCCGGCATGAAGGACAGCTCCGGCGACTGGAGCAATACCAAAGCCTTCCTCCAGGCATTTGCCCGCGGCGGGTTCGACGTCTTCGCCGGCTCTGAGACCTTCTTGCTCCAGAACATGCGCCACGGCGGCGCGGGGTGCATCAGCGCCACCGCTAACGTCCACCCCGGTCCCATCGCTCATCTCTGCGACACGTGGCGGGGCTCGGACGCGGACATCCAGCAAGCCCGCCTCGACGAAATTCGCGGCGCGTTCCAGAGGTTGCCGATGATTCCCGCCCTCAAGGCGGCCATCGCGCACTACGGGGCCGATGTGTCGTGGGCGACCGTCCGTCCGCCGCTGGTCGCCCTGACGCCGGACCAGGCGACGGCGCTGGTCAGGGATCTCGATGAACGGAAATTTGCGATGCCGGGGCTGGGGCAATGACCACCCCGGCCACCGGGAAGCACCTCGTTCGCACGATGTGCCCGATGAACTGCCACCCCACCCTGTGCGGCATGCTGGTCGAGGTCGAGGATGGCCAACTCCTCCGGGTGATGGGTGACAAGGAGAACCCCGACAGCCAGGGGTTCCTGTGCATTCGCGGCCAGGCCTCGCGCGAGATCATCGGCAACCCCACGCGCTTGCTCCATCCATTGGTCCGCTCGCGACGGCGCGGCACATGGCTGCGGGCGACGTGGGACGAGGCGCTCGACCGCATCGCCGAGCGCATGCAGGCCGCCGGTCGCGAGTCCGTGGCCGTATGGTCGGGACACGGCTTCTTCGCCAACAACTACGGCACGCGAGTCAACTCCCACCTCCTGCGCCGGTTCGCCAACATCTACGGCTGCCAGTGGTGGAATCCCACCATGATCTGCTGGGGGCTGGGCGCCTTCGGCCTCGGCCTCACGGGTGTGCTGGAGACGAACACGAAGGAAGACATGGGAGCCCACGCATCCTTCGTACTCCTGTGGGGCGCCAACCTCGCAAGCCAACCGAACACCGGCCGCCATCTGGCCGCGGCTAAGCATCGCGGGGCGCGGGTGGTCGCCGTCGACGTGCGGGAGACCGAGGCCACCGCGCAGGCGGACGAAACGCTGCTCGTCCGCCCCGGAACGGATGCCGCCCTCGCGCTGGCCCTCATGCACGTCATCGTCGGCGAGGAACTCTACGACCGGCAGTTCGTGAATCGACACACGGCGGGCTTCGACGAGCTCTGTGCGCACGTGAAGAACTACTCACCGGCGTGGGCAGCGGACGTGACGGGGATCCGCGCCGAGCGCATCGCAGCGCTGGCCCGAGGCTACGCCACGGCGAAGCCCGCCATGATCGTGCTAGGCGGCAGCTCGATGCACAAGGGCCCCAATGGCTGGACGGCGGCCCGCGCCATCGGGTGCCTCCCAGGGCTAACCGGCAATCTCGGGGTTCCGGGCGGGGGGTTCGGTCCGCGTCACGGCAGCTCCGCCCACGGACAGGGGCTGGCCAGCATCATCGCGCTGGAGCGCCGTCCGCCCGGCCGCTACATCGCCAACCAGATGTCCAGCATCCTCGACGGGCTTACCGACGGTCGCGTCCGTGCGCTGCTTCTGTTCGGGACGGACATGCTCTCCTCGTTCGCCGACGCTGGACGCGTCGCCGCGGGATTGGCCCGCCAGGATCTCGTGGTGAGCTACGAGCTGTTCATGCACGACACGGCGCGGCGCTTCGCCGACATCGTCCTGCCCAGCACATCCTGGCTCGAGGAGCTGGGGTGTAAGAGCACCAATACGCATCTGTATCTCATGCCCAAGGTGCTCGATCCGCCGGGAGAGGCGCGCTCGGGCACGTGGGTCCTGAGGGAGCTGGCTCGGCGCCTCGACCTGGAAGACTTCTATCCGTGGGCGTCCGAGGAAGGGCTCCTCGACACACTGCTCGATCATCCTTCGACGGGACGGGCCACCGTGGCGGCCTTGCGCGCCGAGGGAGGAATGCGGGCGCTCAATATCTCCCATGTGGCGTACCCAGAGCGCGCCTTCGATACGCCATCGGGCAAGGTGGAGTTCGTCTCCGAACGCGCGCGAGCGCTCGGTCTCTCGGCCCTTCCGGGGTGGGATGCGCCTCCGCCGTCGCCCTATCCACTCACCTTTCAGCAAGGCCGCACGCTCGCCCATTTTCACAGCTTCTTCGACCACGGGCGCGCCCTCCCCTCCCTGGCCAAGGCCGATGCCGAGCCTGCCCTCTGGATCTCGCCAGCCGACGCCGAGCGGCGCGGGTTGACGCACGGCGCGACCATCTGCATCTACAACGAGCGCGGCGAGTTCCGGGCGCGCGCGCACGTCACCGACAAGATCCAGCCAGGGACGGTCTGGATGCGCGACGGTTGGGAGGGACTGAACCGCCTGACGTCGGGCGACGCCGTACTGCCCGACGAGGCCGTCGACGTCTTTCACTTCTCGGCCGGTCAGTCGACCTTCGACGCCCGCGTGGAGGTGGCGCTGGCCTGAGCTGCGCGACCTCAGCGCTTGCCGCGCCAGGCGTCGACCTTCGCCTGCAATCGAGGCATGCGCATCTCGGGATCCACGATGAAGCGATCGTGACTCCCCTCTCCGACCTTCTCGACCTCGTCGTGGACCTCGAACCGGAAGGTCAGCCGGCGACGATCGACGGCCGTCAGCTCGACGGTAACGGTGACCTTCATGCCCTCGGGGGTGGCGGCCAGATGCGCGATCTCGACCTTGGTGCCCACCGTCGTCTGACCGGGTTTGAGGAGCGGCTGGACGGCCTGGATGGCCGTCTGCTCCACCAGCCGGACCATCTCCGGTGTGGCGAGAACACGGATGGGCTCCAGGCGCAGGTGGGGTGGCGTCATCTCGGTAGTGACGAGGACGGACTGCGAGTGCTTCAACCCTGGCGCAAGCTCGCTCATAGGCCTCCTCGATGGCGACGGACGTGGCGGCGCCCCTCAGCAAGGGAACGGGGCGCCGCCCGCTGAGCCTATCGTATCCTTTGAGGTGGCCGGCGCGCCGGTGAGGTGGCCGACGCCCCGGGAGCGAGCGGCCAGGGACGGAGAGCGTGGCGGGAAACAGTTTCGGAACGATTTTCCGCGTGACGACGTGGGGCGAGTCGCACGGCGCTGCCGTCGGCGTCGCGATCGACGGCTGCCCGGCCCTCCTCGAGCTGTCCGAGGCCGACATCCAGCCGGACCTGGACCGGCGGGCGCCCGGGCAGAGCGCCATCGTCACTCAGCGCAAGGAGTCCGACACGGTGCAGATCCTCTCCGGCGTCTTCGAGGGCAAGACGCTCGGCACGCCCATCAGCCTGCTCATCCGCAACGAGGACATGCGCCCTGGTGATTACCGGGAAGTGCAGGAAAAGTACCGCCCCAGCCACGCCGACTACACCTACGACGTGAAATACGGCATCCGCGACTGGCGCGGTGGCGGGCGCACCAGCGCGCGCGAGACGGCCGGACGGGTGGCGGCGGGGGCCATCGCGCGCAAGCTCCTGGCCGCGCGCTGGGGCGTGGAGATCGCTGCGTGGGTCTCGAAGGTGGGCCGGCTGGTCGCGGCCTGCGATGTCGAGCGCGTCACCCGCGCCGAGGTGGATCGCACGCCCATCCGCTGCCCCGATCCGACCTTGGCCAGGGAGATGATCGCCGCCGTGGAGACCGCGCGCAAGGACGGCAATTCACTCGGCGGCACCGTAACGTGTGCCGTCCGCGGCTGTCCTCCGGGCTGGGGCGAGCCCGTCTTCGACCGGCTGGAGGCCGATCTGGCCAAAGCCGCGATGAGCCTGCCGGCCAGCAAGGGCTTCGAGATCGGCTCGGGCTTCGCCGGTACCGACCTCACCGGGCGCGAGCACAACGACGAGTTCTACATGGAGGGGGACCGCGTCCGTACCCGCACCAATCTAAGCGGCGGGGTGCAGGGCGGAATCACCAATGGCGAGACGATTTACTTCCGCGTGGCCTTCAAGCCCACGGCGACCATCATGTCCGAGCAGCATACCGTGAGTGTGCGCCACGACGACACCACCATCGGCGGTCGCGGTCGTCACGATCCATGCGTGCTACCGCGAGCTGTGCCGATGGTCGAGGCGATGACCGCGCTGGTCGTCGCCGATCACGCCCTCCGCTACGAGGCCATCCGCTCCCGCAAGTAGTGCCCGTCCCGCTCCACGGCCGACGTCTGGTCGTTCAGCGGCATCCCGGAACGCGGCAGGACCAAGTGGCGGGGCGGGATCGCGCCCCCGAACCTAGCAAACGCGACCAGCCTCAGCGCGGCCGGCGCGCCTCGTATCCGAAGAACCCGCCATGGGGACGGGCGTGCGCGTGGTAGTGGTCCGGGATGTTCCGCATGTGGTCGTCGACCCAGAACTCACCGAGGCGGGCCGCCGCCACCTCGCGCAGGCGCGCCCGCATGTGATCGAGATGCGACGCCGGCGGCCGCACGCCGTGAAAGCGCCAGACCACCATGGGCACGTCGCAGATATCGCATTCGGCGATCCAACAGATGTCGTCCTCGTGGTACCAGGGTGTGATGCGGGCGGCGCGGCACAGATCGCAGTCGGGGAGGCGCGCGAATGGCTGGTCGGATGTGGCCGAGGTCGTCTCGCTCACGAGCCGCCAGTCTAGCGCATCCGGCGCCGAATCCGGCCCCGCGGAGGGCCGGCCGCGCCCGACGCCACCGGGGGCGACCGAGCGCGGCTGATTCCGTCATGACTTAAAGGTCGAGATCGAGATCTCCTTCTGCGTGATGAACTCCAGCAGGGCCGGCACGCCCTCCTGGGTCTTGACCACGGCGCGCTTGATCGCCGGCACGATCTCCCCTGGCTCCGTCACCCGCTCGCCGTAGCCGCCGAAGGCGCGGGCCATGTCGGCGTAGTGGCCGCTGATGTCGGTGCTGCGGTACTTCTCGGTGGCGACCTTCATGACGGGGATCTCGATGGCCATGGAAAAGTTGTTCAGCAGGACGGAGAGAATGGGAATGCGCTCGCGCACCGCCGTCTCGAAGTCCATGCCCGTGAAGCCGATGGCCGCATCGCCCCACACGTTGATGCAGAGCTTGTCGGGACAGGCGAGCTTGGCCCCCATGGCCAGGCCGAGGCCGTAGCCGAGCTGGGTTGTCTTGCCCCAACCGATGTAGCCGAGCGGCGCGGTGGCCTCCCAGAAGGGCGAAAGCTGATCGCGGGGGCTGCCCGCGTCGTGCGTGATGACCGTGTTGGCCACGTCTACCGTGTGCATCAGGTCCCAGATCACCCGATACGGCGAGAGCGGAGCATCGGTCGACGTCAGCTTGGGCATCCACTGGGCCAGCCATTCCGCCTTGGTGGCCTGAATCTCTTTCTCGACGGGGGGACGGCGACCCCGGGGCTTGCCCTTCAAACGATCGCCCACCTCGGCCAGCAGCATCTCGAGCGTCAACGCCGCGTCGCCGACCAGGGCGTGCTGCGACGCCACGTCCTTATTGAGGTCAAGGGGATCGAGGGTGGCGTGGATGATGATCTTGCCCTTGGGTATGGCCACCCCGAAGTTGGTGGTGGTGAAGCTGCAGCCGATGCCAAAGATGACGTCGGCGTTCGCCAGGAACTGGTGGACGGTCTTGGGAATGGCGCGACCACCGGAGCCCAGCGAGAGCGGGTGATTCTCGGGAAAGGCGCTCTTGCCCCCGAGGCTGGTGGTCACCGGCGCCTCCAGCAGCTCGGCCAGCGCGCGCAGCTGCGGCCACGCCTGGGCGTAATGGACGCCCTGACCCGCGTAGATGAGGGGCCGTTGGGCACCGATCAGCACCTCGGCCACCGAGGCGACCGCCTTGGGATCGGGCCCGAAGCGCGTCACCGGCGCTGGCGCATACTCCAGCGGTTCCGCCACGTCCTCCTGGAACAGGTCGACCGGAAATTCCACCAGCACGGGCTGCGGCCGGCCGTTTCGCACCTGGGTGAATGCCCGCCGCATGGCCTCGGGCACGGCACCGGGCACGGTGACCTGTTCGCACCATTTGGTGACGTGCTGGTAGTTCAGGAACGCACTGAAGTTCGGCGCGATGTTGGTGATGCGCCGCGGGTAACCGCCCGGCAATACCACGATCGGCGACGAATCGCCATAGGCTTGCGCCACGCCGCCGAAGGCGTTCTCCGTCCCCGGCCCGTGCTGCATGGCGAACACGCCGATCTGCTTGCCCGACGTCATCCGGCTCACCGCATCGGCCATGTGGAGCCCGGTGCGCTCCTGGCGGACAATGATCGTGCGAATGTCGGCCTGGGCCGCGGCCTCAATGATGTGATTGACCGGGTAGCCGATCAGGAACTTCGTGCCTTCGCGCTTCAAGATCTCCGCAACCGCGGCTGGAACCTTCACGATGCGCCTCCCTTGCGATTCTCGCCCTTCTGCGACTCCTGATCCCGAAGCACGCGCCGCAGGATCTTCCCGGACGGGTTCTTCGGGATCGCCTCGACAAACTCCACTTCCTGCGGCGTCTTGTAGCCGGCCAGTCGCCCCGTGGTAAAGGCGACGACGTCCTCCGCCGTCAGCTCGGGTTGCCCGGAGCGCCGCACCACGAAGGCCTTGGGAATCTCGCCGGCCTCCGCGTGGGCCTTGCCGATGACCGCGCAATCGGCGATGCCGGGATGCTCGAGCAGGAGCGCCTCGATCTCTGCTGGCGCGATCCCGAACCCCTTGTACTTGATCATCTCCTTCTTGCGGTCCTGCACGAAGGTGTAGCCGTGTTCGTCGACGTATCCGATGTCGCCCGTGTAGAGCCAGCCATCGCGAACCGCCGCCGCGGTGGCTTCCGGCGCCTTCCAGTAGCCCTGCATCACCTGGGGGCCGTACACACAGATCTCGCCGACCTCCCCGGGCGGGAGGATCGTCGTGCCCGTCTCGATATCGACGATCTTCTGGGTAGTATCGTGGGCCAGCAATCCCGCCGAGTCGACGACGTTGAATGTCTCGTCGTGCACCGGGTTGATGTGGGTCAGCGGGGCCGCCTCGGTGAGCCCATACCCCTGTACCACCGGCACCCCGGTCAGCTCGCGGAACCGCCGGGCGATCTCGGGGGCCACCGGCGCCGCGCCGACCATCGTGAATCGCAGACTGCTAAGGTCGTACTTCGATAGCTCGGACCATCCCGCGAGCATCAGGAGCACGGGCGGAACCGCGAAGTAGAGCGTGATTCGGTGGCGCTCGACCAGGCGAAGCGACTCGGCGGGATCGAAGCGCTCCATCAGCACCGCGGTCGCGCCCGCGTACATGGCGCCCCCCATCAGCATAGCTCCGTAGATGTGATAGAAGGGCAGGAAGATCAGCAGTCGATCCACCTCGCGCAGGCGCAGGCACGCCACGAACTGGATGTTGTTGCACACCAGATTCCGGTGGCTCAGCATCACGCCCTTGGGCAGTCCAGTCGTTCCGCTCGAATACGGGAGGGCCACCAGATCGCGCTCGCCAATCTTCACCGGGGGCGGGGGCGACGCGGGCTGGCCGGCGATCAGCTCGAGGACGTGGTGGGCCCGCGCCCCCGCCGCCGGCCCACCCGGCCCGATGGCAATGACGTGCCGCAGCCTGGGAGTCTGGCTCCGCACCGCTTCCACGCGCGGTACCAGATCATTGTGGACTACGACCGCCACCGCCTCGGCATCGTTCAGCTGGTACTCGATCTCGCGCTCCCGGTAGGAGGGATTCATCGGGCTGACCACCGCGCCCACCCGCGCGATGGCGTAAAAGGCCATGATGTACTCGGGGCAGTTGGTGGTCAGCAGGCAGATCTTGTCGCCGTGTCGGATGCCAAGCTCGCGAAGCGCGTGGGCGAAGCGGTTGGTCAGTGCCTCCAGCTCTCGGAACGTGAGACTGATATCCTGGAAGATCACCGCCACGCTCTCCGGCCAGCGCTCGGCCGCGTGAGTCAGCATGTGGTCGTAGGGAATGTTCGGATAGGCGAGTGGAGGGCGGAAGAACTCGGATCGGATCGTGCTGGGTGTCGCCATCACCAAAGCCCCCTCAGCTGCGCGCCGCCGCGGAAACGGCTCGGCGCCGCACCGGCAACCCTCGAAGAATCACCACCAGCAGGGTCAGGGTGCCACGCGGCAGGATATCGTACATTACTCGGCCGGATAGACAACCGCGCCCTTCACGGAGCGCGTGGCGGCGAGTGCCGATCCGGATCGGCTCATGCGTCTCGCCGCGCCGAGCACTTGATCCCTCCGGAGTCCGAGCCGTTCCAACTGGCGCGTGATTGGTTCGGCATCGCCACTCCTCACCATGCCACCTCGAGCGGCTCCGGCGAGAGCGCTTCTCCGAGTTCCGCTCGCCGGGCCGGATTCCCCATGCCGCAACGCACCATGACCGCTTGAAGTGACCGCGCCGCGGTGTAGCGTAAGAGGTGTCTGGGCGAGATGAAGCGACGCCAGGTCCGATGCCGTGTAGGGAACGCAACGCCCCGACCTGGCACCTCGACCAGGCCCGGCGCCGGTAATTCCAGGGTGGTGACGCCGATCACCATCGCCGGCGCCGGTCACGACATCTGATCGCGGCCTGAACATCGCCGTCGAGATCGAGCCCACCGCGTCTCGACCGCTATTGACAATCGGAGGGGGCATGCGCAAGCTTGCGCCACCTTCGCCGGCAGGGGCAGCATCGAAGTGATCGTCATGGCCTCTCAGACAGGCGCGGAATTCGCCCGTCTCCTGGACGCGCTGCCGCACGGTGCGCTGATCACTCGCCCGGATGGCGTCATCCTGGCGGCGAACCACGAGGTGGCGTCGTTACTCGACGCGCGACCTGCTGACCTCGTCGGCACCCCCCTCAGCGACCTGACCAGCCGGTACACCATTCCCGAGCTCGCTCCAGCGCTCGATTGCGTCAAGACCGGATCGGCGGGCACTCGAGACTTCACGACGGCCGAGGGAAGCCGCCACCTCCGCGTGCGGGTGGCCCCGGTGAGTGGGTTGGAGAAGGCCATCGCGCGGGCTCCGCCTCGCGATCATCGAAGGCAATCGAGATTCCCGGGAGATGCTGCGGACCGTCCTCGAGCTGCAGGGCCATCGAGTGCAGGATGCCGCGGACGGCCTCGCCGGCGTTCAGCTCGTCATCACCACCGCCCCTGACGTTGTGCTCGTGGACATCGGCCTTCCCGGTATCGACGGCTACGAGGTGGCGCGCCGACTGCGTCAGAGACTCGGCAGCGCTGTGCGCCTCATTGCCCTGACGGGCTACGGCGACCCGGATTCGAAGCAGATGACCGCCACGGCAGGGTTCGACGACCACCTGGTCAAACCCGTCAGCCCCGAAGAGCTGGCGCGAGTCCTGGAAACGCTCGGCTAGGAGCGGGGGGAAGCCGCGTCAGTCGGGGCGAGCACCCCCAGCACCCCGATCACCTCGCCGTCACCGTCTTTGAGCGGCGACAAGCGCATGTTGGCGTGACGGCTCTCTCCGCCCGGCAAGATGTAGGGGATGTTCGGGACGTCCTCCGGCTGGGCGGTGCGCAGCACCCGCTCGTACGCCTCACGCGCGGCCGAGGCCAGTTGCCCGAGTGGTAGGTGCCCCAGCTGGCGACCCACGATCTGTGCGTGGCGAAGACGCCACATGCGCTCGGCAGCCTGGTTCCACGTCTCGATGGTGCCCGCCCGGTCGAGCACGATGATGCCCTGCTCGAGGCTGTTCAGAAAGCTCTGGTGGCTGACATCCATTCGGCGAAGCTCCGCCGTGCGGTGCTCTAGCTCGGTGTTGAGCGTGGCCAGCTCGGCGTTGGTCGCTCGCAGCTCTTCGACGGTGGTCTCCATTGGTCGACTGGAGCTCTTCGTTGGTGGTCTCGAGCTCCTCGTTGGTCGATTGGAGCTCTTCGTTGGTGGTCTCCAACTCTTCGTTGGTCGACTGCAATTCCTCGATGGCCGTGGCATGCTGCTCGGCGATCCGGCTCATCTGTTCCTTGAGCCGGGCGTGCTCGGTGGCCTCCAGGGCGAACACCAGGATCCCCGACGCGTGGTCGCCGTCCATGAGCGGCAGCATCGACAAGTCCACGTGCGCTAGTTCGCCGTTCCGCCGCGTGAAGGTCACGTCGTCCAGGCTAACTAACGGCGGCGTGTCCGGCCTTCACGTCCTCGATCCGCGCCCGCAGCCCTTCCACCCGATAGCTGATGTCGAGGTCACGGAACTTGTCGGCCACGGCACCGGCCATCGGGATCTCGAACAGCTGCTCGGCCGCCAGGTTCCGGGACAGGATGGTGTCGGACATGTCGATGACGACGACGCCGGCCGGCAGCACATCGACGGCGCGCTGAAGACGCGCGGCGGTGGACGCGTCGGTGCGCGCTCCATGCTCGGCCGTCAGGGCCTCGGGCGCCCGGTCGGGCAGCACGGCACCCACGTGCTGGGCGCGGTGGTGACTCGGCGGAGCCACGCGCATCGTAGGGCGGGGTCCCTACCGTGTCAAGGACGCCTCCGACAGCGCGATCACCCGAACGGCACGGCCGTCGGCCCTCAGCGGTGGGCGGCGAGCAGGTTGGCGCGCAGGCTTTCTATCTGCTGGTGGAGCGGGGCGCCGCCCCGCGCCGTCATGGGCGTCTGGTCTGCCAGCGCCGTGTGCAGTTCGACGAGGATCGGCCCCTCCTCGCTGAGGATCCGGGGCAGGCGGCGGCGAAACTCGTCGATCTCGTGAATGGCCGAGGCGCTGCGATACCCGGCCCCCTTGGCCATGGCCACGAAGTCCACGGTGAGACCGCCGGGAATCTCCTGGGCCCCCGAGGTGTGATAGACGCCGTTCTTGAACAGGAGATGGACGAGGTTGCGCGGGCGCGCTCCGGCAATGGTGGCCAGCGAGCCGAGTTGCATCAGGAGCGAGCCGTCGCCGTCGAAGACGATGACGCGCCGCTCGGGGCGGGCCAGCGCGAGGCCGAGACCGATCGACGAGGCGCCGCCCATGAAGCCGGCGCACGTCACCGAGAGGTCGTCGGGGGCGATGGTGCGCCAGGCGGGAGCGGTGGTCATGGTGGGGACGCAGAGGGCATCGCCGCGAGCGGCGGCGATGGCCCGCAGCACGTCTTCGGGCTTCATGGCCATCTCAGATCGTCTCCAGGCCTACCAGCACCGCCGCCGGCCCCCGCCGCTGGCGGCTGAGCCGGTAGTACTCGGGAATGAGGTGCACGTCGTTGGGACCTTCCAGCCGAGCGTGGGGCACGCCGAACGTGTCGAGCAGCGGTTCGGCGAAACGCACCATGGAATGGCGTGACTCGCGGGGGTCCTTGTCCTTCTCGCGGCTGAGGAGTCCGATCATGTAGAACATCGGGACGCGACCGTCCATGGCCACCCCTCGGAGGGTGTTGACGGACGCGTAGAGCCCTGCGTGCTGGATCATGAGGGCCACCGGCTCCCCGCCGGTGTAGAGGCCAGCGGCGATGGCCACGGCCTCGTCCTCGGTGGCGCACGTCACTACGCGAAGGGACTGCTCCTTGTCCAGCGCCGCCAACACCGTCTTCTGATGAGTATCGGGCACGCTGAGAATCCAGCCCAAGTGGTCGTACGGTGGCTCACTCCACCCCTCGGCCGCGCGCGCTGCGCGGGCTTCCCGGAAGGTATCCTTCAGCGTATCGATGATCAGCGACGCGGGGATCGATTCCGGCATGCGAGCCTCCCGACCGAATATCGGATGTATCCTAATGAAAGATTCCGCCTTTCAGAAAGGGGCACTCATGCTTCGGATCATCGCGTGCATCATCGCGCTTCTGACCCTCGGCGCCGCCGGCGCCGTCACAGGCCAGGAGCTGAAGACCGAGGAGCAGAAGACGTTCTACGCCCTCGGACTGGCACTCAGCCAGGGCCTCACCTCCTTCAACCTGACCGAAGCCGAGCTCGACCTGGTCAAATCGGGCCTGACCGATGGGATCTTGAACCGACCGCGGAAGGTCGAGCTGCCGACCTACGCTCCCAAGCTGCAGGAGCTGCAGAACTCGCGCATGGCGGCGGTAGCGTCCGTCGAGAAGAAGTCCAGCCAGGCGTTCCTCGACAAGGCCGCCGCCGAGAAGGGAGCGACCAAGACGCCCTCGGGAGTGATCGTTACCACGATCACCCCAGGTACCGGCCCCGCGCCCACGGCCAGTGACAAGGTGAAAGTGCACTACACCGGAACGCTGACCGACGGCTCCGTCTTCGACAGCTCCGTCCAGCGAGGGCAACCCGCCACGTTCCCGCTCAATGGGGTCATCAAGTGCTGGACGGAGGGGGTCGCCACCATGAAAGTCGGCGGCAAGAGTAAGTTCGTGTGCCCGGCCGACGCCGCCTACGGCGATCGCGGGGCCCCCCCGAAAATCAAGCCGGGCGCCACCCTGGTCTTCGAGGTGGAGTTGCTGGAGATCGTCAAGTAACGCCCGCACCTCTCGCCCTCCGTCGCTACCCCGACGCGCTCCAGCAGTTCCGCTGGAGCGCGTTGTGGGAGCTGTTCGACGGCGACCGCCACCGTCTCAACATCGCCCACGAGTGCGTCGACCGCCATCCGGCCGAGACCACCGCGCTGCGCATCGCCGGCGCCGACGGCCGGCATCATGAAGTCAACTTCGCCGCGCTCCGCGCCTGGTCCTCGCGCTTCGCCAATTTTCTCGGCGCCGAGGGGATCGCCCCCGGCGATCGCGTGGGCATCATGCTCGAGCCCTCGCTGGCCTTCTACGGCGGGCTCTTCGGGACACTCAAGCGCGGGGCCATCGCGGTTCCCCTCTTCACCCTCTTCGGTCCCGAGGGGCTGGCTCTGCGCATTGACGACTGCCGTCCGCGCATGCTCCTGGTGGATGATCCCGATCGCTGGCGCTCGCGATTTCCCGAGGTACGCATGCTGGCCGTCGATGAGACCTTCGACGAGCGGCTGGCCCGCGAGCGCGACGACTATGTTCCGGAGACGGCTGCTGACGACCTCGCGGTTTTCCAGTACACGTCGGGGACGACACGGGCGCTGCCCGAAGCCGTGCGCCACACCCATCGATCGGTCGTGACCTTGATGGTGGCTGCGCTCTACGGCGTGGGGCTCGAGCCGGGCGACCGCTACTTCTGCCCGTCGTCGCCCGCCTGGGGTCACGGCTTCTGGCACGGAACGATCGCCCCGCTGGCGCTCGGCATCGCGGCCGGGGCCTCCGCGGGCCGATTCGAGGCCGAGCGGTTGCTCGCCGCGCTGGAGGCCTTCGAGATCACCAACCTCGCCGCGGCGCCCACCGTCTTTCGCCTGCTCGCGCGCGCGAAAGGCCTGGCGCGCTACCGCCTGGCCCTGCAGAAAATCTCGTTCACCGGGGAGCCCATGGACGGGCAGACCTGGGACTTCATCGAGCGCGCGTTTGGCGTCACCCCGTGCAGCATGTACGGGAGCACCGAGGTCGGCGTCGTCATCGCCAACTACCCCGGATTTCCAGGCTATGAGGTCCGGCGGGGCGCTCTCGGTCGGGCGGCGCCCGGATGGGAGGTGGCTATCGTGAATGAGGCGCGCCAGCCGCTGCCGGCCGGGTGCACCGGCGAGATCGCCGTGCGGCGCAAGGACGGCTGGTTCCTCGTGAAGGACCGCGGCCGCATGGACGCCGATGGATACTTCTTCCTCGAGGGCCGGTCCGACGACGTCATCATCTCGGCGGGGTGGACCATGAGCGCGGTGGAGATGGAGAATGTGCTCCTGAGCCATCCCGACGTGCGAGAGGCGGCGGTGGTCGGTGTCGCCGATCCGCTGCGGGGCCAGGTTCCCAAAGCCTTCGTGGTGGCCGTCCGCCAAGGCATCGACGTCGAGCGCGAGCTTCAAAGCTACATCCGCGGGCGCCTCAGCCAGCACGAGTACCCGCGGAGCATCGAGTTCGTCGACGAGCTGCCGAAGACCCCCGCGGGCAAGGTCAATCGCAAAGCACTGCGTGACCACGCGGCGGGCGCGTCCTAGCGGGGTGTGGCGGTGAGCTTCCCGATCATCACGGGCGAAGCGGTGGCTGCCCTGCGCACCCTGGTCGGCCAGGAGATCCGCCGACCCGAACCGCATATCGAGGTGGCCACGCGCGACGCCATCCGCCACTGGGCGCACGGTATTGGGGATCGCAACCGCTATTGGTTGGAGTACGGGGTGGCCCCGCCGACCATCTTCTTTGCCCTGGATCGCATCGTGTCGGGCTACGTGGGTGGCCTGCCCGGCATCCACGCGATGTACGCCGGCACCGACTTCCGCTGGCGGCGACTGATCCGCGAAGGCGAACGCGTGGTCGGCCGCAGCATTCTCCTCGATCTCGAGGAGAAGCCCTCGACCTTCGCGAAGCGCGCTATCAAGCAGACGTACCGCACGACCTTCGTGGCCAATGATGGCGGGGTGATCGGCGAGGCAGACTCGTGGTGCTTCCGAACGGAGCGCGACGCCGCGCGAGAGCGGAAGAAGTATGCGCCGCGCGAGCCGTACCGCTACTCCCCTGCAGAGATGGCCCGGATCCGGGGCGCCTACGCGGAGGAGAAGATCCGCGGAGCCACCGATCGATCCTGGGAGGAGGTCGCCGTCGGCGAAACGCTGCCCGAGGTGGTCAAGGGACCGCTCACGGTGACGTCGATCATCGCCTTCGTCCAGGGCTGGGGCGGCCTGTACGTTCGCGCTCACGGCTTGGCCTTCGATCTCTTCGCGCGTCACCCGGCCCTGGGCATCCCCAACGAGTTCGGCGTGCCCGAACCGCCGGAGCGCGTGCACTGGGATCCCGCCCTCGCGCAGGCCGTGGGAGTGCCGGCACCGTACGACTACGGCCCCGAGCGGGTGGCCTGGCTGGGACATCTGGTCACCAACTGGATGGGGGACGCCGGCTTCCTCGCTCGCCTCAATGTCCAGGTGCGGCGCCACAATCTCATTGGCGATACCACCTGGTGCCGCGGACGAGTGGCGGCCAAGGCGATCGTCGACGGACGCAGCGAGGTGACGCTCGATCTCCAAGCCGTCAACCAGCGCGGCGAGACAATCGCCATCGGCCAGGCGGTGGTGGTCCTTCCCCGTTGACGTCGTCGGCGGAGCCGTCCGGCTAGCGCTCCAGTTCCACCCCAAGCGCCTCGTTGAAGCGGTTCGTGAAGTTGGCGGCCGCGATGGAGAGCGTGAGCTGCACGAGCCCTTCGGGCGCGAGACGCGCGCGGAGCGCCTCCACCAGAGCGGGATCGACCTGCACCGTGTCCGTCATCTCCTCGGCGTAGCGAATCACCAGCCGCTCCAGCTCCGAGAACAGCGGACTGGTCGCGGCGGCCGGCAGGTTCTCGAATTTCTCGCGTGACACGCCGGCCCTCTGACCGAGGGCCGAGTTGTGGGTGACTCAGTACGTGCAGCCGTTGAGCTGCGAGACCCGTACGTAGGCGAGCTGGCGAAGGCCGAGATCGAGGGGGCCCTCGCGCAAGGTGGGGTACCACTGGAGAAAGCGCGGCAGCGAGCGCGCGTGATACGCCATGAGCTTGAAGATGTTGAGGACACGCCCGGATGCCTTCGCGAGGCCGTCGTAGATCGTCTGGACCTCGGCGGGCACCTCATCGCGTTCGAGATAGGGAAGTCTTGCGCTCATTCCGCCACCTCCTCCGTGCCGGATCCTAGCAGACGCTCTGCCTCGCCGCCGCTTGCACGCCCCGCGGGCGTCTATGTACATTCCTGGTGCTCATGGAGGAGTCGATTTCCCTGGTACCCCTTCGTTGAATGCCCGAGTTACCTGAGGTAGAGGTGGGGCGGCTCATCGCGCGTCGGGTGGCGGCCGGGCGCGTGATCATCCGGGTCCGCTGTGCGGACGATCCCATCGTCTTCGACGGCGTGACACCGGCCCGCTTCCGGCGCGCCTTGCTGGGACGGCGCGTGCAGACCGTGCGGCGGCACGGCAAGCACTTGTGGTTCGAATTGGACCGGCGGCCGTGGCCCATCCTTCATTTCGGCATGACGGGCGGCTTCCACACGCCGGGCGCCCGCGGCGTCAAGCTCGTCTCCAGCGGCGACCGCGATCCCGACGGCAGGTGGCCGCCGCGCTTCACCAGGCTCCACCTCGTCTTCGACGACGGCGGCGAGCTGGTGTTCGCCGATGCCCGGCGGCTTGGCCGGGTGCGCCTGCGCCATGATCCGCGCCGGGAGCCGCCCATCAGCCTCCTCGGCTTCGACGCCTTGCACGAGATTCCCTCGCTGGCGCAGTTCCACGGGCTGGTGAGTGCGCGCGCGACTCCGCTCAAGGCCCTCTTGCTCGACCAGTCGTTCGCCGCCGGGGTGGGCAACTGGATCGCCGATGAGGTGCTGTATCAGGCCGGGCTCGATCCGCGCCGGCCCGCACGCTCGCTCAGTCGCGAGGAAGTGGCCCGGCTCCGCGCGCGGTTACGGGCGGTAGTGGCGCGGTCCGCCCAGGTGCGCTCAGACAGCGATCGCTATCCGCGTTCGTGGCTCTTCCACTACCGCTGGGGCAAGCGGGTCGGCGCGGTGACCGGACGCGGCGAGTCGATTCGGTACATCGTGGTGGCCGGACGCACGACAGCGTGGGTGCCGTCGGTCCAGCGATGAGCACAGTGAGCTGGAACACCGCGGGTCCGGTGCGGTGCCCGAGAGGAGAACCTGCGATGTCACTGGCCTTGCGCAAGCTGCATCCGACCTTCGGCGTCGAGATCCTCGGGGTTGATGTCAGAGGCGTGGACGACGCCGTCTTCAAGGAGATCGTCGACGCCTTCAACGATCACTCCGTGTTGCTCTTCCGCGGCCAGACGTTGACCGACGAGGAACAGATCTCCAACGGGCGGGTGACCTCGTCATGTGGGACAACCGCTGCATGCTGCACCGCGGCCGCCCGTGGAACGAGTCGAAGTATCGGCGAGTCATGCACCGGACGACTGTGGCCGGCGACGGGCCCACCGCCCCTGAAGATAGTCCTGGTCGTGAGGTCTCGCCCGCGCGCGACGATCTAGAAAAAGAGCCACCTCAGTCGCTGTTCGCGAGCGGCGTCGCTATCCGGGTCGGCGCCGCGGCCGGTCGACGTACCGCGTGGGCCGCTCGAACGGCCAGGCATCGCGAGCAGGAGTCCACCCGGTTCGCCCGGCGCACGCGGGGCGAGCCGTCGATCGCCCGCGCCCAACGTCAGGAACCTTCGACACCAGGATGCTCAGTCCTGGCGCACCGCCGCGATGACGAGGGAGATGTGGACGCGATCGCCCAGGTACATCCCGCCGCCCTCGATCGCCGCGTTGAAGGTCACCCCGAAGTCGCGGCGATCGATTGTGGTCTCCGCCTGGAAGGCCGCCAGCGTCTTTCCCGAGACGGGGTGCGTGCCTTGCCCCTTGAAGTGGGCGTCCAGGACGGCCGCGCGGGTGACGCCATGGATGGTCAGATCCCCCGAGATCTTCCAGTGCCTCGCGTCGACCGGCTCGACCCGGGTGCTCTGGAATGTGATGGTGGGGTGATCCTTCCCGCCGAGGAGATCTGCATCCATCAGCCGGCCCATGAGCCGCTCGTTAGTGACGTCGACGCTCGCCACCGGTATCGAAGCGCTCACGGCCGCGTCCGCCGGTCGGGTCGGATCGTAGCGCAAGGTGCCCTCGAGCGTACGGAAGCCGGTCCGGTAGACGGACATGCCCATGTACTCGAGCGAGAACTCCACGCTCGAGTGCACCGGATCGATGGTCCAGGTCGGAAGCGTCTCTGTCGTCATGGCCGAGTCGCTAGTTGAAGACCACCACGCCGCGGGCGACCTGCCCGCTCGTCAGGAGCCTGAAGCCCTCGTTGATGTCGGCCAGGGCGTAGGTCCGACTGACGAGCTCGTCGATCTTCAGCCGGCCGTCCATGTACAGATTCACCAGGCGGGGAAAGTCGATGTTCGGCCGCACCGAGCCGTACATCGTGCCTTTGATGCACTTCTCCTGCAGGGCCATCGTGTAGGGCGTGATGGGCGCCCGCACGCTCATCGCGGCCATGCCGACAATGACCGCCGTGCCGCCCGGGCGGATGGCGTCGAGGATCTGCAAGGTGGTGGCTTCGCCGCCGATGGCGTCGAAGGCGTAGTCGACGCCACGCCCACCGGTGAGCTTGCGGACCTCCTCCACCACATTCTCGCGCGAGGCGTTCACCGTGTGGCTGGCTCCGAACTCCTTGGCGTAGGCGAGCTTGTTGTCGAGAAGGTCGGCGGCGATAATCTTCTCCGCCCCCACCAGCTTCCCGCCCTGCACGACATTGAGTCCGACGCCGCCGCAGCCGACGACGAGCATGGACGCGCCGGCCTCCACTTTCGCGCAGCTCATGACGGCGCCGACGCCGGTCGGCACGCAGCACCCGGTGAGCGCCGCCTGGGGCCACGGCATGTCCTGACGGATGGGCACCAGCATCTCCGCCGGGCACACCACCGACTCGGCAAACGTCCCGATGCGCGCCATCTGTCTCAGATCCTCGCCGTTGCGGCGCATGCGGCAGGTGCCGTCGAGCAGGCCCCACCGCGGCGAGCTGTAGCCATCACACAGGATGGAGCGACCGATGGAGCAGTAGAGGCAGCGCCCGCAGTGCGGGCGGAAGGAGAAGATGACGTGGTCGCCCGCCTTGACGTTGGTGACGCCGGCTCCGACCTCGTCCACGATGCCCGCCGCCTCGTGGCCGAGCACCATGGGAAGCGGCAGCGGCCAGTCGCCGTTCATGATGTGCCAGTCGCTGTGGCAGATGCCGGCAGCCTTGACCTTCACCCGCGCCTCTCCGGCGCGCGGCCCTTCCTGCTGAACGTCGACGACCTGGAGCGGCTCGTTGGCCTTGTAGAGGACGGCTGCCTTCATCCGGATGCCTCCATACCGACAGGCTCTGATCGGGGCCCATGGGGCGGTTATTCATGCCGAGGGCGCGATCATGCGGGGGCGCCGCCGGGGTGTCAAGAGGTCGCGGACGAGGTCCAGCGAAAGGATGTCCCGCTTGACGCCTGTCGCGTCGAGGCGGCATCATCGTCCCGTCATCACGCGACGGTCGACCCGCTCGCGCGAGGAGGAGACCATGAGCAGCGACGACAAGATCGATAGCATTCGATCGTCCAGCAGCGGCACCGTAGGGCGTGCGGTGAGTCGGGTGCGGGACGCGCGCCTCACCCTCGATTCGTCGTCCCGGCCCCAGGCCGACGTCCTAACCAACAGCGAGGCCTTCCTGGCCGGCATCTCGTCGTGCGGCGTCACCCTCATCGAGGCCTATGCCCAGGAGACCAACGTCCCCTTGAAGGGGATGGACGTTACCATCGAAGGCATCCGCACGGCAAGCGAGCCCAACCGGTTCGCGGGCGTGACGATGCGCTTCCAGCTGGGAGGGGTGAGCCAAGCGCAGGCGGAGCATCTCGTCGAGACTTACAAGGGTCGCTGACCCCTCTACCGCACGGTCGCGGCCGCGACCGCAGTGAAGATCGACGTCACCACCGTCCATGCGTGACTCTGGATTCGCGATGGACATGGCCATGAGCTCGCTCACCTGGAGGGCGGCGCCCTAGCCACACGCCCGACGGATCAGCGACGGCCGGCCTCGAGGCGGAAGCGGACACCCGGCCGGGCTCGACCGCCGCTGACGCCGATCGGCGTACCGTCCGCTCTCCAGCAGGCGGCACCCGTGAGGTCGCCATCGATCCCGATGGCGTTCATGCCGCCCAGCATCTCGGCCCCGCCGCGGAGCCGAGTGGGTGATTGGTCACCACCATGCCGCGCGACGCCGTGGCCGGCCGGTTCTCCGCCGTGACGGGAGTGCCCGCTCGCGTGGGCCAGCCGTCTGCGGTCATCGGAATCCTCCAACCGGGGATACCGCTAGAATCAAGGGCGTATGGGCGAGGGCCGGCTCGTTTCCCTCGATGTGTTCCGAGGGCTGACCATCGCGGGCATGATTCTCGTCAACAACCCCGGGAGCTGGAGCGCCGTCCATCGGCCCCTCACCCACGCCGAGTGGCATGGCTGGACGCCCACCGATCTGATCTTCCCCTTCTTCCTGTTCGCCGTGGGCGTGTCCATCACCCTCGCTCTGGCACCACGACTGGAGCGCGGCGAGCCGCGCGCCCGCCTGATGGTGAGAATCGTGGGCCGGTCAGCCTTTCTTTTCGCGCTCGGCCTCTTCCTGGCCGGGTTCCCATCCTTTGACTTTGCCGCGATTCGAATTCCCGGAGTGCTGCAACGGATTGCCGTGTGCTATCTCGCGGCCGCTCTGCTCTTTCTCGCGACGTGGCCCCGGCACCAGGTGGCCATCATGGGGGCGTCGGCCGCAAGCCTCCTCCTCGGATACTGGGCACTCATGATGTTGGTGCCGGTGCCGGGATTCGGGGCCGGCAACCTCGGCAAGGAGGGCAACCTCGCGGCGTACATCGACCGGGCCGTCCTCGGTCCGCATATCTGGCGAGCGGCGAAGGTGTACGACCCCGAGGGAATCCTCAGCAGTCTTCCCGCCATCGCTACCACTCTGGGCGGCGTGCTCACCGGCCAGTGGCTTCGCTCCTCGCGGCCGCACGTCAGGCAGGCGGTCGGCATGGCGGGCGCCGGTGTCGCGGCCGGCGCCATCGGATTCACGTGGGGCCGGTGGTTTCCCATCAACAAGGCGCTGTGGACCAGTTCGTACGTCGTCTTCGCGGCGGGCGCCGCGCTCGTGGTCCTGGCGGCCTGTTACTGGCTGGTCGAGATCAGGCGATGGACGCGCTGGGCGACGCCGTTCGTCATCTTCGGCACCAACGCCATTGCCGCCTTCGTGCTCTCCACGTTCGTCGCCCGCCTACTGATCCTCGCGAAGGTCGCCGACGGCGAACGAGGGTCAGTGAGTCTGCACCGATGGATCTACACGCACCTATTCGCCCCATGGGCAGAGCCGGTCAACGCCTCGCTGTTCTTCGCGCTCGCCTATGTCCTCCTCTGGCTCGGCGTGATGAGTGTGCTCCACCGCCGGCACATCTTCATTCGCGTGTAGGGCGAAGGCCCTGGAGGATCGGCTTGGCCTCTTTGAAGGCCGAGCGAATCCACTCGATCCCCAGCCTGACTCGGGGGACCGCCTTGAGGTCGGGATGGACCAGCAACCAGTAGTCGGCGCTCAGCTCGGCCACCGGCGCGGTCAGGCGCACGAGCGTCGCGTCGGCGTCACCGACGAAGCATGGCAAGACGCCGAGCCCGGCGCCAGCCCGGATCGCCTCGACCTGCAGGCCGAACCGCGAGGCGCGGATCCGCGGCGGCCGATCACCAGTGCGCTCGGCAAGCCATGCCATCGAACGGAAGTATTCGTGGGGTGCATCGTAGGCCACCCACGGACAGTCGCGCCAGCGAGCGTCGGTCCGCGCGGCAGGCTGGGCTTCGACCAGGTGCTTCGCGCCGTACACCGACGCGGCCATGCTCCCCAGGCCGAGCCGGACCAAGTGTCCTCGGGCCGGCAGGCCGTGCCGAACGAAGAGATCCGCCGCGCGCCGACCGAGATCGGGCTCCAGGTGCGTCTCATCCAGCTCGACTGTGAGGTCGCTGTGTCGGTCGGCAAACCTCGCCAGCCGGGGCGCCAGGAATCGGGCCGGCCACTCACCGGCCGCGACGCGGACGACGCCCCTGGCCTCGTCGGCAAAGGCCACCCGCCGGCGGTCGATGGTGGTGGCGGTTTCCGCCATGCTCTGGGCCATCGGCAGCAGATCCTGCCCCCCGCGAGTCAGCCGATGCCCATCCGGCGTGCGTTCGAAGAGGCGCGCGCCGAGGGACTGCTCGAGGTGTCTGAGGCGCCGGACAACGGTGGGCTGACCAAGCCCCAGCGCGCGGGCTGCGCGCCGCAGGCTTCCGGCCTGGGCGACGGCGAGAAAGATTCGCAGGTCGTCCCACTGCATGCCGTGAGGGTAGCAACATCATCGGGGTTGGAGGCGCTTCGAATCCGGAGCGGGGTGATCCACCCCTGACGGCTCCCGCACCCGAGCCGCATGTGGTGCACTAGCCTGGACCTTCCGAAGGAGGCCCGGCATGGGTGAGAGCGAGTATTTCATGCAGTACGTCGTGGCGGAGCGGCTCCGTGAGGCCCGCGCGACGCATCAGGCGGTGTGCGGGCAGGTGCGGCAAGGCCGTCGCGCGGTCTTTGCCATCCTGGCCAATATTGTCGAGAATGCAGGGTCGGGGCTCATGAACATGTACCGGCGGGCAATCTTCGAGGGCTGAGGCTCATGTATCTCGACCGACGGCTGTGGAGTTTCACCAAGGGGGTGCGCCTTCGCATCGCGGCCACCGTGGCCATCGGCCTGCTTCAGGTGATCGCGGGAATCGGCCGCCTGGCCCTGCTGGGATGGCTTTTGGCTCAGGTCTTTCGGGGAGCCTCCCTCGACGCGCTGGCCCTCCCCATCGCGCTCACCGGCGTCGTGATCGTCCTGCGGGGCGCCCTCGAGCACATGCGAACCAAGATGGCCCACCGGACGGCGACCCTCGTGCAGGCGCGCCTGCGCCAGACCATCTACGATCAGATCGTCGCCCTGGGGCCCGCCCACTTCACCCGGTCCCGCACCGGCGACGTCCTCGTCTCCATGGTCGAGGGGGTGCAGCAGCTCGAGGTGTACTTCGGCCAGTACGTGCCACAGCTCGCGGTGGCCGCACTGACACCCGTCCTCATCTTCGCATTCGTCGCCTTCCTGGACTTGCCGATCGCCCTGGTGCTCCTCGGCGCGGCCATCGTCACCCTGCTCGCGCCGGCCCTGTGGCACCGCAAAGACAGTCAGGCCAGCCTCGCGCGGTCGAGGGCCTACAGTGCGTTCGCCGCGGAGTTCCTCGACTCGATCCAGGGGCTCGCGACCCTGAAGGCGTTCGGCCAGAGCGCGGCGAGGCTGAAGATGCTGGAGACGCGGGGCTGGGCGCTCTTCCGGAGCACCATGTGGGTCCTCGGAGCCAACACGCTCGCCCGTGGGATCACCGACACCGGCATCGCGGTGGGGGCGGCGGTCGCCCTCGGCTGGGGCGCGTACCGCGTGCGAGCCGGAGAGATGGAGCTATCCGCGCTCCTGGTGATTCTCATGCTCGGCGTCGAGGTCTTTCGTCCCCTGCGCGAGCTCCGCATTCTGCTCCATCAAGGCATGCTCGGCCTGTCCGCCGCCCAGGGGATCTTCTCGATCCTCGACGCGCGGCCCGCCGTTCACGATCGCCCCGCGTCAGGTCCTGGCCCCCGACGCTTGGTGCCGACCGTCGAGTTCGAGCGCGTCACCTTCGCCTATCCCGGTGGCCGCCAGCCTGCGCACGAGAGCCTGAGCTTGGCGGTGGGTGCCGGCGAGCGCGTGGGCATCGTGGGGCCAAGCGGCTCGGGTAAGTCGACGATCGCGCGGCTCCTCCTCCGCTTCTACGATCCGCAAGGCGGTCGGGTGCTCGTGGGCGGCCAGGACGTGCGCACGCTCAGTTTCGATGAGCTGCGCGGCGCGATCGCCGTGGTGAGTCAGGACACCTATCTCTTTCACGGGACCGTCGAGGACAATCTCCGCATGGGCAGGCCCAAGGCGACGCCGGCGGAGCTGGAGGCCGCGGCGCGGGCCGCCAACGCCCACGAGTTCATCGAGGGGCTGCCGCAGGGCTACCAGACGGTCGTCGGCGAACGCGGCGTGCGCCTATCCGGCGGCCAGCGCCAGCGCATCGCCATCGCCCGGGCCCTCTTGCGTGACACGCCCATCCTCATTCTCGACGAGGCCCTGTCATCGGTCGACGCGGAGAGCGAGGCGGTCATCCAGGAAGCGCTCGATCGGCTGATGCAGGGCCGCACCACGCTGATCTTCGCCCATCGCCTCTCGAGCGTGATCGGCGCGGACCGCATCCTCGCCCTCGAGGACGGACGCGTCGCGGAAAGCGGACGACACGCCGAGCTGATGGCCCGCCGCGGCGCCTACTACCGGCTCATGGCGGGGCAAGCTCGGGACGGCCTGGGCGCGGCCGATTTCATCGACCCTTCCGAAGCGGCGGCGGGCGCGAGCGCCGATGTCCCGTCAGGTCACGGCGGCGACCCGCTGCACGAGGCCGCGGTCACCGACGGGATCGTGAAGGCCCAGGGCCTGGGCTGGCGCCGGGTCATCGCGATCCTTCTCGGTATCGTCGCCCCCTATCGCGGGCAGCTTGCCGTCACCTTCGTGCTCGGCGTCGCGCGGGTGGTATCGCTGATCGGCGTGGGTGTCGTGAGCGCGCTGATCGTGCTGGCCCTCAAACGGGGCGAGTCCTTCGGATGGCTGCTCGTGGGACTGGCGGTGGTGGCGCCGCTGGCCGGCCTCCTGCACTGGCTCGAATCGTGGCTCGCCCACGACATGGCGTTTCGCCTGCTCACGCACATGCGGCTCGATGTCTTCCGGAAGCTGGACGCCTTGGCCCCGGCCTATCTCACGCGCCGACGCTCTGGCGACCTGGTGGGCGTGGCGACTCACGACATCGAGCTGATCGAGTATTTCTTCGCCCATACCATCGCGCCGGCCTTCGTGGCCGTCCTCGTCCCGGCGGGGGTCCTGGCCATCCTGGTCGCCTTCGGCTGGCCGCTGGCCTTGGCCGTGCTTCCCTTCCTCGCCTATACCGCGCTGAGCCCCGTCCTGGCGCGGGCCCGTATCGACCGATTGGGCTCGCGAGCGCGCGAGGCGTCGGGCGAAATGAACGCCCACGCCGTCGATACGGTCCAGGGGCTGGCGGAGATCGTCGCGTTCCAGCAGGAGCGCCCGCGCGGCGTGGCCTTCGCCGTCCGGGCCCGCGCGTACACCGACGCGCGCCTGCCCTTCCTCGAAGATCTGTCCCGCCAGACGGCGCTGCAGGAAATCGCCACGGGCCTCGGGGGTCTGGCGGTAGTGGCCACGGGAGCGGCGCTGGCCGCGGCCGGACGGCTCGATGGCGGTGTGCTGCCATTGCTGACCTTGCTCGCCATGTCGGCCTTCGTTCCGGTGTGGGAGATCGCCCAGATTGGTCGCCAGCTCGCCGACACCTTGGGCGCCACGCGACGGGTATACGCGGTGCACGCGGAGCCTGTCCCCGTCACCGACGGTCCAGGGGTAGCCACGACGGGGCCGACGGCGACGGCGCTCGAAATGGCTCGCGTGCGCTTTGCCTATCCCGGGCGGGCCCGGACGGCTCTGGACGACGTGTCGATCACCGTGCCGGCGGGCGCCACGACGGCGCTGGTCGGCCCGTCCGGCGCTGGCAAGACCACCATCGCCAACCTGTTCCTCCGATTCTGGGATCCCGCGGCGGGAGTGGTCCGACTCGACGGGCGCGATCTCCGGGACTACCCGCTCGACGACTTGCGCGGGCGGATCGCCCTGGTGGCGCAGGACACGTACCTCTTCAACGACACGCTCCGGAACAATATCTTGATCGCCCGGCCGACGGCGAGCGAGGCGGAGGTGGCGGAGGCAATTGGCAAGGCCTCGCTCGACGACTTCGTGCGCTCGCTCCCGGATGGCCTCGATACGCTGGTCGGTGAGCGCGGCGCCCAACTCTCCGGTGGTCAGCGTCAGCGCGTGGCGATGGCGAGGGCCTTCCTCAAAGACGCGCCCGTCCTGATTCTCGACGAGGCCACGTCGCATCTCGATGCCGTCAACGAACAAACGGTGCGCGATTCGCTGGCCATCCTCGCCCGCCATCGCACCACCTTGGTGATCGCCCACCGCCTGTCTACCGTGCGCGACGCCGACCAGATCATCGTCCTCGATGGCGGGCGGGTGGTCCAGGTCGGCGATCACGAGACACTGCGCGCCCAGGGCGGCCTCTACGCGCGCCTCGTCTCGCACCAGCTCGCCGGGGTAGCGGCTTTCGTCCAAGCCCGCGGCTGAGAGTCCGGGCCCCGCCTCGGGCAATTCCTCGGCAGGAGACCGAGGAGACCGCCGCCGCCCCGCTCAGTCTACGTGCAGCGGCGCGGGCGCGCTTTCCCCACGCGGGGAGGGCTTCTTGGCCGGCTCCACGCGCACGCGGGTGAGCAAAGGCAGCAGCAGGAGCGTCACGCAGAACACGGCGAAGAGGAGCCAGAAGTCGTTGCTCTGCCGACCGCGCCACCCTCGACACCGGCGGGCTCGCGTCGACTACGGACGACGTAGGAGGGAGCCGTACCCCGCGATGGGGACGACCAGCCCGACCATCCGGAGAGCGCGCCACAGCGAGGCCTGGTTGCTGCTGAGGACCGGCTTGCCGAGCTCCCGCTCGAGGTCTTCGAGAACGCCGACGGTCGGCAGCCCCGTTCCACTCAGCAGCACCGCCTGCGCCCTCGCCACATCGGCCCGCCGCGCCAGCTCGGCGGCCCGCGACTCCGGCTCAGCGTAGATATTCGCGCTGGCCAGGCGATGAAAGCCGACCACGCGCAGTCCGGCGGCCTCCCAATAGGCACGCGCCTGCTCGCTGATCGTTTCCGGATACGGCGTGCCGAGGGCCAGCCTCTCGATCCCCAAGTGCTGCACGGCGGCGAGGACGGCTCGGGCCGCCGTGAGAGCGGGCGCTCCGGCCAGTCTGCCCAGCCGGGCCTCGAGACCCGGCTCGTTTGCGAATCCCGTGAGGTAGCTCGACGAGGTGTGGGCGAGAACGACGACGGCCGGTTCTACCGCGCCAAGGGCCGTGGCGGGGCCAGCCAGCGCATCGAGGTAGGCTCGCGTGCGCGCCTCCATTCCGTCGGGGCCGCCATGCGCGCGGGTCGACGGCCCGACCTCCATTCGCGCGAAATGAATGGTGACGCCCGGCGGAGCCATCCGGTAGAGCTCAGGCTCGATGGTCGGATTGCCCGGCGGAACGAGCACGCCGATGCGAATGGGGCGACCGGCGGTCATCGATGAGCCATTCCCGGCGTAGACGCGGCTGTCGCCGCCCGCCTCACCCCAGCCGGTATTTCTGCTCGGCGCCCGGCGCGAGGGCCATGCCGTGACCGGGACGGTCGGGGATGCGGAAGGAGCCGCCTTCGCAGCGCGGCATCTCGGCGAAGAGATCCGCCGGCGTCCAGTCGATGAACTCCACCAGGAAGGCGTTGCTGAGGGCGCCCGCCACGTGCAGCGACAGCTCGTGGACGACGTGGGGCGAGACGAGCACCCCATGGGCTGCGGCCAGGCGGGCGATCCTGAGCGTCTCGCTGAAGCCGTTGGCCCGGCACACGTCGGGCATCAGGTAGCGCGCGGCGCGCCGCTCGATCAACTCCCGGAACTCGAAGCGCGAGTAGTTGTTCTCGCCGGTGGCCACCGGAATCCGGATGGCGTGGGCCACCTCTGCGCAGGCCGCGAGGTCATCGGCCAGCACGGGCTCCTCGTACCAGACGAGGTCGAACTCCTCGAGGAGGGCCGCCTGGCGGATATTGCTCAGCACGTCGAGCTTCTGGTTGACGTCGACCATCAGCCGCACGCCAGCCCCCAGCGCCTCGCGCACGGCCTTCACCCGCTCGCGATTCACCCGCGGATCGGGGTCGTGGATCTTCATCTTGTAGTGGCGGCAGCCCATCGCCGCGTAGCGCTCCGCCTCGGCCACGAGATCGGCCACCGCATAGTCGCCCCAGCCTCCGCTGCCGTAGGTCGGGATGCGGTCGGTGACCGCGCCCCACAGCTTGAAGAGCGGCAGGCGCGCGGCCTTGCCCACGAGATCCCAGAGCCCGATGTCGAGAGCGCTCAACGCGTAGGCCGCCAGGCCCTGGCGCTTGATCCCGCGGTCGGCGCGAAACATCTTCTCCCACAGCCGCTCGACGAAGAGCGGATCCTCCCCGACGAGCAGCGGCGCCAGGCGCGACGTCACGTAGGCCAGGACCGCCTCCGAGCCACTACTGCCGAAGACCAGGGTATAGCCGAGCCCGCTGAGGCCCTCGTCGGTCCGGATGGCCGTGACCACCAGGTCGTGCGTGGGCAGGGAGAGGGCGATGGGCTTGCTCATGGGAATGCGCAGGATGAGACTGTCGATGGCGGTGATCTTCATGAGCTCCTCTCCGCGAGGTGGACGAGCGGCGGAATTGGCGCCAGGGGCATGATGCTCGGATTATAGTGCGGGGCGGTGAGGTGGCACTCCTCAATCGGGACGCCGCCTCGGAGGACACACGACTCATGATCGAGCCATGATCGAGAACGAGATCGAGGCGCGCGTGCGTCAGGCCCTCGACGCGCTCGGCCTTCTCTATGAGCTGATGCCTATCGACCCGGCCTATGCCGACACGGCCCTCTTTTGTGCCCACTATGGGGTGCCGCTGGACCATTCGGCAAACACCATCATCGTGGCCTCGAAGAAGGAGCCCAAACAGTATGCGGCCTGCGCGGTCAAGGCCACCACTCGTCTCGACGTGAACCACGCCGTCCGCGGGCTCATGGGCGTCTCACGGCTGTCCTTCGCGTCCGCCGAGGAGACGCGGGACGTGACGGGCATGATGATCGGCGGCGTGACTCTCCTCGCCTTGCCGGAGTCTCTTCCGATCTTCGTCGACGACAAACTGATGCCGCTCGAATACGTGGTGCTGGGCAGTGGCAGCCGCTCGTCGAAGATCCGCACCACACCCGAGATCTTCAAGCGCGTTCCCAACGCGCGGATCGTGGCGGGACTGAGCGTGGAGTAGCGAGATGGGGGCCTCGAAAGGTCTCCTCGGCAACCCCGTGGGTCGGAAGGATCTCTCTATCCATTCAGTCTCCGCTCTGCGACGGCACACCACTGCAGTGTCCCTACTGTGATCGGGCGATCTAAGAAACCCATGAACGGGGGATGAGAAAAGAAGCGTCCACGCTCGCGCGGGGCACGGGCGCGGGATCTTCTCACACCGCACCGAGATTTGGGCTACCCTCGCCCGGAGGTGACGACGATGAACGATCTCAGTTCGATGGGCAGTGGAGTCGGCGGGCTGCTCATGGCTCGGCACGAGACGGTGGCGGTCGCCGAATCTTCGGCGGGAGGCCTGATCTCGGCGGCGTTGCTCGCCGTCCCGGGCGCCTCCGCGTACTTCCTCGGTGGGGCCGTGATCTACACCCAAGCGGCGCGGCGGGCTCTGCTGCGCGTCCCCGACGAGGGCGTGGCGGGCATGCGCTCCAGCTCGGAGCCCTACGCCCTCCTGAAGGCCCGGTCCGTGCGCGAGCTCCTCGGCACCACCTGGGGCCTGAGCGAGACGGGTGCCACCGGGCCAACCGGCAACCGTTACGGCGACGCCGCCGGCCACGCTTGCCTCGCCGTAGCCGGGCCCGTCGAGCGCGTCATCACGCTGGAGACCGGAGCGGCGGATCGCATCGCGAACATGTGGAGGTTCGCGCAGGCCGCGCTCGCGTTGCTCGCAGACTGCATCGGCGCCGCCGGCCCACGTCGATGATTCGTGAACACTGGCGAGCGCGAGTCGGCCGGGGTGGCGCGCTGGGACGGCAGAAGAGCCCGCCGGACCCGAAAGAACCCGCCGTCCGCTAGGCGGCACCGCCGATTGGGATGGTGATCATCACGCAGCAGCCACGCTCTCGCCCATTCAGGATGGTCGCCGCCTCGATAGCGATGGCGCCGCCATGCACCTCCGCCACTCGACGGGCGAGGGTGAGTCCCAGGCCGACACCGCGCGAGCGCTCGCCGGAGGCGCCGGGAGTGCGGGCCGTGTCCAGACGCACGAACGGGGCGAGCACGCGCTCCCGGTCGGCCGACGCGATCCCCGGTCCCTCGTCGCAGACGCTCAGCCGAGCCTGATCGCCCTCGCGCGCAGCCGCCAGAGTGACGGGCGGCGCGCCGTACTTGGCCGCGTTCTCGACGAGATTCCACAGCGCGCGGCGCAGAAGCGTCTCGTCCGCCATCACGCGGATGTCCGGCCCCGGGAGGACGCGGATGTCGACGGGTGCGGTCACCAGATCGCGGCGCGCGCGCTCGGCAATGTCCTCGAGAATCCTCGGCAGACGCACCTCACCGAGGTGCGTGGGGAGTCCGGTGGCTTCCAGACGCGCCGTGGTCAGCACATCGTCGATGAGGCGCTCGAGCTCGGCGAGGTCGCGCTCCACGTCCTCCAGGCGCGCGGCGGCCGCCGCGTCCCGAGGGAGCAGCTCCAGGGCCATGCGAATCCGAGTGAGCGGCGACCGCAGTTCGTGCGACACATTCGCCAGCAACTCCCGCTGGCCGCGGACGGTGCGTTGGACGCGCTCGGCCATGTCGTTGAAGGCGTGGGTGAGCTGGGTCAGCTCGTCGTCGCTGGATCGGTGTCCCACACGCCACCACCGGCGCGTCCGCTCGGCCGGGGGCACGCGATAGCCGAGCTCTCCCCGGCCCAACCGGCGAGCGCCCTCCGTCAGTCGCTCGAGAGGCCGCGCGATGCGGCGGGCCAGGGGACGCGTGGCGAGGGCGACGACCAGGAGCACTACCGTCACCGCGAGGACCGGCTGGAACAGGTTCGGCGGCCCGAACCGCCGTGGCCTCGAGGCCTGCAGACTCCCCACGATGCGCCCCGACCCGGGCTCGCGAACGGCGACGGCGGCAAACCGGATGGGGCGATGGGTCACGATCACGCGCCCTTCACTCACCTCGCGAGCCTCGGCCGGCGTGAGCGCAGGGAGCGTCCGACCCAGCTTGGCCACCACCCGCCCGTCGATCTCACGAACCAGGAGATCAGCCTCGAACGTGTCGTGGAGCTGCTGCAGTCGGCGGGCCAGCGCGTCCGGATCGCCCCATACCTCGCCGACCAGCGAGGCGACGTGGCGGACGACGAGCTCGGCCACTTGGCGCCAGGGGGCGTCGCGGGTGCCGAGAGCGAAGACGATCGTGGCGGCCAGGCCCGCCACGAGAAGCACGCCCAGGAAATGCACGTAGACGCGCGCGTGGAGCGACCTCACCCGTCACCTCCATCGCGCAGCAGCACGTAACCGACGCCTCGGACCGTCTTGATGGAACGAGGATCCTTCGGATTTCGCTCGAGCTTGGCGCGCAGCCGGGAGATGTGGACGTCGATGGAGCGGTCGAAGCTCTCGTAGTCCTGTCCCTTGAGGGCGTCCAGAATTTGCTCGCGCGAGAGCACGCGGCCGGCCGCGCGGGCGAGCAGCGCGAGCAGCTCGAACTCGTAGTGGGTAAGATTCACCCGCCGGCCGCTGGCCACCACCTCGCGCGCATCGAGGTCGATTTCCATGCCCCGCACGCGCAGACGCCGCCCGCGGGCGGGCGAGGCGGGGGTCGCGCGGCGCAGGATCGCGCGGATGCGGGCGAGCAGCTCTCGCGGGTTGAAGGGCTTGGCCAGGTAGTCGTCGGCACCCAGCTCGAGGCCGATGATGCGGTCGACGTCCTCGCCCCGGGCGGTGAGCATCAGCACGGGAATCGTGGCGCCCTCGGCCGTGGTGCGGAGGCGGCGGCACACCTCGAAGCCGTCCATCTCCGGCAGCATGACGTCCAGCAGCACCACGTCGAAGTTCCGGCCGGCGAGCGCCGCGAGGCCGCGCTCCCCGTCGGCGGCGACGGTGACCTCGATCCCATGGGGGCCGAGATACTCGGCCACCATGGCGCCCAGGCGCGCATCGTCGTCGATGAGGAGCGCGGCCACGGGGCTCGCCATGCCGGTACGGTATCAGTTCATGCGGCGCCCATCAGTGCATGCGGTCCGATGGTGCGAGCGGACGTAGTCCGCGACCACCTTGCGCTGAGCAGGAGTCAGCACATCGTGCACCTCCACGAGAGCCTGCTGAACCGTATCGGCCAGCTGCTGGTGCTCATCTTCCCGGGCCTGGCGCAGGGCCGCCACGTGGGCGAGATCGATCTGATCGGCCTCGAAGAGCCGAAGGGCCTCCTCCATCCGGCCGCCCCGCGATTGCCAGTGCTGCTCCACCGCCGCGAACACGCGGTCGCGCGCGGCATAAACGGCGGTTCGTTGGGTGGGGGTCACGCTGGCCTTATCCAGCGCGTCGTCGATGGTCGCCGACGCGAAACGCTTCATCACCCCGTACCGATGGGATGGCCCACCGAAGGCCAGCACCGTGGCCCCCGTCAGGAGGCCACCCGTCAACACCGCCAGCACGCCAATGATCGCGCGTCGCTTCATAGAACTCCTCCTTCACTCGTGGTGACGGGCGCGCCGGCCCGCCTACTCTGCGAGGATGAGGGGCCCCTGTGAAAGGCGTATGTGTCCGGGATAAAGTTCTGTGAAGGGCCACCGGGACGAGAGATTCGCAATCAAGGAGAGGGCTGCGATGACGACGATAGGATTGCTGCATCCAGGTGAAATGGGAAGCTCCGTGGGCGCCGCC
>JBKPAK010000016.1:0-30062 GCA_046726415.1 Candidatus Methylomirabilota bacterium
GGAGTTGCCGCCTGAAGCGGAAGTGCCGACAGTGATGAGGCGCTGGTTGACGTTGGCGGGGTTGCCGTCGATCGTGCCGCGTCCGATCGTGTTGGGCGACAAGTTGGCCCAGTAGATGAAGGCGGATCCGGATGGCTGGGCAAGCGCAGGTGGCGCCGCGACGAGGCTGGCGACCAACATCGCGGCCAGGAGAGGCACTGGCGACCGGTACCGGGACACGATTGTCACTGGCGACAGGCACGTGGCCACGATTGTCACTGGCTACTCCCCTGGGCCGCCGTCAGCGCCGCAAGCGCCGTGCTCTGCTCGGCGTGATGGGATCGAAGCGGCTCAGGGAGGGTTCGGCCACGCCCAGGGCGGGGTCGGGGTCGATGTGGGGCGTCGTGGTCCCTAGGTCGGTGAGAGGGTCGTAATTAGCGGCGAAGATGCTGCGCCAGTAGTCCACGGCCAGGTGGGGCACGTTTACGCTCGGGCTGTTGGTGTTGAGCGGCGCGCCAGCCTGGGTGTAGACGTCGACGCGGTAGTGCTCGGGGCGGGAGCCGTCGCTGGTGTAGTAGAGGAGGTAGATCTGGCTGGCGCCGTCCACGGCCAGGTCGAGGTAGGTGCCCTGCGAGGCCAGGGGCAGGGTGAACTGAAGCGTGGTGCCGGCTCCGAAGTAGCGGACGGGGTTGCCGTTGAGGTCGAAGGCGGACAGCTGGGATGCGTCAGCCTCCAGGATGAGCACGACGCCGGGGTTGGTCACAGCCACGGCGATGGTGAGCGCAGCAGGCCGATCTGGCTGCCCGGGCCGGCGCTGTAGGCGGCCAGGTGAGCCCTAGGGGTGGCGACCGGCTGAAGTACGCCCAGGCGGCTGCTGGTGGTGTGCAGGGCGACCACCCGCCCCGAGGAGTGCAGGGCGGCGGCCGACACGGGCAGGGTGAAGGTGCCGTACGAGACGGTGGGGTCCCAATCGATTGCTCCGGTCGCCGGGTCCAGGCTGACCCGGCGCACGTTGTAGGCGTCGGTGGTCTCGTCCGGCTCGAGCAGCACGTGGTTGCCCTCATCGGTGCGCTCGACGAAGGCGTCGAAGATCAGGAAGGGGCGGCGGGCGTAGCCCTCCTTGGGGGCGGTGCGGAGCTGGATGGTGGTGCCGTTCTCGGCCACGGGTACTCCGCGCAGGTAGTAGCGGTCGCCCTGCTTCCAGACGACCCCGGCGACGCCGGCCCGGGTGGCCACGGCCACGCCGGTCACCTCCTGGATCCCGCCGCTGGCGACCGTACCCCGGAGGATACCTGATTCGACCAGGTGTAGCCGCCGGCGGCCGGGCTATAGGTTGTGGTGTCGGTCCGCGTGAAGACTGTTGAGGCGGTGACCGGGGCCGGCAGCTGGGTAATCGCGAAGGACACCACCGAGGGCGGCTGGGCGGGGTTATCGTTGGGGAGCTGGGGGGAGACCCCGGTCGCCACCTGATGGTCGGCCCCGTCCAACATGGCCACGCTCCACTGGATGAACTTGCCCCCGAACGGGGCCGTCACGGTGAGCGCCAAGGGGTCGGAGCGGATCCGACCTCCCTCGTTGATGGTGCCGGTGATGGGGTCGAGGGTAAGGGCTCCGTCGACGAGGGCCTCCAGGCGCCATTTCTGGGCGGTCGTCGGGAACGTGCCGCCGGGGCCGGTCGAGGGGTCGCGCGAGATGGTGACCGTGGCCTGGTAGGTGAGGGTCACCTCGTTCTCGATCACCCAGGGCGAAACGATCGTCTCGGCGATCGCCTCGGCCAATGTGATCGCATCGCCGATTGCCGAGATGAGCGCCACCACCTGCCCGATCATGGGGATCGCCTCGAGCGCTTTCTGGACGCCTAACTGTTTGAGAACTGCCACGGCTACTCTGGTGTACAAAAGCCATGGCCGCGGCTGAGCCCAGGCCGGCCTTGAGCACCCAGCGCCGGCTCACCGGCGTGGCCCAGAGCTCTCTCAGCAGTGACCGGCTCTCGCTGTCCAGCTGCGAGTGCTCGTCGCTCGTCATTATTTTTCGTGGTGGAGCATCATACAGGACTGGGTGGTCATGAGAGAAGCGGGCTAGGTGTCTCGCTATTTCCCGCGTGAGGTCGACCATCTCCTTAACCCCCTGTGAGACGGCAAGTGCTGCGCGCCGTCGGCGAGCGACTCGCGTTCGTGCACGACCGGGTGCGCGAGGTGGCCTACGCCGGGCTGTTGCGGTTCCGTCGGAAGCTCCTGCACTGTCAGGTGGCGGAGACTCTGGAGTCGCTGCATGCCGAGGATCTCACCCCCAAGTGGCCGCGCTCGGTCAGCACTAGCTCTACCGGCGCGTGGGCAAGCGCGATCAAGCCCACGAGCACCTCACCGCCGCCACGACGCTGTATCGCGAGTGGACATGCAAGTTCTGACTGGAGCCGGCCGAGGGGGAACGCAAACAGTTGGGCTGAGGGTACCTCGGCTCACGACCGCGCTCCCTGCTGCTAGGAGGACGGGACTCTTCAGGGACGCCCGAGAGGTCGTGCGCCCCCACTGCGAGAGGGAGCATGCGACCAGCCCCATCGTGGAGGTGTCTCATGCCGGAGCAGATTTCGAAGTACCCGGATGTGACTCTGCAGGTGCTCAAGGGAGCCGGGGCGCGCTGTGGGGAGAGGATCCCGCCGAAGATACTGGTCAAATGCCCTGCGGAGCGGTTCTGTGCGCTGCCCACCGGGGAGATCTGTGTCTACGGCATAACGGAGATCCCGCAGATGACGCAGATCACGACCAAGGAGCTCGCGCGAGTGGTCTGTCCCGAGGCGCGGCAATCGTCGACGGCTCTTCCCGCGCCCTGGAGTGCCGAGATGACAGTGCTGGCCGGAGCCTTGGTCGCCGGCTTCGTGATTGGCCGTTATCGATCACGGGAAGGAGCATAGAGGCGATCGCCCGTAGGGTGCTCGGCCGGTGGGCTCGGACCATCGCCTCCACTGCTCCGCGATCTCGTGGGGCCGAGCCTTGAGCGAATGCTCCCTCGGGCCGCTCTCACCCAGCGGCGCGCTCATCGAGCGCCCCGCTGCTCGCCGCTCAGCTCGTGTTCAGCGGTGCGCGTGGCCCGATGGCAGCATGGTTTCAAGCAAGGCGTGCATCGCTTCGCTGTTCCACTCACGGGCGCCCACGGCCATACCCGCGACGTCGCCGCCTGGCCGGATGAGAAAGGTCGCCGGAATACCGGTCACTCGCCAGGCGCTCGAGATCTTCATGTCCGCATCGAGCAGGATCGGGAAGCTGAGACCGAGGGTCTTCACATAGGGGTCGAGAAGCGCCCGGGGCGCGCCGCGGTCCACGGACACGCCGACCACGACGAGACCCCGCTCGCGATAGCTGCGCCACAGGGCCTCCAAGGTGGGCATCTCTGACGTGCAGGGCTGGCACCAGGTGGCCCAGAAGTTCAGGACGATGGCCTTGTCGCGCCACTCCTCCAGCGAGGCCTGTCGGCCGTCTAGGGTTGCCAGCCGGAAGGCAGGCCCTCGCTGTCCCTCCTTGAGCTCGGTGACGCCCGCCTTCTCGAAGGGATCGAGCGCGGGCGCATGGGCGGCGTGATGCCCATCCTGTTGTCCCGGCTGGCGGACCGGCAACACCCACACGATCCCCGCGACGACGAGCGCCGCCAGGGCCACACGCACTGCGGTTGCGCGGCGCCTTCCGCGGCCCGGCACGCCGCCCAGGTCCGTCGTGAATCGCTCCATCAACCCACTCGAGGCTTCCCGCCTGAGTGCTCTTGGCTCCTAACGTGGATGGTCAAGAACGAGCATGACCGTGAGTTGCGGGGTGGCACGGTGGAGGGTCCTGCGAGCGCCACCGCGTCGGTGGGTTCAGGGGCATCCACCGCGACAGGACTCGGCCACCTCGCGCTTTTCATCCTTCACGTACACGTCAGACACCAAGTTTCTCGCGCGTCACCGGGCTCTCGCGCAGCTCCCTCGCTGATCCGTCGAAGGCGATCTGGCCCTTCTCCATGATGTAGCCGCGGTCGCAGACGGACAGCGCAACTCGCGCGTTTTGTTCCACGAGGAGGACGGTGACCCCGAGCCGCTTCAGCTCGGCGATCATGTCGCGGATGTGCCGCACCAACGCCGGGGCCAGTCCTTGGGTGGGCTCGTCCATCAGGATCAGACGAGCGCCGGCCATCATCACGCGTCCAATGGCGAGCATCTGCTGTTCGCCGCCGGAGAGCGTCCTGCCGGCCTGGTTCAGGCGCTCCGAGAGGCGCGGGAAGTGGCGAAAAACCTCGTCGAGCCGCTCCCGCCGCAGCGCCGTCGTGCGCCGGGGGACGGCGGACAACCCCAGTTCGAGATTCTCTCGCACGGTGAGGCCGGGGAAGATACGGCGGTTCTCGGGCACGAGCCCCACCCCCAAGCGCGCGATCTCGTGCGGCGTGAGGCCGGTGAGACTCGAGCCCTCGAACTCGATGCGGCCCCGCCAGGATGGCAGGAACCCCATCGCCGCCTTCATAAGCGTGGTTTTGCCCATCCCGTTCTTGCCCAGGAGCGCCACCGCCTCCCCCTCCCGGACCTCGAGCGACACGCCGAAGAGGATAGGGGTCGCGCCGTAACCCGCATGGAGGTCGTCGATGCGGAACACTTTAGTCCTCGGCCCCGCCCAGGTAGGCGTCGATGACCTTTGGATCACTGCGGATGTCCGGAGGAAAACCCTCGGCGATCTTCTCACCGAAATGGAGGACGGCGATCCTGTCCGAGATCCCCATCACCACGCTCATGTCGTGCTCGATGAGGAGCAGGGTGAGGCCGCGCTCGTCAATGGTCCGCTTGACGAGCGCGGTGGCCTCTTTGGTTTCGCCGGGCGCCATTCCCGCGGTGGGCTCGTCGAGCAGCAACAACGTCGGCTCGGTGGCCAGAGCCAGGCAGATCTCGAGGTAGCGCTGCTCCCCATGGGAGAGGTTCTCGGCCAGTTCGTCGCGCCGCCCCTCCAGCCCGAAGGACGCGAGCAGCTCCGCGACCCGGTCGTCCACGTCGGGGGCTCTCCACAGCGAGCGAAGGCGCCCGGACTCCGGAACCCGGGACTGCGCGGCCACCCGGACGTTGTCGGCCACTGAGATCTCCGGGAACAGGTTCGTGATCTGGAAGGTTTTGGCCAAGCCGAGCCGGTTGACCGCCTCCGGGGGGAGGCCCGCGACGTCGCGGCCCTCGAACATCACGCGTCCCGAGGAGGGCGTGTGCAGACCGGCGATGACGTTGAAGAGGGTCGACTTGCCGGCGCCGTTGGGTCCGATGACCGAGAAGATCTCGCCGCGCTGGACGCTGAAGCTCACGTGGGAGAGCGCGGCCAGCGCTCCGAACCGCTTGGAGACATCCTGCACCTCCAGAATCGGACGGCTCGGCGTCATGCCGTTTGCTCAGGCGGCGGCGCGCCGCACGCGCAACCGCCGCAGACCGGGGAGGCCGAGTAGACCGCGTGGCATGAACAGGACGATGAGGACGAGGACGGCACCGATCACCATGAAGTACCAATCGACGTACGACGAGACTCTGTCGCGCAGGATGGTGAAGAAGGCGCCCCCGACGATCGGGCCCACCAGCGTGCCGATGCCGCCGATCATGACTGAGATGATGAACTCGCCGGATTCCGTCCAGACCATGAGATCTGGGGTGGCGAATGCCGAGCGAATGGGATAGATGGCGCCCCCGAGCCCGGTCAGGAGGGCCGAGATCATGCACGCGACCATCTTGTAGCGCTGGACGTCGTAGCCGAGGAAGCGCGCGCGGTCCTCGTTCTCGCGGATGGCCACCAGGACGCGGCCGAAGTGCGAGGAGACGACGATCCGACAGATTGCGTAGGCGGCCAGGACGTAGAACAACACCAGGTAGTATTTCTTCACCGGCGTGTCGATGATGACTCCCGGCCAGAGCTGCGCGTCCGGGAGCCCCTGGATGCCGTCGGAGCCTCCGAAGGCCTGCGTGTAGCGGAAGAACGTGTAGACGACCTCGGCAAAGATGAGGGTCAGCAGGGCGAAGTAGATCCCCCGCCGGGCCGTGGAAAAGTAGCTCACCACGAGGGCATAGATCCCGACCACCACCAGGGCGAACCCGAGGCACAGCCACAGCGAGAGCACACCTCGTTCCAAGAGCACGGCCGTGGCGTACGCGCCCAAGCCGTAGAAGGCCGCGTGGCCGAAGGAGACCAGCCCCGTGTAGCCCATGAGGAGATCGAGGCTCATGGCGATGGCTCCGAACAGGAGCGCATCGAAGGCGAGGAGCAGGTAGTAGCGCGACATGAACGGCCAGAGGGGCAGCAGCGCCAACACGGCGAAGACGGCGCCCGCCCGCCAGCCAAAGGCCTTACTCAAGGACTCCCTCGCGACCGAAGAGTCCCCGCGGGCGGGCGATGAGCACGACGATCATGATCCCAAAGATGGCGATGGCCACCCGCTGGGGGTTCATCCAGAGCGTAAAGATGCTCTGCGCGATGCCGATGATGAGGGCCGCGACTACGGAGCCGCCCATGGAGCCCATGCCCCCCAGGATGACGACGATGAAGGCGAGGAGGATCATCTCGACGCCCATCTGAGGGTACACGGTGTACACGGGGGCGAGCAGCAGGCCGGCCAGGGACGCTAGGGCGGCCGCGCCGGCAAAGGTCCAGGTGAAGAGCCTCCGCACGTTCACACCCAACCCGTCGAGCATCTCCGCGTCCTGGACGGCGGCACGGACGAGAGTTCCCGCCCGGGTCTTGGTGAAGAAGAGCCAAATGACGAGCAGGAGGGACGAGGAGGCGGCGAGCAGGAAGAGCCGGTAGTTCGGATAGGTCATGCCGAGAAGCGGTGTGGAGCCGGGGAGCGGTGAGAGGATCCGCCGCATGTCTCCGCCGAAAATTTGCCGGATGCCCTCCCGAAAGACCAGGGCGAGCCCGAAGGTCAGAATCAAGCCGTAGAGGGGCTCCCGCCGGTAGATGGGCCGGATAGTCGTCACCTCGGTGAGCGCCGCCAGCGCCGCGACCAGCAGGGGCGCCGCCACCAGCGCGACCCAGAATGACTGGGTCAGCGCGATGACGAGGATCCCCGCGTATGCGCCCATCATGTACAACTCGCCGTGGGCGAAGTTCATCACCCCCAGTAAGCCGAAGACCACGGTCAAGCCCAGGGCCAGCAACCCCAGCGCGGCCCCGAACACGAGGCCGTGCAGGAGCTGCGGCAAGAGAACCGCGGTCAGGTAATCCACCGAGGGCTAGTTCTTCTTCTTGATCTCCCAGCTGAAGCCGGCGATGGGATCCTTGCCCACCATGGACTCGCCGATCGTGTCTTTGCCGGACAGCGTGACGATGGGCACGTTCTTGCCCTTCTCCACGCGGTAGAGGTGCATGTCCATGATCACTTGATGGTCTTCCTTGCGAATGCACTGTCGGCCGACGTGGGTGCCCTCCAGGCACATGCCCTCCAGCGCCTCCGACACCTTGTCGGCGTCGAAGCTCTTGACCTTTTCGACCGCGGCCGCCCAGAAGAGCACGCCGTCGTAGGCGCCGGCCATGATGTTGCCGTCGACGCCGAACTTCTTCTTGAACTTGGCATTGAAGGCCTGCATGTTCGCATCGGGGTTGTAGGGCGAGTAGTGCGCGAGCTGGACGAAGCCCTCCATGGGTTCCGCGATGGCCGGCAGATCCTGTTGCAAGAGGAAGCAGTCGATCCCGGCCAGCTTGTACTTCTTGGTCATCCCGAAGGAATGGAGCTGCGTCATCAGCCTGAGCGAGTCGGTGCCCGCGAAGGCCAGGAACAGCACATCGGCGTTCGATTGATTGATGGCTCCGAACCATGGGCTGAAATCCTTGGTGTCCAGCGGCGCCCCGGCCACGCCGACCACATCGCCGCCGAGATTCTCCAGGGCCGTCTTGAACTGGCGGGCATCCGACTGGCCCATGGCGTAGTCGGTGTAGAGGATGTACACCTTCTTGCCCATCTTGTCGTAGATGTACTTGGCCAGGCCGTTGGCCTGCATCCGCGAGTCGGGCTGATTCGAGAAGTAGTACTTGTGAAACTTCGTGGTGCGCATGAATTCGGCGCACGAGACGGCGTTCCAGTGCAGGGTCTTGTGCTTCTTGGTGACGTCCATGATAGCCAGGGTGGCTCCGCTGGACACGGCGCCCACTACCAGCTTGACGTCGTCCTGCAGGATGAGCTTCTCGGTCTTGCGCACGGCGGGGGCGGGCTTGGTCTCGTCGTCCTCGACCACGACTTCGATCTTGTGGCCGAGCACGCCGCCTTTCGCGTTCAGCTCCTCAACTGCCATCTGGATCATCATGGACTGGTACTTTCCGTACCCCTCGAAAACACCTACTTTGGAGCCGATGTCACCGATCTTGACGACTTTCGGCGCCTGGGCGGGCACCACCACCACGCCCGCGGCCACAAGGACAAGCGCCAAGATCAGGGAGAGACCGATCAGTCGCTTCATGACTCCCTCCTTTTCGGGGATGACGAGATCTCGATGAGCTCCCCCAGCGCGTGGGCAATGCGCTGAAGGGGCTCGCGGAGCCTTGCTGGGTCACTTGGAACCGCGGGGATGGCGGGTTTGTTCCCTGGGACGGGATTGGCCGCCACCGGAGCTGTCGGGCCTTTGGCCAGACTCTCTGCGTCGTCGAAGGCCAGGCGTACGGCGACAGAGATCGTGGGCGCCCGCCGGGAGACGGCGTAGTCGATGAGGTTGTAATAGCGCCAGATGGCTTCCAGGAAGAGGCGACCGGCGGCCGCCCGTGCCTCGGCACTCGTTGCAACGGCGCTCACCTGGTGCTGAGCCTCGAGGGCGAGGCTGCGCCCCAGCGCGGCCAGGAAGACCATCAGTGTCCGCTCGACCTCCTGCGCGTCGCCAGCGTCCAGCCCGGCGCGTGTCGCCGCTTCGAGACCCGTCGGAAGCCGGGCCGCGTGCTCGCGCATCTCCCGCCGCACCGCCCCGTCGTCGAACAGGCGGCGGGCCACGTCGAACTTGCGCGCCTCCACCGAAAACTTGATCTGCTTGAAGTTGGTGGTGATCTCGTTGTCGCGCGGCGTGTAGGTACCGAGATGATGCGCCTCGGCGGCGGGGAAGAGACCGGTGAGGGCGAGGCTGAGGAGGGCACCGGCCAGCCTCATGATCGCCGCAGACGGAGGGCGAGCACACCGACCAGCCACCACAAGGCCACGATCGTCGTGCCTCCGAAAGGGATCCATACCAACCATTCCGCGATGACCTTCGCCCGGGAGAGCCCGAGCACGGGGATCAGACCGCTCCACAGTAAGTAGCCGAGAGGATACCCCGCCCCCCCAACGGTGAAAAGGACGATGAGGATCGTGCGCACCCCTGGGGACACGACGAGCGTCGCCACCACCGTGGTGGTGACGATGATCACCAACCCCATGCCTTCGGCGTGCAGGTGGAAGAGGCGGAGGCCGGCGTCGACCTTCACCAGCGCCTCGTCCAGGATCCGCTCGTCGACGTCGCGGACGCCGACCAGGCCGTGAACCGACGGCCGTGCCAGCATGAGACTGCGCGCCCAGCGGGCAATCTCCAGCTTGAAGCGAGCCATGGAGGCCCCACCCACCTCGGCGCAGAGGATGAGGAGGACGGCCACGAGCAGGGCCCACGGCGGAGAGAGCCGCCAGGATCGCGCGGCGTCGGCCGGGTTGGGGGATTCCCTCACCCGGATGCGGTTCCCCGCCCACGGCGCACGGCGCCGACGAGCACCAGAGCGAGCCCCGCCAGCCCGGCCATGGCCGAGATACCGAGCGGGCTGAGCACCCAGCGCTCGGCCCGCTCGATGCCGCCCTCGCGCCCGAACTCGAGCACGGCGATCGCGTATGCGAGATAGCCCAGGGGAAAGAGGGCGCCCAGGGTGAGAAGAACGTAGAGCAGCCCGCGGATCGCCCGTCCTGGAACCACGCTGGCTACCAAGGTGCTCGCGACAAACAGGACCAGGCCCATCCCTTCCGCATGGGTGTGGAAGAACGACAGGCCAGCCTCGGCGGCATACGTCGCACGCTCCCGCACCTCGTCGTCGTATTCGGCCGAGCCGGAGAGCCCGTGCGCGTCGCGATTCGCCGCGATGCGCATCGCGGCGTACCGCTCGATTGCTGGCCGGAGCTGCGACATTGCCGCCCCGCCAGTCTCACCGAGGGCGAGGATTGCCACGGCGACCAGCACGACCATCAGCGGGGGCCGATTCACTCGGAACGCGCCTCCAGGCGCAAGGCTACGGAAGCCTACCAGCCTCCCCGACCCCTGTCATCTGCTCGCGCGGGCCGAACGGCCTCACCGCCAGGGCTTCATGAGGGGGCCCGGCGCATGGTTCGAGCACCCTGGGTGGGCTGGCCGTCGCCACCGTCATCTCCGGGTGGGCGATCGCCAAGTCGCGCGCGATTGGCGCCCATGGAACATCCGCCGAGGTGCACCGCGCCGAGCTCGAGGTGCCGCCGGAGCTGGTAGAGATCCTCGACCAGGAGGTCCTGGGAGTAGTCGGCGGCGGCCTTGGGCACGCTCGACGGCGGATAGCCTCGGTGGTTGTAGGTCACGATGCGATGGCGGCGCGCGAAAAAGCGGACCTGCGGCTCCCACGAGCGATGGTCGCCGCCAAACTCGTGGCTCCACACGAGCGGCGTGCCCTCGCCCGTCACCTCGTGGTAGAGATCGACTCCGTTGACGCGCGCGATCGCCATGGCGAACCCTCCCGCGGCATTCTACTGCGCGAGCGACTACCCTCTACGGGGATGACCCGGCGCACCGACCTTCTGCTCCTCGTCAACGCGATGCTCGGGCAGTTCATCTCCGGCTTCGCGGCGCGCATGTTCGTCGTCTCGCTCCCGACGATCGCCGGAGCCTTGCACGCCGATATCCTCGCCATCTCGTGGGCGATCATCGCCTACCAGCTTGCCGGGATCAGTCTCTCCGTCGTGTTCGGCCGCCTCGGCGACATCCACGGACGACACGCGATCTACGGTGGGGGGTTCGTCATCATGACGGCGAGCTCGTTGCTCTGCGGGTTCGCCACGAGCGCGCCGTGGCTCATCGTCTTCCGGTTCGTGCAGGGAATCGGCGCGGCCATGCTCGCATCGGCGACACGCGTGCTGGCGATGGAGGCCATGCCGGAAAACGCCGCGGGCAAGGCCAACGCCCTCATGACCATGTCCTTTCACGGGGGCGTGCTCCTCGGCCCTCCGCTCGGCGGCCTGATCATCGACCTGGTGGGCTGGCGGTGGACCTTCTTCCTGCTCGTTCCCATCGGAGTTGCCGGCACCGTTCTGACGGTGCTGAAGGCCCGGGAGCATCCGCCGGCGCCGATTGCACCGGCGCCAGCGATCGACTACGGCGGCGCTTCGCTACTCGTCGTGCTGACGGTCGTGCTTACCCTGCTCCTCGACCGGCGGAGCGCCGAGATGATCGGGCTCGGCCAGACGGGGGTCATGGCGCTCCTGTTCGCCGCCACCCTCGGCGGCTTTGTCATTCACGAGCGGCGCGCGCGCCATCCTGTCGTGAACTTCGCCCTTTTCAAGATCCGGATGTTCACCTTCAGCGTCCTGAGCCTGCTCGTCATCGCCACGAGCAACAGCATCCTCACGTTCCTGCTGCCGTTCTACATGCAGGACGTGCTCCACCAGTCGCCGTCGTTCATGGGGCTCATCTTCCTCTCGGCGCCGGTCTTCACGGTGACGCTGGCCGCCGTGGCCGGTCAGATCACGGACCGCGTCGGTCCCAGGATTCCCGCGTCGATCGGCGTGCTGATGAGCGCGGCCGCGTTTCTGGTGGGGATGTTCCTGAGGGTCGACTCGCCCTGGATGCTACCGGCCGTCCTCATGGCGTTCACCGGGCTCGGCCAGGCCTTCTTCAACACGCCCAACCAGACCGCAATCATCGCCTCGGTGCCGCGCGAGTACCGCGGTTTCGCCACGGGCATGGTGCAGATGGTCTTCGGGCTGGGCTCGCTACTCGGGATCTCGCTCGCCGGCGTGCTGCTGACCGTGGCCTTCCGGTACGCCTCGGGGCTCCCCGAGGCCACCCCCAGCGCGGAGCATTCGCTGCCATTCGTCGCCGCGATGAACGCGACCTGTGCGGTGTGCGTCGCGCTCACGGGCGTCGCCTTCGTGGCTTCGCTGATGCGAGGTGGCAGGAAGGTCGGAACGCCCCCCTGACCGTGCGCGGCGCCGGCGGTCGATCGGCCCGCGCGTGGCGCGCGCGAGGTCGGGGCGTTGCGCCGCTCCATTCGCCATCGTTGCCCTCATCGCCTCATCCGGGCCCCAGACGCGCGATCCGATGCACGCCGTGATTCCGCACCCTTCACCGCTGGCCCATGAATGCTCGACCGCGTGTTCCCCATCTCTGCGCATGTCGTCCTCGCTACCTGCTTGACGTCAAAGACTGACGTGGCGCACCATCGCGAGAACCCGCGGGGGTCCCAGGACCTGGCGTGCTGGGGCTCCGGTGGCCGAGAACCAGGAGGTGGGCGATGGGGTATCTGAAGAACTCGAAGTCGGCGCGGGTGCGCGCCCGGTTGGATCACCCCGTCGTCGACGGCGACGGCCACTGGCTCGAGCCGATCCCGATCTTCCTCGACTACCTCCGCGACCTGGTCGGCCCCTCGGTGGTCGATCAGTTTGTGAAGAAGGCCTCCGACACGGCCTGGTACGACCTGCCGCCCGAGGAGCGAACACGCCAGCGGATCCACCGGCCCACCTGGTGGGGCGAGCCGGCCAACACCCTCGACCGGGCCACCGCGATGGTGCCCCGGCTCTTCTACGAACGGCTCGACGACTTCGGGATCGACTTCTGCATTCTCTACACCTCCCTCGGCCTTTTCTACGTCTCGAACCCCGACGAGCAGATCCGACGGGCCGTGTCCCGGGCCGTCAACCGGATGAACGCCGAGATGTTCCGGCCGTTTGCCGAACGCATCACCCCTGCGGCGGTCGTGCCCATGCACACGCCCGAGGAGGCGATCGAGGAGGCGACGTACGCAGTCCGTGAACTGGGCCTACGCGTGCTCATGATCGCGAACCACGTGCGGCGGCCCGTGCCCGCCTTTGCGCGTCCCGGGGCGGAGATGAAGGAAATGCGCACGTACGTCGACTCGCTGGCGTTCGAGAGCGCGTACGACTACGATCCCTTCTGGCAGCGCTGCGCCGATCTCAAGGTCGCCGTAACCGCGCACTCCGGCAGCATGGGGACGCACTGGCGCGAGTCGGTGTGGTCGTTCACCTACAATCACATCGGGCATTTCGCCAACGCCAGCCACGCCTTCGCCAAGGCCCTCATCCTGGGCGGCGTCACCCATCGCTTCCCGCAGCTCCGCTTCGCCTTCCTCGAGGGCGGGGTGGGCTGGGCCTGCAATCTTGTGACCGATCTCGTCGGCCACTGGGAGCGGCGCCGGCGGGAGGCGATCGAGGCTCAGACGAAGCCGACGAACCTCGATCGCCGGCTCCTCGCGGACCTCTTTCGCGAGTACGGCGGGCGCGCGTACGAGGAGAAGGCTGACGAGATCTTCCGGTGTATCAACATCGCCGAGGCCTTCAAGACGCCAGAGGATCTCGCCGAGCGCGCCTACCGCCAAAAGTTCGACGACTTCGCCGAGGTACCCGTCACGTCGGGCGAAGAGCTGCGGGACCACTTCGCCGAGCGCTTCTACTTCGGCTGTGAGGCCGACGATCCGATCACGGCCTGGGCCTTCGACAAGCACGGCCAGCACCGCCTGCGGCCCATCTTCTCGTCCGACGTCGGCCATTTCGACGTGGTCGACATGAGCGAGGTGACCGAGGAGGCGTACGAGCTGGTCGAGCACGGGCTCCTCACCGAGGAGGACTTCCGGGATTTCGTGTTTGCCAACCCGGTGCGTTTGCACACCGCCATGAACCCGGACTTCTTCAAGGGCACGGTGGTGGAGAGCGCGGTGGCCCGCCTCCGTGCGGGCTGAAGGCCCCTACCGTCAGCGGGTCTCTTCGGCGCGCCTCCGAACCGCCTTGATCGTCTCCACCAGGCCGTCGCGCTCGGCGCTTCGCGTGACGAACGAGGGCAACACGGTTCGGGCCGCCATGGCATACGTGAGGAGTACACCCTCGGGGCCGGGCTCGATCTCCCAGTAGCCGACGTTATCCGTGAAAAGGCCATTCGGGCGATCGGGGGCGAGCCGCCAGCCCAGGCGTCGGCGCGAGACATCCGGAAACGCGTTGATATGAAAGCCGAACGACACGGCGCCGATGCCCACGACGTAGCGGACGAGATCGGCGCCCGTGCTCGACTCGAGCACCTCGGCCCCGATGACGCGGGGGTAAAGACCGGCATGGCCGCGGTAGTCCACGATGATCCGCCACACGGTCTCCGGCGATGCGTTGACGCGGGCCACCGCCGTCCCGCCCTGGCTCGAGCGCGAAGCCCCCGGCGGCAAAGCCTCGAGGACGACGACGGCTCCACGCTCGAGATTGCGCTGCTGGTCGTTCGTCAGGGGCAGAGGCCCCGCCCGGGCGGGACCGGGCGCAGCCAGGACGAACAGGAGAAGCGATGCGATGAGACCGCGCAGGCGAGGGGTGTTCACCCGTGCATAGTCTCACACGCTCGGCGCGCATGCCTTGAACGGGCTGGCCTCCTCGCAGGCTGCCCGGCCCAGCTCGCCGCCTCCTCGTTGCCACGCGTGGTGGCCTTCCTGCCCGAGCTGCGCAAGACGGCGTCGGGCAAGGTCCAGGGCTTCCTCCTCGGAGCCGGCTGAGCCGATGGCACTGATCGGCGCGCGCGTGCCGCGGGTCGAGGACGCGCGCTTCCTCGGGGGCCACGGCCGCTACGTGGCCGATCTCACCCGCCCGGGCCTCCTTCACGTGGCGTTCGTGCGGAGCCCGCATGCCCATGCCCTCATCCGCGGAATTGATGCCACGCGGGCTCGTGCGCGTGCCGGCGTGATCGCCTGCGTGACCGGCCAGGAGCTGGCCCGCCACCTGCCTCCGGTCCGCGCGGAGTCGCGGATGCGTGGCTATCGCGTCACGGACTACCCGGCGCTCGCTCATGAGAAGGTGCGATTCGCCGGAGAAGCCGTCGCCGCCGTGGTCGCCGAGAGCCGCTATCGCGCCGAGGACGCCGCCGAGGACGTCGACGTCGACTGGGAGCCACTCGACGTGGTCCACGATGCCGAGGCCGCCCTGAGCGAGGGAAGCCGGCTCGTCCACGAGGCGGCGGGAACCAACGGGCTCGTGGCACGGACGTTCACCCACGGCGAGGTGGATGCTGCGCTGGCGTCGGCATCGCTGGTGGTCGGCGACCGCTTCCGCTTCAACCGCCACGCGGGAGTCGCCATCGAGAATCGCTCGTGCCTCGCCGAGTGGGACCCGGGTGCGCGGACGCTTGCGCTGTGGTCGTCGACGCAGGTGCCCGGGCTCCTGCGCGATCTGCTGGCCGAGCTGCTGGGCCTATCGACCCACGCCTTGCGCGTGGTGGCGCCCGATGTCGGCGGGGGATTTGGCGTCAAAAGCGCGCTATACCCCGAGGAGATCGTGGTCTGCGCTCTCGCGCGGCGACTGGGGCGGGCCATCAAGTGGGTGGGCGACCGCCGCGAGGACTTGCTCACCACCACGCAGGCGTGGGACGAGGTCATCCACGCCGAGCTGGGTCTGCATCCAGATGGAACTATCGCTGGTATGCGGGCGCGGGTGGTCGCCGACCTCGGGGCCTACTCGATCTATCCGTGGACGGCCAGCATCGAGGTGATCCAGGTCATCAGCTTTCTGCCCGGGCCCTACCGCGTGCCGCACTACCGCGGCGAGGGCATCGGCGTGTCCACCAACAAGGCTCCCATGGGCCCGTACCGGGGTGTCGGGCGGCCGGTGTCGGCCTTCGTGACGGAGTCACTCCTCGACCGCGCGGCTCGCCGATTGGGTCTGGATCCGGTGGAGATCCGGCGCCGCAACATGATCCGGCCCGAGGAGTGTCCCTATCGCTCGCCGTCCGGTGTGGTGTGGGATACCGCGACCTTCCAGGAAACGCTGGAGATCGCGTGCGTGAAGGCCGACTACCAGGCGCTGCGCGCGGAGCAGGCAGACGCGCGCGCGGCGGGCCGCCACCTGGGAATAGGCCTCGCGTCCTACGTCGAGCTGACCGGTGTCGGATCGGCCATCCCCGTCTCCCCGGGATCGACGGTGGTGACCGGCACCGAGGGCGTGACCCTGCGCGTGGACCCCGGTGGCACGGTCACCGCAGCGTTCGGCCTCGCCTGCCACGGCCAGGGCCACGAGACCAGCCTGGCCCAGGTCGTCGCGGAGGAGCTCGGTGTGCGCATGGGCGACGTGCGGGTGGTACATGGCGACACTGCCGCGTCACCGTCGGGTACCGGCTCCTATGCGAGTCGCAGTGCGGTGCTGGGCGGCGGCGCGGCGATTCTCGCCAGCCGGGCCCTGCGCGCGAAGATCGTGAAGATCGCCGCGCATCAGTTGGAGGCCTCGGTGGACGATCTGGAGCTGGCCGACGGGCGCATCTCGGTGCGCGGGGCGAGCGACCGCACCGTGACCCTGCGCGACATCGCGCGGGCCGCGTACAGTGGCACGCGACGCCTCCCCAAGGGCATGGAGCCGGGGCTCGAGGCCACGCACTTCTACGACCCATACTTCGGCACGGCGTCCAATGCCACGCACGTGGCGGTGGTCGAGATCGATCCGTCCACGTGCGCGGTGAGGGTGCGCAAGTTGGTGGTGGTCGAGGACTGCGGCCGCATCATCAACCCGCTCATCGTGGAAGGACAGACCGTCGGCGGGGTGGCCCAGGGCGTAGGGGCGGCGCTGCTCGAGGAGTTAGTCTACGGGCCCAATGGGCAGCTTCTGACCAGCAGCCTCATGGACTATCTGGTCCCCACCGCAGTCGAAGTGCCGCGCGTCGAGGTCCAGCATCTGGATCGCCCGTCGCCCACCACCGTGGGCGGGTTCAAGGGCGCGGGCGAAGGCGGTACGATCGGCGCGCCGGCGGCGATCGCCAACGCCATCGCCGACGCCCTGGCCCCCCTGGGCGTCGAGATCAACGAACTGCCCGTCACGCCGGAGCGGTTGTTTCGGCGGCTCGCGGAACGGCCAGGATCGAAAGGGCGAGACATGGTCGGCGAGGCAGGAACGCCCGATGCGTCTACCACTGGGCGGTGAGGCGGGAGCGATGCGATGAATTTGGGACTGGACGGCAAGGTTGCCCTGGTCACCACGAGCAGCGCGAAGCCCCCGAGATCTCGCGGCTTCGGGGGCTTCTGGCTCCGGGGGCGTCCCCCCGAGAGGCTAAGTCTGCTTGAGAATCCCCTCCATCTCCTTGTCGTCGAATGCCCGCATCGTCGTGCTGCTGACGTTGCCGGCGCCCACCACGTTGGCCATGGCGCCCATCATGGCCTCCTCGGACGGTGCGTCGATGATGGACACCAGGTCGTAGGGGCCCTGCGTCCACAGGAGCGCCTGCACCTTGAAGCCTCGCTTCTCGGTCTCCACGCGGGTCTGGCGAGCGCGCTTGACCGTCTCACGGATGTTCTTCGCGCCTTCGGCGGTGAACCGGTAGAGCACGACGTACCTTGGCATGGGCTCCTCCTTGTGCGCGGTTGCCGGATGGCGCAGGCGGCGACGACGCGTCGCCGCCCCCCTGTGCGTGCGGCGCGTCACGAACCCCAGGGCGGCGCGCGAGCAGTCTTCGGGGAAGCCGTGACTCCGGCGCGTCGGGCGGCGGGGGCGCAGATCGAAACCACAACCGAGCCTCAATGCCCGCCGATAGCCTACACCACGACCGTGCCGTGCGAGTTGACGCCGCGGAAAGGCCCGCCGGTTCGCATTGTCAATTCAACGACGCGTTCGCGGGGCCGACCGGGGCCACGCGGGAAGGAAGGGTCACGACGGCCATGACGTTGCTGCTCGTAAACATCGGACGCTTGGCGAGCGGGCGGCTGGACGCCCCGATCATCGATGGGGACGCGATCGTCGTGCGGGACGGGAGGATTTCCGCCATCGGGCACACCAGTCACGTCGATACCGCAGGGGCCGATGTGATCGTCGACTGCCGGGGTACGACAGTGATGCCGGGGCTGATCGATTCGCACTGTCACGTCGTGCTGGGAGACTACACGCCGCGGCAGAAGACCGTCGACTTTTTGGATTCGTACGTCCATGGCGGCATCACCAGCGTGGTTTCGGCGGGCGAGGGAGTGCATGCGCCAGGGCGCCCCCACGACCCCGTGGCATCGAAGGCGCTCGCCATCGCGGCGGCCAAGTGCTTCGCGGGGTTCCGGCCGAACGGCATGAAGATCAACGCCGGGAGTGTCGTGCTCGAGCCGGGGCTCACCGACGACGACTTCGCGGAGATGGCCCGACATGGTGTGCGCCACGCCAAGTACGGATTTGGCGGCTACGCCCATCCCCGCGACGGCGAGCCGGAGATCCGGGGCGCCCAGAAGCACGGGCTCACCGTGATGTCCCACAGCGGTGGCAATTCCATCCCCGGCTCGAGCCCCATCACCCACGACATCTTGCTGCGCCTGCGCCCGGACGTGTGCGGTCACGTCAACGGAGGCACCACATCGCTGGACGAGGCCGGTCTGGCCCGCATCATCCGCGAGACCGACATGGGGCTGCAGATCGTTCAGGCCGGGAATCTCAGGTCCGCCCTGTACATCGTGGGCCTCGCGCGGGAGGCGGGAGCATTGCACCGGGTGTGTCTGGCCAGTGACACACCGACGGGGACCGGCGTGATGCCGATGGGCGTGCTCAAGACGGTGTGCGAGATCAGCTCGCTGGGCGATCTCGCCCCCGAGGTGGTCATTGCCCTGGCCACCGGCAACAACGCACGCGCCTTCCGCCTCGACACCGGGACGATCGCGGTGGGTCAGCCTGCCGATCTGGTGGTGTGCGATGCTCCGGCGGCGTCCGCCGCGGCCGATGCGCTCACCGCCATAGCACGCGGCGACATTCCGGGCATCTCCTGCGTCATCATCGACGGCGAGGTACGGGTGGGCCGCAGCCGCAACACCCCTCTGGCCCAGCGCCTGGCCAGCATGACCGGCGTCGGCCTGTCCAGCACGGGCCATTGACGCTCCGCCCGCGGTCGGGCGCGAACGCCAATCGCCGCTGCCGAGAGACCCGCTCTCGGAGGGCCTTACTCCGGTGCGGGTCGAGGGGATTGACCCGTGCCGCCGCGAAGCGGGCGAAGTCCTGTCGCAGGAGACTCACCGTGGCCACCCACGTCAGCCGAGCGGAGTGGCCTCGAAGACGTGGCGACCCCAGGCGGGCAGGTCGAGGTAGAGCCCGCGCTGCGCCAGCTCATTGCCGTCCCGCTCGTACTTGACCGTCGGGTTCAGGAGATCGCGGAGCAGCCAGGTGCGTCCCGCGAGGTCGCCGAAGGCGAGCCCGACGTGGCACTGCCCCTGTGTCGGCCCGTAGTTGACCGTGACGAGGAGTCGCTGGCCCGCGCTCTCCCAGGAGAATGCGACGAAGCGGTCCCACGTGGGATTGCCGCCCCAGGCGGGGCGCTGCTCCAGGAGCCGCCAGTCCCCGGTGCGCACTTCGGGACGGTGCATGCACGCGAACAGCCGGTTGTAGAAGCTCTCCTGGTCGCGGTCGACCGGTTCGGAGGCGCGGCGGCGCAAATGATTTGACGCCCGCAGGCGGCGGCCTGAGCGCTGACCCTCGTGGATGAACCGCAGCCCGGGTACGAGGAAGGCGATCGTGGCGGCCGCGCGATGGACCGCGAAAGGAAACGCGCTGGCCGCGCGGGGCTCGTCGTGGTTCTCCAGGAAGCGCACGGACTTGGCCTGGAAGTCCGGATCGGCAAGGAGATGGCCGCGGACGGCGAGCGCGTCCTGCCGGTGCAGGCAGTCGTAGAGGCGCTTGTCGTAGGTGTAGTCGAATCCCTGCTGCTGCAAGGTCCACTCGAGGTCCCAGTACGCCTCGGCCATGAACACGAAGCCCGGATACCGATCTCGCGTGCGACCGATGGCTTCTGCCCAGAAGGGGTTGTCGACGGGCGCGCTGCCGTCGGCGGGCAGCGCGCGGTCTCCCCACGTGCGGGCAATCACCTCGGGCAGGAGGAGCATGGCCATGTCGCAGCGCACGCCGTCGCACTGACTGGCCACCGACTGCAGCACCTGGAGCATCGCCTCACGGAATCCGCGGTGACGGTAGTTCACCTGGAGCGTGTCGGGCCATCCTGGGAAGTATGGATCGCGCCCGTGGGCGAGCACGCGTGGCCCGTGGCGCGTGTCGACGCGGCGGTAGTTGTGCGGCTCCCGCGCCAGGTCCTCCTCGCTCCCGTGGACGTAGAACTCCGGGTGATCGTGGACCCATGGGTGGTCGAGGGCGGTGTGGTTGGGTACGAAGTCGAGCATCAGCCTCACGCCACGCGCCTGGAGGCGCTTGCGCACCTGGGCGAGGGCTTGTGGCCCGCCAAAGTTGCGGTGCACGGCGTAGTCGCAGATGGCGAAGGGCGAACCCACCACGTCATCCGCCGTGAAATCGGGAAGCAACTCCCGATACTCCCGCTGCCAGTCGGGCTGGTGTAGCGAGACCTGCCGGCCCGCATCACCCGTTTGCCACACCCCGAGGGTCCAGAGCCAGTCGAAGCCATCCTGGACGACGCGGTCGAGGGAGGTGTCCGGAATGTCGTCCAAGGTGGCGGGGCGGCCCAATTGGGTGCCGAGGTCATGAAGGACGGCGCGGGTGTTGAGCTGGTAGAGCGAGGCGTGACGCGCAGGCCTGGCCAGAGGGCTCATGTCTTTCTCCGAGGAGCTCGTCCGACGCGGACCGGCTCTTTGCGAACCGCCTCTTTGCGAACCGGCTCGCCGCGGTCGAAGTGGTCGAGGAACGCCTGGGCATCGGTCGAGCCCAGGAGATGGATGACAGGGGCGACCAGGCCCGTCCAGCCCGTCTGGTGGCTGGCTCCGAGGCCGGCCCCGTTGTCGCCGTGGAAGTACTCGTAGAAGAGGATCAGGTCGCGCCAGTGCGGATCGGCCTGGAACTTCTGGGCTCCCCGGTGGACCGGGCGGGCGCCTTGCTCGTCCCGCAGGAAGATTCGGATCAGGCGACGACCGAGCTCCTGGGCGACCTCGAAGAGGTTCATCTGGCGTCCGGAGCCCGTGGGGCATTCCACCGTGAACTCGTTGCCGTAGAATCCGTAGAGGTTGGCGAGCCCACGCAGCAGGAGGATATTCACGGGCAGCCAGATCGGGCCCCGCCAGTTGGAGTTGCCGCCGAACAGCCCGCTCGTCGACTCGGCCGGCTCGTAGTCGACCCGGTAGACGGCGTGGTCGACGGAAAAGACGTACGGATGCTCGAGGTGATACCGCGACAGCGCGCGGATGCCGAAGGGGCTGAAGAACTCGTTCTCGTCGAGCATGCGCGCCAGCACCCGGCGAAGTTTTTCTTCGCTGAGCAGGGCGAGGAGGCGACGGTTGTGGTAGCCGCGGCGTTCGGGGGCCGCGATGTTCGCCGCCAAGTGGGGATGGCGGGCCATGAAGGCTTTGGCCCGGGTGATGAACTCCGGGTATCGCTCCTCCCCGTGGCCGGGGAAGACGGTTGAGGCGCACAGCGCGAGCAGTCCCACCATCGAGCGGACCTTGAGGCGGACGGCGTGGCCATTGGGAAGCCGGAGCACGTCGTAGAAGAACCCGTCCTCCTCGTCCCACAGCTCGTCGTTCGCGTGGCCGACGCGGTCCATGGCGGATGCGATCCACAGGAAGTGCTCGTAGAACTTGAGGGCCAAGTCCACGAAGGTCGGATCGTCGAGGGCCAGCTCCGACGCGATCTGGAGCATGCACTGGGAGAAGAAGGCCATCCAGGCCGTGCCGTCGGCCTGCTCGAGCGTGCCCCCGGTCGGCAGGGGCGCGCTGCGGTCGAAGACGCCGATGTTGTCGAGTCCGAGAAAGCCCCCCTGGAAGACGTTGAGACCGCTCGGATCCTTCCGGTTCACCCACCAGGTAAAGTTGATGACGAGCTTCTGGAAGATTTTCCGGAGAAAGTCGAGGTCCCCCTTGCCACGCCGGGCTTTCTCCTGCGTGTAGATGTACCAGGCCGCCCACGCGTGCACGGGGGGATTGACATCGCTGAAGTTCCATTCGTAAGCCGGGATCTGGCCACTTGGATGCAGGTACTGCTGCTCGAGCATGAGGAGGAGCTGCTGTTTGGCGAACGGGAGATCCACCTGGGCCAGGGCGATGGTATGAAAGGCGAGGTCCCACGCCGCGTACCATGGGTACTCCCACTTGTCGGGCATGGAGATGATGTCCTCGTTGGCCATGTGCGCCCATCCGCCGTTGCGGATCCCGAGCAGCCGCGGGTTGCTCGGATCGAGGCCGCGCCCGCGCAGCCACTCTCCGACGTCGTAGTTGAAGTACTGCTTCGACCACAGCATCCCGGCCAGGGCCTGCCGCATGACGAGAGCCTCGTCGGCGCTGGCGCGGGCGGGAGTGATGGCGGCGTAGAAGGCATCGGCTTCCTTCTCGCGCGCGCCGAACGTCGCGTTGAAGTCCGGGCCAAAGGCGGTTCCCCTTCCGCCCGCCGTGGAGGCGGTCAGCCGTAGGCGCACCACCGCGGTCGCCCCGGCCTCCACGGTCAGCGCGTAGTGAGCGGCCACCTTGGTACCCCGCTGCGCCGGGTTCACCGCCTCGCGGTGGCCGTGCACGACGAAGTTGTTGATCCCGTCCTTGACGTAGGGCGTGCGGTTGGGCGTACCGGAAATACGCTCGACGTTGGTCTCGTTCTCGGTGAACAGAAGCGGTACGTTCCCCTCGCACGAAAAGGTGTACTCGCGCCCTTGCGGGTCCGCGGCGACTGCGGCGGTCGCGCCGGCCGGCCCGTTCGCCGCCCGGAGGGAAGGCCGGGGCGAATCTCTCGTCCACGACCAGGTGTTGCGGAACCACAGCGTCGGCAGAAGGTGAAGGGCGGCCGCCGCGGGCCCGCGATTGACCGCGGACAGCCGGATCAGGATGTCCTCGGGCGCCGCCTTCGCGTACTCCACGAAGACGTCGAAGTAGCGGTTACCATCGAACACGCCCGTGTCGAGCAGCTCGTACTCCATCTCGTGCCGGTTGCGGTGGCGATTGACTCGCACGAGGTCGTCATAGGGGTAGGCCTGCTGCGGGTACTTGTAGAGGTACTTCATGTAGGAGTGGGTGGGGGTGGAGTCAAGGTAGAAGTAGTACTCCTTGACGTCCTCGCCGTGGTTGCCCTCGCTGTTGGTCAGGCCGAACAGACGTTCCTTGATGATGGGATCGGCGCCATTCCAGAGGGCGAGGGCGAAGCACAGTCGCTGCCGGTCGTCGGAGATGCCGGCCAGGCCGTCCTCACCCCAGCGGTAGGCGCGCGAGCGCGCCTGATCGTGGCTGAAGTAGTTCCAGGCGTCACCCGTCGGGCTATAGTCCTCGCGGACTGTCCCCCACTGCCGCTCAGAGAGATACGGTCCCCACTTCTTCCAGGGGGTATCGGGAAGCGTGGCCTCCTGGAGGCGGCGCTCTTCGCTGGCCATGGGCATGGTACTCCTGGGCGTCGTCGTCTCTGAGCCGGTCGTCCCTCTTCGCCCTACTTCTCTAGCCGGGAGACGTCCGGTCGTCAACTGCTGTCGCGGGTCAGCGCGATCAGCCCAGCGGGAGGGATGTCGGCGTCAAGCGAAAGGCTGACCGACCCCCCGGTTGCCATCGGCCGTGGCCATCGCTATGGTTACGGTCTGTCTCCGCGTTCGATCCTACCCGAGAGGAGACGTTCGTGAAAGCCGCGTATTTCAAGGAGCATGGAGGATCTGACAAGATCCTCTACGGCGACTATCGCGACCCCGTGGCTGGCCCCGGCGAGGCGCTGGTCCGGGTGGGCGCCTGCGCATTGAATCAGGTCGACATGCTCCTGCTCGACGGCCGCTTCCCGCCACCGGAGGGCCTCCCTCACGTCAATGGGTGCGAGGTGGCCGGCACGGTGCAGGCGACGGGCGACGGCGTACGGGGACTCGCGCGAGATCAGCGCGTGATCGTCTTCCCCGGGTTCTCGTGCGGAACGTGTGAGTACTGCATGCAGGGCGCACACACGGTGTGCGTGCGCTACGGCTACCTGGGGGCCCACCGGGACGGCGGCTACGCGGAGCTGGTGAAGGTGCCCGCCGCGAACGTGTTGCCGCTGCCGGACGCGGTCTCCTTCGAGGACGGTGCCGCACTGCCCCTTGCCATGCTCACCTCGTGGCACGCCCTCGTCGCCCAGGCCCAGCTCCGGCCCGGCCAGACCGTGCTGGTGCAGGCGGCGGGGAGCGGCGTGGGAAGCGCCGCCATCCAGATCGCGCGCCTCATCGGCGCGCGGGTCATGACCACCGTCGGCTCTGACGACAAGGTCGAGTTCGCCCGAGCGCTGGGCGCCGAACACGTCGTCAACTATCGCACCGAGGATTTCGTGGAGGCGGCCAAGGCGTGGACCGGCAAGCGCGGCGTCGACGTCGTGGTGGAGCACATCGGCGGCGAGACGTTCGAGCGGAGCGCCTACGCCCTCACCCGGCTGGGTACCTTGGTGTCCATCGGCTCGCACGATACGCACTGGGGACGCCTCGACTTACGCCATGTGTACTCGAAGAATCTGCGCATCGTGGGAACCAACCTCGGCTCGATCCTGGAACTGAAGACGGTTCTCGACTACGTGGTGGCGGGCCGTCTGCGTCCCGTCGTCGATCGGACCTTTTCGCTGAAGGACGCGCGGGGGGCCGTCCAGTACATGCTCGACCGGAAAAACAAGGGAAAGGTGCTGCTCGTCCCGTGACCTTGGGTCAGCTGCTCCGACACGCGGCCCTTCGCCGCCCGCACGCGGACGCCGTGGTCCACCATACCACCCGTCTGACCTACCGAGAGCTCGACCGCCGCAGCGATGCCATCGCGCGCGGCTTCCAGCGGCTCGGCGTGGCCCGCGGAGACCGCGTGCTCATCGCCCTCAAGAACCGGCTGGAGCATGTGCTGGCCTACTGGGCGCTGCAGAAGATCGGCGGCGTGCCCACCCCGGTGAACTTTCGCCTGGCCTCGGGTGAGATGGCCTACCTTCTGGAAGATAGCGGCGCGCGCGTTGCGCTGTTCGAGGATGCCACGGCGACGGCGGTCAACGAGGCGACTCGCGGACGCCACGTCGCCGTGGTCCATGTCGGAGCCTCGCGGCCCGCGAACGCCCTGGCCTTCGAGGCGTTGGCGGCGGACGGGCCGGGGCCGGACGCCGACGTCGCGGAATCCGACCTCTCGCTCATCCTCTACACCTCGGGCACGACGGGACGGCCCAAGGGCGTGCCCCGCACGCACCGGAATCACTACGCGGGTGCGCTGGCCCACGCTCTCCAGTGCCGCTACGAATGGGGCGAGCGGACCCTCGGCGTCATGCCGCTCTACCACACCATGGGCATCCACTCCCTCACCAGCGTGGTGGTGGTGAATGGCTGCTTCGTCTGCCAGCCCGACTGGAGCGCGGCGGGTGCGCTCCGTATCCTCGCCGAGGAGCGGCTCACTGCGCTCTACCTGATCCCCACGCTCTTCTGGGAGCTGATCCATGCGTCGGATTTCGCGCGGAGCGATGTGTCGTCGGTGCGGAAGCTTGCCTACGCCGGCGCGCCCATGCTGGGCGCCCTGGCCGAGGCGTGCGCGAAAGCCTTCGATCCCGATGTCTTCGTCAACCACTACGGGTCCACCGAGATCTACACGTTCGCGGTTCGCCCCGACACCCATCGCAAGCCCGGCTCGGCGGGATGGCCCGGTATCCACTCGGCCTTGCGCGTGGTCAGCGCGAGCACGGAACGGCGCGTCGGGCCCGACGAAGTGGTGCCCCCCGGCGAAAAGGGCGAAATTATCGCCAGCCTCGCCTCAGACGAGGCCTTCGCCGGCTACTGGAACCGTCCGGACGCCGACGCCCGGGCGCTGCGCGACGGCTGGTACTTCACCGGCGATATGGGGTACGTCGATGGCGACGGCGAGCTGTTCGTCGCCGGTCGCGTGGATGACCTGATCATCAGCGGAGGCGAGAACATCCATCCGATCGAGGTCGAGGAAGTCCTGGCTCGCCATTCGCTCGTGGGTGACGTCGCGGTGATCGGCGAGCCGGACGAGAAGTGGGGCGAACGCGTGGTGGCCTTCGTGGTATCGCGCAGCCCCGGTCTTACCGCCGCGGACCTCGATCGGCACTGTCGCGCGAGCGCCGACCTGGCCGCCTTCAAGCGCCCGCGCCGGGTCGTGTTCGTCAAGGGCATTCCCAAAACAGCGTCCGGCAAGGTCCTGCGCCGGCTCCTGCGCGGCGGCCAATACACGGAGATCCCGCCATGAGCGAGTTTTTGAGAGTGGAGCGCCGGGGGCCGGTGGCCACCCTGTGGATCGATCGTCAAGCGAAGATGAACACGATGACGGTGGCCATGCGGAACGAGTTCCCGGCGATCTTCCACGATATCGACGGCGACGACGCGGTGCGCGTGGTCGTCATCCGCGGGGCCGGTGCCAAGGCCTTCAGCGCCGGAGGCGATCTCGCCGAGTTCTTGACCTTGGCGCCGGCCGACCTCGAGCGGTGGGGCGACACCCTCACCTCGGCCGAGCGCTGCCGCAAGCCGGTGATCGCCGCCATCGACGGCTACACCATGGGCGCCGGGCTGGAGCTGGCCGTCGCGTGCGACTTCCGCATCGCCACCCTGCGCTCCGAGTTCGCCTTTCCCGAGATCCGGCTGGGCATGATCCCGGGCAGTGGGGGGACGCAGCGCGCGCTGCGACTCATCGGGATGACGCGGGCGAAGCTGTTCATGCTGACCGGCCAGCGCATCCCGGCGGAGCGGGCGGAGGCGTGGGGCCTCATCACCCAGGCGGTGCCGAATGACGCGCTCGATCAGGTCGTCGGCGCGCTGGCCGGCGAGCTGGCCGAGCGCGCCCCGCTCGCCCTGCGCACACTGAAGATGGTCCTCAACCGCGGGGCGGAGGCACCGCTGGAGACGGCCCTCGAGCTGGAGCGCAAGTCCTATGCATGGCTCCGCTCCACGCACGACTACGAAGAGGGCGTGCAGTCCTTCCTCGACAAGCGGCCGCCCACCTATCTCGGGAGGTAGCGATGAAGGCGTCGTTCGGACTCACCTTGGCCAACCGCGCCGTGGTGCTGGGGGCCATCCAGGCGCGCGAACTGATCGATCTCGCGGTGGCCGCCGAGCGGGCCGGCGCCTTCGACACGATTTGGGTCGGGGATAGCCTCCTCGCCAAGCCGCGCCTCGAAGCCATCACGTTGCTCTCGGCGCTGGCCAGCGCAACGTCGCGCTTGCGCTTGGGCGTCGGCTGCATGGCGACGTTCGTGCACCGCCACCCGGTGATGCTGGCGCACCAATGGGCCAGCCTCGACGTCGTCTCGGGCGGGCGTGCCCAGCTCGCCGTCTGCTTGGGCGGGCCCGACGAGGCCAGCGCTTCCCAAGCTCTGGAACACGCGGCGATGGGAATTCGGGCCGGCGACCGGGTGGGCCGGCTGGAGGAGGGCATCGTCATCCTCCGCAAGCTCTTCGGCGAGAAGAAGGCCTCTCACCACGGCCGCTTCTATCAGTTCGAGAGCGTGACGATCGAGCCACGGCCCGTCCAGCAGCCGTGTCCCATCTGGATCGCCAGCAACCCCACCGGGCTCACGTGGAGGGGAGGAGCGAGCGCGAGCGAGGCCGTGGTGGAGCGCAGCTTTCGCCGGGTCGCTCGCTACGCGGACGGGTGGATGACCAACAAGCTCAGCCCCGAGGAATTCCGCGGTCAGTGGGCCCGCATTGGGGCGATGGCCCGTGAGGAGGGACGTGAGCCCGCGAACCTGCGCAGCGCGCTCTATCACAACATCAACATCAGCGAGGATCGACGGGCCGCGCTGGAGGAGAGCAAGGCCTTCCTCGATACGTACTACACGGCCAACTTCAGCGCGAAGTTCGTGGAGGGCTGGACGGTGGCGGGCGGCCCCAAGCAGTGCGTGGACGAGCTCCGCGCCTACCTCGAGGCCGGGCTCTCGCACGTCGCGCTGCGGCTGACCTCGTGGGACCAGCGTGGCCAGCTCCAGCGCTTCCTCGCGGAGGTGGCGCCGGCCTTCGCCTGAGGTCGGGAGCGGGCTGCATCAGACCGCGCATGGCCACCGGATCCGACATTGGCCCACACGTGGGCGCCCGGCCCTTGACTCTCGGCCCGAGCTGCGCGACGTTTGCCGCCGAAGGGCAGGGCCGAACGACATTGGCCGCGCCCGATCCTGCGAGGAGGCCAGCATGAACTACGAGGTCAAGGTCGAGGACGTCGAGTACAGCCGTCACGGCGGCACGCCGCTGCTCGCGCGCCTCTATCGGCCCCAAGGCACCGGGCCGTTTCCCATCATGGTCGAGCTCCACGGCGGGGCGTGGTGTCGCGGCGATCGCCTTGGCGACAAGGTGATTCACGAACCTCTGGCCAAGAGCGGCGTGATCGTGGCCGCCCTGGACTGGCGGCAGCCGCCGGTGGCGGCCTATCCCGCTTCGTTCCAGGACATCCACTACGCGATTCGCTGGCTCAAGGCCAGGGCGACGGAGCTGGGGGGCCGACCCGATATGGTGGGCTCGATGGGCAATTCGAGTGGCGGGCACCAGGCGATGCTGCTCGCGATGCGGCCCTTCGATTCGCGCTACGGCGCCCTGCCGCAGCCGCCGGGGTCGCCGGCCGCCGACGCCACCGTACGCGGCGTGATCATGTGCTCGCCCGTCATCGATCCGCTCGGCCGTTACCACTATGCGAAGCAGCTCAAGGCCGGTGGCCCGCCGTATCCACCGCTGGTGGACGAGGTGCTGCCGTGCCACGACGCGTACTGGCAGAGCGAGGACGCGATGGCGGAGGGCTGCCCGGCGCTGGCCCTCGAGAAGGGTGAGAAGGTGCAACTCCCGCCCGTGCTCTACCTGCAGGGCACCGAGGACTTGGCGCATCCCCGGCCGCACCTCGATCGCTTCGTGGCGGCCTATCGCAAGGCGGGCGGGGTGGTCGACCTCGAGCTGTTCGACGGGGAGGGACAGGGCTTCATCATGCGGAAGGCCGGCTCGCCGGCTTCCAACCGCGCCATCGAGATGATTATCGAGTTCACGCACAAACAGATCCGGTAAAGGCCGGGCAGGAGTAGGGAGATGGGGGCTCTCTCGGGCCCCCACCTCACCGGTGCCACGAGGAGCTCCGCATGCAGTTCGGCCTGTTCATGATGCCGCTCCACCCGCCCCATCGCGCCTTTGCTGATGCGTACGATCGGGACATCGATCAGATCGTCCTGGCCGATCAGCTTGGCTTTCGTGAAGTCTGGGTCGGTGAACACCTGACCGAGCGATGGGAGAACGCGCCGGCCCCGGATTTGCTCCTCGCCAAGGCCCTGGCGCTGACAACCCGCGTGATGCTGGGGACGGGCGTGACCCTCCTCGCTCTGCACAATCCCGTGTATCTCGCGCATCGCCTGGCCATGCTCGACCACATGGCGCGTGGCCGTTTTCAGTGGGGTATCGGCGGCGGTGCCATCCCCACCGATCTGTCGCTGTTCGGGCTGGACCCCACGAACTCCTCGGCCGTGCGGGCCCGGTCCGCTGAAGTGCTGGACGTCGTGCTCAAGCTCTGGGCGTCAGAGGGCCCATTCACCTATCACGGCCGCTTCTTCGACATCGATACTCCGGTGTTCGACCCCGTGAAAGACCGCGGATACTACATGAAGCCCTATCAGCGACCGCATCCGCCCATCGCGGTGGCGGCGAGCACGCCCAACTCCAGTTCCATGCGGATGGCGGGCGAACGGGGCTGGATCCCGATGTCGAGCTCGCTCCTGTCTCGACGGTATCTGCGCGACCATTGGCGCCTGGTCGAAGACGGCGCCCAAGAGGCCGGGCGACCGGCGAAGCGGAGTCAATGGCGCATCGCGCGCGATATCCTCGTCGCGCCCACTCCGAGCGTGGCCCGTGAGCGGGCCCGCGCCGTTCTCGGGCGAAACTACGTGCGGCATCAGCACCCCAATCGCGTGGGCACCATCCAGATGGCGTCCACCAAACTCGAGTCATCCATGCCCGATGAAGCGGTGACCGCCGACTACTTGATGGAGAACGTCTGGATCGTCGGCGACCCGGTAGAATGCGCGGAGAAGATCCAGCAGCTGTATGAAGAAAGCGG
>JBKPAK010000017.1:0-34635 GCA_046726415.1 Candidatus Methylomirabilota bacterium
TCTTGAGCTCCTCGGTGACCGCGCCGACTGCCGCTTCGATGCCGCGCTTCAACCCCATGGGATTGGCGCCGGCGGTGACGTTCCTCAGCCCCTCCCGGAAAATCGCCTGGGCGAGAACGGTCGCGGTGGTGGTCCCGTCACCGGCGATGTCGGAGGTCTTGGAGGCGACCTCCTTCAGCATCTGAGCTCCCATGTTCTCGTACTTGTCCTTCAGCTCGATCTCCTTGGCGACGGTGACGCCGTCCTTGGTGATCGTGGGGCTGCCGAACTTCTTGTCGATGACGACATTGCGGCCCTTGGGCCCGAGGGTCGCCTTCACGGCCTCCGCCATCGTATTCACGCCGCGGAGCAACGCACTACGTGCCTCCTCATCGAACTTCAACTGCTTGGGCATCGGTCAGTCTCCTCCTTGAGTCGAGTGCTGTGAGCTAGTCGAGCACCGCGAGAACGTCTTCCTCGCGCAGGATCAGGTACTCCTTGTCGTCGATCTTGACCTCGGAGCCGGAGTACTTGCCGAAGAGGATTCGGTCGCCGGCTTTCACGTCGAGGGGGATCTTCTTGCCCTCATCGGTGACCTTGCCGGTCCCCGTGGCGATGACCTTGGCCTCCTGCGGCTTCTCCTTGGCCGTGTCGGGAATGATGATGCCCCCCTTTTTGACCTCCTTCTCTTCGACGCGCTCGACGAGAATGCGGTCGTGTAACGGACGAATCTTCATACCTGCCATCTCCTCCTGTGATTGGTCTGCTGCGACACTGGCAGCCCGTGCAAGGGCCTTCACCACACTGTTAGCACTTGTATATGAAGAGTGCTAACTCGTCAAGCTGGAGCTTAAGTAATTGATTTAATTACTTAATGTTCGTCTTCACGCGCGAGGGCCTACAACCTCCCTCTGAGCGAGCAGTGTGACCGGCTCCGTTCGGCCCCTGACGCCGCTCCGCTTTGGAGGCCGACGAAGAGGGAGGAAGCGGCAGAAACTCCCTCAGCCGGACCGGTCACATCGCGGCCGGTCAGGACTTGCGTGACGTTTTCGAAAAGAAGGTCCCCAGGAGTGGCCGGACGTCGTGCCCGTGACAGTGGGGACAGGTGGCGTTTCCCTTGTCGTGCTCGCTGATTGACATGGGGATCGTCACTTCCCGCCGGCAGGTCTCACAGTAGTATTCGTAGAGAGGCATCGTCGCATCTCCTCTCGCCGCAAGTTCGTCGTTCGGCGCTCTGAGCGATCTGGGGCAGTACGCCTGTCACCCTATACGCTGGGGTGCCACCGCGCTAGCCGCGGTGCGCCATAACGGCTGGTAGGAAGCCGGGCGGCTCCTCGAGCTCTCCCCCAGACTCTAGTCCTGCACCTCGACGGCCAAGTAGAGATCGCCCGGAGGGCCACCCGGCGCGCGGTGCCCCTTGCCGCGCAGCCGCAGCCGCGTGCCGGATCGGATCCCCGAGGGAATGGTCACCAGCAACTCGTCGCGCCCGTCCTCGCGCTCCACCTCGAGCCGCTTCCGGCCCCCATTCCGAGCTTCCCTCCGTGTGAGGCGAAGCTGAACGGTAACATCGCGATCGTTGCGCCCCGCCGGGAGGGCGCCGGGAAGACCGAGAAACCGTCGGCCCGCATCCACGAGTCGCCCGAGGAGTCCCGGAGACGGGGTAATCGGTCGCGGCGCGCGCTCCTCGACGGGGACCCGGGCAGTGCGCAGGGCGGCGCGCATAAGACGCAGCAGCCCGACGGCCGAGGTGAATGGCGTCACCACGACCACGCCGCCCGAGATTACCGTGCGGCCGCCGAACAGCGTCTGCTGAAAGGCGTGGCGGTCGACGCGCACGCCGATGCGCTCGAACTCGCGCACCAGCTCTTCAAACACCTCGCTCGCGCGCGGATCGGCGAAGAGGTCGCGGAAGATATCTTCACGCTTGTGCCGGAAGCTGCCAGGAGCCCCGACCTGCCGCGCTCGATCGTACTCGCGCCGCTTGGCAGGATCGACGAGGACCGCATACGCTTCGCTGATCCCTTTGAAGCGCTCTGCCGCACTGGTATTGCCCGCGTTGCGATCGGGGTGCCACTGCAGAGCCAGCCGCCGGTACGACTTTCGGATCTCCTCTTCGGTCGCCTCCGGAGCGAGCCCGAGCGCAGCGTAGTAGTCTTTGTCGAATCGGGTCCTCGGCGCCATGGGCACCAGAATACCAGGGGACCGGAGCCAGTTCAGATGACCCGCTGGGCGGCGGTCCGTCGATGCTGGCCGCCAGCCTGGGGGTGCGGCTCAGTTGTCGGGCGAGACGATGTCGCGCGCGCCGGCGGTGCGGCCAAGAGCCTCGCGCGGCATCTCGCGCCCGGCATCCGCGTAGGCCTTGGCGATGGCCTCCACGTTCGGGCCGAAGATGTCGCGTCGCCGCTCGCGGGCCCAGCGGTTGGAATCGGCGACGGTGTCGAGCGAGCCCTGGAATTGCGGCATCACGTACCGCGCGAACAGCTCGTAGCTCTTGAGCGTATCGTGGCGGTTCGCCCACTCCTGGGCGCGGAAGAGAATGCCGCCCGTGCCCCCCCGCGTCTGCTCGAGCAGCCGCCTGATGCCCGCGGCGACCGTGTCTGGCGAACCGACAAGGGTGGTTCCCATGCGGACGCCCTCGCGCAGCGGATCATCGGAGCGCCCAGGCGGCCGTCCCAGGGTCTCCTCGAAGTACGTGACCGTTTCGTGCCGCTCTCCCGCGTGCACCTGTCGCAACGCCAGCTCGTCCTCCTCGGCCACGTGCACGTTGGTGACCAATCGCCAGGCGCGCCGGTCCATACGCTTGCCGTGCGCGGCCGCTGTCTCCTCCGCGATCTTCCACTGGTCGGCCAGCGCTTCGGGACCGCCGGGAAGCCCCGCGGCCAGCGAGAGAACGCCCAACCCATGCTTGCCCGCTGCCACCACGCCCGAGGGCGTGAGCGTGCTGGCGACGGCGATGGGAAAGTGCGGCTCCGTGTACGGCGCCAAGTGCAGGCGCGCGTCGCGCATCTCGAACCAATCGGTCTTCATGGTGAAGGGGCCGTCGCACTGGAGCAGCGCCATGATGGCGGTGAGCGACTCGTCCATGCGCTGTCGCTGCGTCACCGGCTCGATGCCCATCATGTAGGCGTCGGAGACCAGAGCGCCCGGTCCGCAGCCGAGCATGGCCCGGCCGCGCGTCATGTGATCGAGCTGGACGAAGCGCTGCGCCACCATGAGCGGGTGGTGGTACGGGAGGCTGGTGACGCCGGAGCCCAGCATGATGTGGCGAGTCCGCTCCGCCGCTGCCGCGATGGTCAGTTCGGGCGCGGCGATCAGCTCCCAACCGGCGGAGTGATGCTCGCCGATCCACGCTTCGTCGTATCCCAGGTGATCGAGGCACTCGATCAGCTCCATGTCGCGCGCGAGGGCCAGCGTGGGATTTTCGCCGACGCGGTGGAACGGCGCCAGGAAGATACCGAACTTCAGTCCGCGATGAGCCATGATCCCCTCTGCCGAGGACGGTGATCCCCGATTGTTGGAGCCACGAGCACTCCTCCGTCCGAGTCTACGGCGCTCCGGCCATCAGCACCAGAGGCCCGTCGACGGTCTTTGGCCTCCTCCTGGTGAGCCTGGTGGGGTGAGCGACGCGCGGCGAATCGCCGCGTTCCTCGGCAACCCTCTCTCGTGCGAGGATTCTACGCACAGCGACGCTCGAGAGGGAGGTGGCCATGAGGATCGGATTCATCGGTCTGGGCACGATGGGGCAGCACATGGCGATGAACCTGCTGCAGGCCGGTCACGCGCTGGTGGTCAACGACCTCCGGCGGGAGGCGGCCAAACCGCCTCTCGCGGCAGGGGCCACGTGGGCTGACACGCCCCGCCAGGCCGCCACGTCCAGCGAAGTCGTCTTCACATCGCTTCCGGGACCTCTCGAGGTGGAGGCCGTTGCGCTGGGGCACGAGGGTCTGCTTGCCGGCATGGCCGCCGGCACGGCCTATTTCGACCTCACCACCAATTCACCGACGCTCGTGAGGCGCCTGCACGCCCAGTTCTCGGAGCGCGGCGTTGCGGTGCTCGACGCGCCGGTCAGCGGAGGCCCCCGTGGCGCCCGCACCCGAAAGCTCGCACTCTGGGTAGGCGGCGACGAGGCAGTGTTCCAGCGGTATCAGGCGGTGCTGGACGCCATCGGCGACCAGGCGCGCTACGTGGGACCCATCGGAGCCGGGTCGGTGGCGAAGCTGGTTCACAACTGCGCCGGATACGGCATCCAGGCCGTGCTGGCCGAAGTCTTCACGCTCGGCGTGAAGGCGGGCGTGGAGCCGCTCGCCCTCTGGCAAGCGGTCCGTCAAGGGGCGCTTGGGCGCCGCCGCACGTTCGAGGGGCTGATCGATCAGTTCTTGCCCGGTGTCTTCGAGCCGCCCGCCTTCGCGTTGCGACTGGCTCACAAGGATGTCACCCTGGCCACGGCGCTCGGGCGGGAGAAGGACGTCCCGATGCGCATGGCGAACCTCGCGCTCGCCGAGCTCACCGAGGCCCTCAACCGGGGCTGGGGTGAGCGGGATTCTCGCGTGGCCATGCTCCTTCAGGAGGAACGAGCGGGTGTGGAGATCCGCGTGCCGCCGTCAGCGCTTCGCGCGGCTCTCGAAGAGACGCCACCCGGTTCATGAGTCGAGGCGCCCGCCACCCCCGGGTGATCGCACGGTATCGCGACAGAGGCAGCCGCCGCAGGAGGGAGTCTAGGGAGCCGCGGGCGGACAAGCGCGCGGCAGCGCATCGCTGGCCGGGGAGGCACACTGCGCGTGCACTGCGCCCGAGATCGCGGCGATCAATCTGTGCGTGTCCACGGGTTTCGAGAAGGCCCTGAAGACGCCGAGCCGCTGCGCCACTTCGAGATCCCGGTCGCTTCCCGATGCTGCGATCACCATGATATCCGGCTGTTCCTGCCGAACGTGCCGGATGATGTCGAGACCGTGAACACCGGGGAGGTTCAGATCTGTCAGCACCACACGAGGGTGCCAGCGCCGCACCAGCTCCAGCCCGTCCCAGCCGTGGGCAGCCTCGCTCACCTCGTGTCCCGCGAGGGTGAGAGCGAGCACCCAAAGGGCACGGACTTCCCCGTTGTCCTCGATGATCAAAACTCTAGCCATCGCAGTTCGTGGCACTGAATCGGCGACTGCCGTGTCATCATTGCAGGGGCTGTGCCAGTCAGATCGGGCGAACGAACTCAAGGGCATAGCCACTATTGTGCTCGTGACGCGTCCTCGGTCCGGACGCCCACTGTTCGGGCCTCGACACGCCAGGCGTGCCTCCCTACCACGGACGTGCGTGCGTCCAGGCGAGGCCCGTGCGATGGGCGACGAGCACGAGGGCGGTCACAGCGAGCAGACCGGCTCCCCCACCCAGGGCGCAGGCGACCCGCACGCCGAGGTGTTCGGCAATCGAGCCGACCAGGAGCGACCCGAACGGAGTCATTCCCGCAAACGTCAAGGCGTACAGTCCCATCACCCGGCCCCGCAAGGCGTCCGGCGTGACGAGCTGGAGCGTGGTATTGCAGCTCGTGGTGAAGAAAATCTGGCAGCATCCGAGTGCGGCCAGCAGGGCCGCGGTGCTCTCGAAGCGGCCGACGAGCGCGAGCATGATGATGCCGACGCAGAGCGCGGCGGCGGAGGCGGCCAAGTGCCAGAGCGGCGGACGGCCGCGGCGGAGCAAGGCGAGACCAATGGCTCCGGCGACGGCCCCGGCGCCCAACGCCGACATGAGGAGCCCGAATCCGCGCGCTCCCTGGTGCAGCACGGTGTGAGCCACCAGAGGCACCACGACGTTGAAGTTGAGGACCAGCAGGCTCACCGCGACGAGTAACCCGAGCGTGAACGCCACGGGAGGCGTTCCCGTCGCATAGCTGACCGCGCCGAGCAGCCCCTCCCTGATCCCCAGCCGGCCGGCCGGGTCGGGGCGCCCGTCCGTGCTGATGGCCGCCAGCGCAGCCAGGACGGCGACGAAGCTCACGCCGTTCAGGGCGAAGGCGACCGTCACGCCGAAGCGAGCGATGAGCAGCCCCGCCACCGCGGGGCCGACGATGCGCGCACCGTTGAAGACAACCGAATTGAGCGCGACAGCATTGGGAAGATCGAACTTGCCGACCAGATCAGTGACGTAGGCCTGACGTGCGGGAATGTCCATCGCCCGCCCCAGCCCATAGATCGCGGCCAGGATCGCCACGTGCCAATAGCGGACGTGGCCGCTCCAGACGAGCAGGGCCAGCGCCAAGGCCTGCACCATCATCGTCGTCTGCGTCACCAGCAGGATCTGTCGCTTCCCGATGCGGTCGCTCAGGGCGCCGCCGATCGGTGACAGGAACAAGATGGGGGTGAACTGCAGCGCGGTCACCAGCCCCAGCTGAAATGGAGACCGGGTTAGCTCGAGCACGAGCCACGCCTGGCCCACGCTCTGCATCCACGTCCCGATCTGCGAGATCAGTTGGCCGATCCAGAACAACCGGAAGTCTCGATGGCGAAGGGCGCCGAGGGATGCTGGGGTCGGCGTGTCCGCGGGCCCCGCCCGGCTAGTGATTCTCACACCACCGCATAGACCTCGTTTCCCGGGCGCCGAGCGGCGCCCGGTCCATCCACTCGGGCGGGACATCGATGAAGTGCGTCATCTCGCTGCTCAGAAGATCGGATGCCACGCGGTCGAACCTCCGGAGAGGATTTTAGCGGATCGGGTTCCTGGGCAGTCAAACGATGCTGCCTCCGCTCCCCAGGAACGACTCCGCGCCGCGTGTCTGCCTACCCGAGGACCTCCGCGTGCCAGACGGCGAAGCACGGCCGATGAAAGCACAAGGTCCGTCCATCGAGGAAGTCCGCTTCCACCTCAATGTCCGTCTCAGACATCGGCCGGTCGCATACAGTGCAGAGACGACCGCTGCCCCAGCGGCCCTCCCGCGTCCGATTCGGCAGCTCCGCAGGAAGGTAACCACGACGGAGCTTCGCGGTGATCGTGGGATGGTCGGGCGCCGGCATGTCGCGTTCGTACCGGCACCCCGCATGCCAACGCGGAGTCTCAATTTCTCGGGTCCTTACCGGTGGGGACATGCTGGTGTGGCCCAGTGAGGTGGGCAGAGCGCTCATTTCAATGGACACCTGGCGGCCGATCTCGTCTCAGCACCCGTGGCAATTGGTCGACGTGGCACTCGGGCGCCGCGTCGCTCTGTGAGCGCGACGTCGGGGTCGGTGACCGGACGGCCCGGAGCGGGACGCGGAGAGGGATTCACATGGTCGAAGCAGGTGTGCCTGAGCGCGTGGCTGAGACCGTCACTGGCCAGCAGACACGGCCGGTCTTCGATCGCCACAACATCGTCTCGCCAGCCCACCTGCGGGACACGGAGGCTGAGGGGGCGTCGTCGGTTGCGTTTGCCCGAGCGCAGGAAACGGTGTTGCGAAAGTAGCTAAGATATAAGTACGCGCCTGTAGCTCAGGTGGATAGAGCATCGGCCTTCTAAGCCGAGGGTCGCAGGTTCGATTCCTGCCAGGCGCGCCATCGCTTGGCGGGACGAGCGGGCAGGCATGTCCCCTGCCCTGCGCAGCCCAGTGGGCCAATGCCTCCCACACCGGAGCATCATCCAGCGAGCCAATACCTCCCACGCCGGAGCATCACCCCGATTCCCGCGCCTGCTAGCTGGGCCTCCGTCCGGCCCGAAGGACTACTGCGGCGGGTAGCGGAACGGCGCCCACCCATCGGCGCGGAGCGGGGCCGGCGAATACCGCGCCGCCTCGCTGACCCGCGGCTCGCTGACGGGCGCAACCTTGGTGGGCTGCCTGGCTCCGGCTGGCTTGCTGACTGGCTTCTTGACCGCCTTCCTGGCCGCCTTCTTCGCCGGCTTGCTGGTCTTTACGCGCTTCTTCATGGCGCGCACTCTACAAAATCGGCGCGAGGCGGTCAATCGTCGCATGCGCCCCGCGGACTGGACGTCGGAGGGGCGGGACGGCCCGTGGTGAGAACGATTACTTGGCGCCGAGCCGTCCGGCGATCGGGAGCTTGAGCGCTGGCCCGTTGAGGTCGACGCCGAAGGTGAGCCCCAGGAGGTTCAACTCGATCCCTTCCTCGCGTCCTACGAGAACCCCGCAAAGGCCGAGGATCGAGAGCTGCAACCCCGGGCCGCCCGGGGTGGAGAGCGAGCCAAGCGACGCTCCGGGCAGGTAGTCCTTCCCGATGGCCGTGGGTGGGAGGTCGAGGCGCAACTCGGGCACCGCGCGGCCCACGTAGGCGATGAAGGTGTTGCTGTTCGGTCCCGGCCAGAGGCGATACGTGGACGGGTAGGGATAGCTCGCCACGGCTGCCTCGATCTTGACGATGAGATCGTCGACGCCGCTGCCCCGCCGATCGACGAGCTTGTTGGGGCGCTCGCCGAACCAGTAATTGTCAGGACCGGTACGGTTCACGCGAACGGCCGGAAGGCCGCGATCGACCCCCCATCCAATGACTTCGTACCGCGTGTAGGCGGGTGCCGCACTCCGCTTGACGGCGACCCACGTATGCACACCGAGGATCCCGCGCCAGCCCAGCGCGCGCGCGGCGTAGACCTGGATCACGGCTTCGCGAGCGGTTTCGGGGTCGGGCGCCTGGTGTGAGGAGTCATGGCGAGCGTTCCAGAAGTCCCGGCGCGCGGGCAACGCGTTGCAGCTAGCGGCGATGGCGAGAAAACCGACGAGCAGCAGGGATTGCACAACTGCGCGTCGGCTCACCCCGTCACGATACACCCGGGATTCCTTTCCGGTGGCGACGAAGGGGCGTGGGCCACGCTCGCACCCTGAATAAGCTCCGGGCGCCTGCCGTCTCTTCGGCAACGCGCGCTGGCGGGCCACCGCCCGAACCCAGCCAGGCGGCGATGGTCAAGCGCTATCATCCCCCGCCTGATTACATAGATGCTACGTCCGGCCGGGGGGCGTCATCCCCGGCCGGATCAACGATCTCCTGGAATCCTCTCCTTGCGCTGCGTCATCTCATGTCCAGGAGGGTTGGAGATGATCAGCGTTGTCGTGTCCGTCCTGCTTCTCGCGATCTTCGTGCTCGGCCCTCTCGTATGGCGAGTCTGGCGTGACCGTCGCGAGGAGCGGGCGCTTGTCGTGCGTTCTGAGATCGAGGCGGCCGTGCGCCGGGCTCTCGGCGGGGAGTCGCTTGTTTCGATCCAGGTCGAGCCTCCTCGGCCCTTCGTGAACGGACGGGTCATTCTCTCGGTGCCGAGGGGATGGGACTGGCTGATCCGGGAGGCGTGGACGCGCGTGGTCCCGCATGTGCCACACAACTATGAGCTGGTGGTGCGCCCCGGTGACCAGGACGTGGCTCCTGCGTACTCGGCAAACCGAGCGGTGCGGCGGGCGGCCTAACACCTGCGCACCCATCGGGCCGGAGCTCGGACGGGCGCTCAGCAGTGCGCCCCCCGACTCCATTCTCGCGATAGCGACGTTGGTTGTCGTGTCAGACGTTGCTTGCCGTGTCAATAGTCCGGCGCGCCGAACCGGAACGGTCTATGCTCACTTGGTCGGTGGTAACCACTGCGAGCAGGGAGGCCAACCATGGCGAAGATCGAGGGGTTCTGCGCGCCTGGCGTCTACGATCCGCCGACGTACACGCAGGGTATCCGGGTCACTGGTGCCCAGACTATCCTGTTCCTCTCGGGGCAGGTGGCGTACGACAAGGACGGAGGAGTCCTGCACCGCGGCGACTTCAAGGCCCAGGCTCGTGAGGCGTACCGGGCCCTCAAGGCCCTCGTCGAATCGTCGGGCGGGACGATGGACAGTATCGTGAAGCTCAACACCTATGTCACCGACATTCGCTATCGCGCCGACCTGATGCCCGTTCGGCAGGAGTTCTTCCCGAGGAGATCGCCTGCCTCCACCCTCGTCCAAGTGAGCGCCCTCGCCCATCCGGACTGGCTGATCGAAATCGAAGCCATCGCCGTGGTGTAGGAGTTGGCCACGGGGCGCCGACCGCTCAGGGGTCGCTGCAGTCCCTCGCCATGCCGCAATTCGCGCACACGATCTTGCATTGGCCTTCTTCCATCCGCTCGCCGCAGCGGTCGCAGATGTGTACCCATGGGGAGCTCGCGCCAAGGGGGGACGTGGGGATCCGCTCCTCCAAAGCGAGAAGCTCTCACCGCGGCGGAGCGGAAGTCAACGCGGCGGAGCGGAAGTCAACGCGGCGGATCGGAGTCGAGCGGCGCCCCGTGTCATGCGGTCCTCCCGTACAATGGGGCCGTGAGCAGCCGGTGGAGCGATCCTGAATTCCTGCGCCACATCTTCGAACACACGGAAATTTTGCGCAAACCTCTCACTGGAATCATTACCGGCTACCACGTGTTGCCCTACATCTTAGTGGGACCGGAGGAAGATCACCCGCACCGGTCGGTCGAGGTGCGCGGACGCATTAAGGTGTCGCCCCGGCTCGTGATCAGCCCGCGCGAAGGAGGCCTGACCTACGGCGAGTTTTTCTCGGACCGGGAGCTCATGGACCAGGCCATCGTCGCGCGCGTCTTCAGCTTCCGCTACGCCTCGCGCGTGAATCTGGAGAACGAGGACCTCAAGATCACTCGCCAGGACCACGACTCGTCGCGACACCTGGAGCGAGTCCTGGACGAGCTGGCCCGACGGGAGGTCGTCAACACCGGCGTGATCGCCGCGCCCGATGTCCGTTTCTACCCGGTGTCCATCGACCGCTTCATCCGGGAGCTGCTGGACCAAGAATTTGCCGGCTAGAGCCAGCGCCGGAGGCGCGGTCGCCTTGACAGGTCAGGGCGCGGATGGACCTTTCAGGTCATCCGGGTGTTTCCCGAGCTGACCGCGCTGGAGAACCTGCTCGTGGCCACCCGAGGGCGTCACGAGGAGGCCCGTGCCCCGCGCCCGGGAACTGCTGCGCTTCGTGAAGCTCGAGCGACTCGCCGGGAATACGCGGGCAACCTCTCCTACGGGCAGCAGAAATTCATCGAATTCGCGCGCATGGTGATGCGCGACCCCATCCTCGTCCTGCTCGACGAGCCCGCCGCTGGCGTCAACCGGACGCTGCTAGTGACCTCCTGGACGCCGTGTGCGAGCCGCGCGACCGCGGCAGACCGTGCTCGTCGTCGAGCACGACATGAAGGTCGTGATGGGACTCTGTGAGACGGTGTTCGTCCACGACCACGGCGAGAAGATCGCGGAGGGACCACCGGGCGTCATCCAGGCCGATGAGCGGGTCATTGAGGCGTACTTCGATCGTTAACACCATCCTGGTGGCGGCCTACGCGGCGGTGGCGACGGCGCTCGCCGGCCGATCGCTTGCCTGGCCCCTCATCCACGACGCGCCAATCATGCACTACCTCGCCTGGCGCATCGGCCACGGGGCGGTGCCGTACCGCGATCTCTTCGACATGAACTTCCCCGGCACCTATCTGGTGCACCTGGCCGCGCTCCAGGCGTTCGGCGCGAGCGACGCCGGCTGGCGAGCCTTCGACCTCACCTGGCTCGCCCTCACCTCGCTGAGCCTCGCTGCCTTCGCGCGACCCTGGGGATGGGCGGCCGCCGCGGGAAGCGCGCTGTTCTTCGCGGTCTGCCACCTTTCGGGAGGAGCGTGGCAGGCGGGTCAGCGCGACTTCGTGCTGGCGGTGTTCCTGGTGCTCGGCGCGCTTGCCGTGGCCCGCTGGACGTCGGGAAGGGGAAGGATAAATCTCGCGTGGGGTGGCCTCGCGCTGGGCGCGGGGATCACCATCAAGCCCCACGCACTGCTGTTCGCGGGTGGGCTGGCGGCGGTCGTGCTCGTGGTGGGTCTCCGCGAAGGAGCAGCCGTGACCGCGCCGCTGGTGACTTTACTCGGGGCGATGGTCGTCGTGCCAGCGGCGGTGGTGACGTGGATCGCCGCCGCCGGTGGATTTCCGGCGTGGCGCGATATCGTGGTCCACTACCTCGTGCCCTACTACATCCGCCTGGGTCGCCCCCGTTCCTGGGCCTTCCCTCGGTGGTACGTGTGGATCCCCGTTGCGGCCGCCGTGAGCCTCTCGGTCGGTCATGCCGTGCTCGCGCGCAGGTTCGCCGTGCGGCACGCGATTGCCGTGCTGGGCGTCACCTACGGGCTCGTTCACTTCTTCGGGCAAGGCAAGGGCTGGGAGTACCACGCTTACCCGCTTCTTGCCTTCGTGGCGCTCCTCGCGTTTGCCGAACTGACCGCGGCGTTCGGGTGTCGTCGGCTCCTGGGTTTCCCCCTCGTCGCCAGCCTCGCCATTGCCCTCGTGCTCCTGGCCCAACGGGGGGTGGAGGCCACCAACGCGAGTTGGATCCGTGAGAAGGAGGATCTGGTCGGGGTCGTGACGCGCGATCTCGCCGCGCTGAGTCCGGGAGAGACGGTGCAGGTACTCGACACCACCGACGGGGGCATCCATGCCCTGCTGCGCTTGGGAGCCGTCCAGCCCACGCGCTTTCTATACGACTTTCACTTCTTCCACGACGAAGCCACCCCCGAGATCCGGGCCCTGCGGGCAGAGCTGATGCGCGATCTGACGGCCCGTCCGCCGCGCTTCGTCGTCCTGTTCGCGCGGGGCTGGCCAGCCGGCGGCGCCGAGCGCGTCGCCCGTTTTCCCGAACTGGGCTGCTGGCTGGCCGAGCGCTACCGAGTCGTCCGGGATCGGCCCGGCTACATCGTCTATGAGAAGCGACGCGATCCGTAACGTGATCCGCGCGTACGATGACCCGGTCGTGCGGGCGTACTGTTGGGCGCGTTTCTGGATCCTGCGCCAGCGCTTTCTCGACGAGATCGGGCAGTACCTGCCCACCGCCGGCCCGGTGCTGGACATCGGCTGTGGGTTCGGGCTCTTTTCCCTTTACTACGCCTCCCTGGAGCCGGGGCGCTTCCTCCGCGGCGTCGATCTCAACCCTCGCCGCATTGCCATGGCCCGGCGGGCGGCCGCGCGGCTGGGGACGCAGAACGTCGCGTATGAGGAAGGCGATGCACAACACTTCAAGGGCGACCAGGAGATGGCGGCCGCCTATATGCTCGACATCGTCCATCACATTGCGCCGGCCACCGTCCTCCCCCTCTTGGGCCAGCTCTACCGTTGCCTCCAACCAGGCGGGCATCTGCTCGTGAAGGACGTCGACACTCATCCCCGGCCGAAGCGCTGGTTCACCTGGATCCTCGATCGCGCCATGGCGCCGGGCACCCCGGTGCACTACTGGCCGTCCGAGGCGCTGGCTGCGGCGCTGGACGAGACCGGCTTCCGAGTTCGGCGGCATCTCATGGTGGACTTCCTGCCCTATCCCCACGTCCTCTATGTCTGCCAGAAGCCCGCGGCGCGGTGAGTCCGCCAATCCTGGTGGCCAAGCGTTTGACCGCCGGGTACGGCAAGATCGACATCCTGCATGAGGTGTCGCTCGATGTGCGTCTGGGGGAGATCGTCAGCATCATCGGCCCCAACGGCGCCGGCAAGTCCACCGCCTTCCAGACGATCGTGGGGGTTCTCCCCTCTCGCCCGGGGCGGGTGGTGTTCGGGGATGCCGATATCACCGGGCTGAGTCCCGATTTTCGTCCTCCGACGCGGCCTGGCCTACGTGCCGCAGGGCCGCATTGTATTCCCCCAGATGACCGTGCTCGAGAAACCGGCAAGCAGAAGGCAGGCACCATGTCGGGCGGTGAGCAGCAGATGCTGGCCATCGGCCACCCCATCATGACTACGCCCAAGTTGATCATGCTCGACGAGCCGTCACTCGGCCTCTCGCCGAAATTCGTCACGCTGATCTTCGGGAAGCTCGGGGAGATGGAGTGGGAGGGCGACACGCTCATGATCGTCGAGCAGAATGCCGCCCGCGCGCTGGCCCTCGCCGATCGCGCGTACGTGCTGGAACTGGGGCGCAACCGCTTCGAGGGGCCGGGGCGCGAGCTCCTCCTCGACCCCGAGGTCAAACGCCTCTAACTGGGCGGATAGGCCCGGCGCTGGCGCAGGCGAGCCGCGAGCCGCTCGCCCACGCGGCGCACGTCCACTGGGAGGGCGTGCCTCCACTTCTGCGCGAAGCGCGCGAGCGCCGTGCGCCGCTGAGCGAGATCGGCCGATACGCTGAGGGGCGCCGACGGCCCGGTGCGGGTGCCGCCCCCGCGATGGACGAAGGGCGCGTTCACCACCACGCAGCGCCGCCCGGTGGCGCGGACCGCGAGGGACAGATCCCGGTCGTAGCCGTGCAGGAACCCGTAGCCCTCGTCGAAGCCACCTACCTGGGTGAACACGGTGCGCGGAAGGAAGAGGCACACGCCGTCGACGGCGGCGACCTCGACGACGGGCTCGCGGATCGTCGGCCCTTCGGCGAGGCAGTGGACGATGCTGCGCCCCGCGTAGCGGCCATCCCGCCGCAGGCGGCGGGCGCCGTACAGCCCGGCCAGCCCGACGTCTCTCGCCGAGGCCACCGCCCCTTGGAACTTGTCGAGCCAGCGGGCATCCAGCATTTCGGTGTCGTTGTGCAGGAAGCACAGGGCATCGCCGCCCGCCAGCCCGGCGCCCTGGTTGAGGGCGCGGATGAGTCCGATGTTCTCGGCATTGCGCTGATAGCGCAGCGTCCGGTCGCCGCGCCAGCCCGCGAAGTACTCTGCCGTTCCGTCGCTGGAGGCGTTGTCGACGACACACAGCTCGAAGCGCCGCGTAGTCCGGCGCAAGCTGTCGATGCAGGCCCGGGTAAGCTCGATCTGATTGTAAACGACGAGGACGATGCTGGCCCTGGGAGACGAGGGTGCCGGTGTCACAATGCCAGGGCGACGGAACGAGAGGCGGTGGATGGATGTTTGGTGGAGCTGAGGGGGCTCGAACCCCTGACCCCAAGACTGCCAGCCTTGTGCTCTCCCAACTGAGCTACAGCCCCACCGCGAGCAGTCACGTTACAAGGGAGGGTGAGGAGTGTCAAGGAATCGGACGGCCCTGACGATTCGCTCGCTGTGCCTGGTGACCGCTCTGGCAGCGCTTTGCGCCTCTGGCGCCGAAGCCCAGATCAACCTCCGCCAGGTGCTGGAACCGTACCTCGCCACCTATGGCCTCCCCGCCCTCGCCGCCGCGGTCGTCAAGGACGGCAAGGTCGTAGCGGCCGGCGCCGTGGGCACACGCAAGGTGGGAACGAAGATTCCGGTGACGACGGGGGATCGGTTCCACCTCGGATCCGACACCAAGGCGATCACCGCGCTGCTCGCAGCCCTCCTCGCCGAGGAGGGCAGGCTCAGCTGGACATCGACGGTGGCCGAGATCTTCCCGGAGTTGGCGCCGACCATGACCGCCGGCCTTCGAGCCGTCACGCTTCAGCAACTCCTGTCTCACACGAGCGGCATCCCCAGCGACAACGCCGCCTTCGATGACCTTCTCGGCAAAACCGCCCTCCAGGAGGGCAACCTCGACGACTTGCGCTACTTCATGGTCCAGCAGTGGAGCGCGCAACCGCTCTCGACGGAACCCGGCACTGCGTTCGCGTACTCGAACATGGGGTACACGCTCGCCGGGGCCATGTTGGAGCGTGTGGGTGGCAAGACGTGGGAGGAGTTGGTGACGGAGCGGATCTTCAAGCCGCTTGGCCTGGCGTCCGCGGGATTCGGACCGCAAGCAACCCTGGGCAAGGTCGACGCGCCGCTCGGCCACGCCGTGGTCGACGGCAAGCTCAAGGCGTTCTTGGCCGGGCCCGGCGCCGACAACCCACTCGTGATCGGACCGGCCGGAACGGTCCACATGTCCCTCCTCGACTTCGCGAAATGGGCGGGGTGGAACGCCGGTGAGGGCCGGCGGGGTCCGCGGTTGGTGCGGCCGGAGACGCTGCGGACGCTTCACACCCCCGTGATCTCGATGCCGGATCGTCCGGACGCAGCACCGGGGACACCATCGCGCGGGAAATATGCCCTCGGCTGGGGTCAGGTCATCGCCGAGTGGGCGCCCGAGCCGTTTGTTTATCACGGCGGATCGAACCTGAAGAACCTCGCCCATATCCTGCTCCAGCCGAAGCACGACTTCGGCCTGGTCCTCGTCACGAACGTCTCCGGAACGAAGGCCGATCAGGCGTTTCTCGCCCTGGCTCAGCAGCTCTCTCGAGCGTATGGCCCTCCGAGGAAGTGAGGCGGGCACTCCCGAACGGCATGGGCGTGGTGCCGAAGGTGGGAGTCGAACCCACACACCCTTCCGGGTACACGATTTTGAGTCGTGCGCGTCTGCCAGTTCCGCCACTTCGGCGCGATCACTAGGATAGCCGATTGACCCGAGCGGGGCAGCGCTTCGCGCTAGGCCGTGACCCCACCCGTTAGAGTACCGCGCGCTAGGCGGTGGCCGCACCGGCCAGAGCACAGAGCGCGACGATCAGCCAGGGTGGGGCCCGCCAGAACATGAGAAGGCCGAAGGCCGCGAGAGCGATGGCGACGTCGGCGCGTGTCGCCACGGCGCTCGTCCACACGGGGTGATAGAGGGCGGCGAGGAGGATGCCCACCACGCCGGCGTTGATGCCGCGGAGCGCGGCCTGGAAGTCGGCGCGCGTTCGTATCTCGTCCCAGAAAGGTAGAACGCCGACCACGAGCAGGAACGAGGGCAGAAAGATGGCCAGCAGGGCCAGCGCCGCGCCCGCCACTCCATTGGGCTCAGGCCGCATGACGGCGCCGAGGTAGGCGGCAAACGTGAAGAGGGGGCCGGGGACAGCCTGCGCCGCGCCGTAGCCGGCGAGGAACTGCTGGTCGGTCACCCAGCCGGGAGGAATGACCTCGGCCTGAAGCAGCGGCAGCACCACATGACCGCCGCCGAACACGAGCGATCCGGTTCGATAGAAGCTGTCGAAGGCGGCGAGCGCCGTGCTCGCCGAGAATTGCCGGGCGACCGGCAAGGCGATCAGGAGGGCGAAGAAGATCGCCAGCGATACGGCGCCGACCCGCCGGGAGATCCACACCCGCTCGCGCGATGTCGCGCGGCTCACGCCCTCGGGGAGGAGCCCCCAGCCCACCAGTCCGGCGACGACGATGATGGCCACCTGCGCCAGGGCCACCGGGACGGCGAGGGCCGCGATGGCCGCGGCAATGGCGAGGCTGGCTCGTTGGCGATCCGGCGCCAGCGACCGCGCCATGCCCCACACCGCGGTGGCCACCACGGCGACCGCCGCCAGCTTGAGGCCGTGGAGCCAGCCGGCGTCCGTCACCCCGGATCGCTCCAGCGCGAACGCGAAGATCACGAGGGCGATGGCCGATGGAAGCGTGAAGCCGAGCCAGGCGGCGAGACCTCCCGTCAGGCCCGCGCGAGTGATTCCCACCGCGATCCCCACCTGGCTACTGGCCGGGCCGGGAAGGAACTGGCATAGCGCCACCAGGTCGGCGTAGCGGTGCTCGTCGAGCCACTTCCGCTTGAGCACGTATTCCTCGTGGAAGTACCCGAGGTGCGCCACGGGGCCGCCGAACGACGTCAGTCCGAGCCTCGTGGCCACCGCCAGGACTTCCAGGGTGCGGGAGGTGTCAGCCATCGCTAGACTGCGGAGTATGGGCCAAGAAATTCGAGCGATCCAGATTGGTGAGGCGCTTCCGCCGCTCCGGCTAGAGACCGGATTCGGAGAGGCCGTCGAGCTCACCGCCTGGGGCGGTCGACCGCTCCTCATCGCCTGTCTCCGCTACTATGGCTGAATGCCCTGACGCGACTATCTCGCGCAGGTGCGCGAGGCCCATCCAATCGTCGAAGCGCTCGGCGCCAAGGTCATCGCGGTGGCCACCGGCGCGGACTTTCAGGCGCGCGCGCTCATGAAGGACGGCATGCCTTTTCCCTGTCTCGTCGACCCCGACGCCGCGCTCTACCGCGTCCTGGGCATCGGCCGTATCGGACTCCACGCGTTCGTCGACCCGGCCACCTACCTGAACTACTGGCGGGCCTGGCGACGCGGGAGCCGTCAGGGCGCGGTGACCGGCGATCCGCGGCGCCGGTCCGGGGTGGCCATCGCAGATGCCGACGGCCGCCTGCGCTGGCGTCACGTCGCATCCACGATCGGCGACTATCCTCCAATATCGAGCGTGCTGGATCGCCTGCGGCAGGTCGCGCGATGAGCCGCTCCCGCACCCCGGCCGCCGGTTGGCCGACGCCCCTTGCGGTAGAATCACGGCAATTCCTGAGGTTCGATCCGCGCGTGGAGGGCCGGAGCATGGCAGTCTACACACGTTTCCCACGGTCGTGCTGAAGGCGAGCTGACTCATGGAACGCTCGTTTGCCGAGGACGTCAAGCAGCTGGGGTTCGGCGCCGGCCAGGTCCTGCACGGCGAAGGCATTCTGGCCATCACCAAGGCGTTGCTGGAGTCCGGGGTGAGCTATGTGGGCGGCTATCCGGGCGCTCCCGTCTCGCATCTCATCGATGTGCTCGCCGACGCCAACGAACCGCTCCTCAAGTCGATGGGCGTCTACTTCGAGCAATCGGGGAGCGAGGCGGCGGCCGCGGCACTGCTGGGCGCGTCGATCAACTACCGCATGCGCGGCGCCGTCACCTGGAAGTCGGTCGTTGGCACCAACGTGGCCTCCGACGCCCTCTCCCACGTGGCCTCGGCCGGGGTGCTGGGCGGGGCCCTGATCGTCATTGGAGAGGACTACGGCGAAGGCGCGTCGATACTTCAGGAGCGCACCCACTCGGCCGCCCTCAAATCGAGCGTCCCCCTCCTCGATCCCCGGACCACCTTGCCGAGCTTCCAGCACTTCGTGCACGAGGGCTTCGGCCTTTCCGAGGCGTGCAACGAACCCGTATTCTTCAGCATCCGCATCCGCGCCTGTCACCTCCGCGGCACCATGGTGTGCCGCGACAACATCACGCCAGCCATCAGCATGCTCTCCCCGCTGGGGACGCCCAGCTTCAGCCTCGAGCGCATCAACCTGCCGCCGTTCACCTATGCCATGGAGACGAAGAAGTTCGAGGAGCGGCTGCCGGCCGCGCGCCGCTATGTGGTCGAGCACGCGCTCAATGAGCACATCCCCGGTCCGGAGAGCGACGTCGGAATCGTCATGCAGGGCGGCGTCTGGAACACGACCCTGCGCGGGCTCGCGAGCCTGGGCCTAGCCGACCTCTACGGACGGACGCCCATTCCGCTCCTCATCCTCAACTGCCTGCATCCGCTGGTGCCCGAAGAGCTGCTCGGCTTCCTGCGCGGCAAGCGCCGCGTGCTCGTGGTCGAGGAGGGGATGCCGAACTACATCGAGCGGGAATTGAAAGCGCTGGCCCACGAGGCGCGGCTCGACGTGGAGATTTCGGGCAAGGATGTGCTGTCGCCAGCCGGCGAGTATGTGCCCGGCCTCGTCATCTCGGGGCTGCGGCGCTTTTTCACCGCGGCGCCCCTCCGCTCGGTGTCGGCGGCCGGCGTGGAGGAGCGCTACCAGAGCCTGACCGCCCATCAGGGCAGGGTCCGCGCGGTGCTCCCGCAGCCGGTGGCCAAGCGGCCGCCCTCCTTCTGCACCGGCTGCCCCGAGCGGCCGGTGTTCAGCGCCATGAAAATCCTCAAGCATCAGGATCCCGCCATCGGCGATACCCACGTCGCCCACGACATCGGGTGCAGCACGTTCTCCACCCAGGCGCCTTTCAACGTCGGCAACTCGGTCCTCGGCTACGGCATGGGGCTCGCCTCCTCCAGCGCGGTGGCTCCGCTCTTCGGCAAGCGGGTCATCTCGGTCATGGGCGACGGCGGCTTCTGGCACAACGGGCTCACCAACGGTGTGGCCAACGCCGTCTTCAACAAGCAGGACTCGGTGCTCGTCATCCTCGACAATTTCTACGCGGCGGCCACCGGCCAGCACCACGTGCCGTCGACCGGCACCAACGCCCGCCGCGAGACGGTCCCCATGACCATCCCTCAGGCCCTTCAGGGATTGGGCGTCAAGTGGATCCGCACGGTGAACTCCTATCGCATCCCGGCCATGATGCGAGCGCTCCGGGAGGCGCTCACCACGCGCGAGGGTGGGCTCAAAGTCATCATCGCCAAGGGGGAATGCCAGCTCGAGCGCCAGCGCCGCGAGCGCCCGCGGCTGCGGGCACTCGCCGCCCAGGGGCAGACGATCGCGCAACCGCGCTTCGGCGTCGACCCCGACGTCTGCACCGGCGATCACTCGTGCATGCGCCTCAACGGGTGTCCGTCCCTCACCCTTCGCGAAAGCTCCGACCCGCTGCGCGAGGATCCCGTGGCCCACGTCGACGAGACCTGCGTGGGCTGCGGAGTGTGCGGTGAGGTGGCCCACGCCGCTACCCTCTGTCCGTCTTTCTATGAAGTGCGGGCGATTCGCAACCCGGGTTGGTGGACGCGGTGGCTGGGGGGCGTGCGCCGGGCCATCATTCGTCGGCTGGCTGCCGTGGGAGGGTAAGAGGCCCGTGGGCGAGCCACGCATCATCAGCGCGCTGATCCCCGCGGTGGGCGGGCAAGGTGGAGGCGTGCTGGCGGAGTGGATCGTGGAGGCGGCCCTGGCCGATGGCTACACCGTGCAGAGCACGTCGATTCCCGGGGTGGCCCAGCGGACGGGCTCGACGTCGTACTATGTCGAGCTGTTCGAGGAGCGTGACCACCGCGCGGCGGGACCCCCCATCTTCTCGCTGTATCCCGTCCCCGGAGCCCTCGACATCCTGCTCGCTCCGGAGTTCCTCGAAGTGGGGCGCGCCATCGAGCTGGGGTTTCCATCGCCCGCCCGCACCACGATCATCGCCAGCTCGCATCGGCTGTACGCCATCCACGAGAAAATGGCCATTGGGCGGGGCATTTACCCGATCGACGATCTGGAGGCGGCCGCCCGCGCCTTCTCGCGCACGGCGATCGTCTTCGACGCGCTCGCCTTGGCCCGCGAGCACGGCACCGAGGCCAACGCCGTTCTCCTCGGAGCCCTGCTGGCCAGTGGGGCCCTTCCGGTGAGCGAGGCCGCCTACCGCAAGGCCATCGAGGTCAAGGGCGTGCAGGTCGCCGCCAATCTGAGGGGCTTCGAGGTCGGCGTCGAGCGCGCCCGAGCCGTCATGGCCTCCCGACGCAACGGTCAGGCGACGGCCGCGACACCAGGAGTGACACCACCCCCGGAGTTCGCCGACGAGGTGGCGGTCCTTCCCGAGTCGCTGCGCGCGATCGCGAGCACGGCGCTGGCTCGTCTCGTCGACTATCAGGATGCCGCCTACGCCCGCCGCTATCTCGACCGGATCCGGCCCTTCGTCGCGCGCGACCCCGAGCTGGCCAGCCTCGTGGCGCGCCAGCTCGCCGTGTGGATGACCTACGAGGACGCCATTCGCGTCGCCCAGCTCAAGACGCGGTGGACCCGCTTCGAGCGGATTCGCCGAGAGGCCCGCGATCCGGGCGCGGAAATCGTCGTCACCGACTACTTGAAGCCCGACCTCGACGAGATCTACGGCATCCTGCCTCACCGGTTGGTGGCGCCTTTTGCGCGCTGGGCGGAGCGGCGGTGGCCCCAGGGTCGACCCACGCTCGGACAGCACGTCCGAACGACGACGGTGATGGGATACCTCCGCCTGTGGCTGCTGGCTCGCTGCCGATGGTTGCGCGCATCCTCCTATCGCGCGCACCACGAGGGGGCTCGCCGGGAGCGCTGGCTCGAGCTGGTGGAGCGCTGCGCCGCGCGCAATCTCGAGTTGGCGCGCGAGGTGGCCCAGGCCCCTCGGCTCGTAAAGGGCTATGGGCAGGTGCGCCGCCGTCTGGAGACGACGTTCGACGAGCTCCTGGCGTACGTGTCGCGCGCCGCTGACCTCGACGCGTCCCGTGACGGCGATTTTTACGTTGCCCGAACGCTGTCTCGCCGCTGCCGTGAGCTCGTGCTGGCGGGGCCCGATGGCGAGGCGCAGGCATCGCGTGTGGCGGCCGATGCCGTGACGCGGCTGGAGGCCAGCGACCGTGCGGGGGCGCTGGCCGCGCTCGGCGAACGGGCCTCGTAGTCGCCCGCCAGCTCTAGTCTGCTCCCGCGGAAGAAGTCCCGCCAGAAGCTGGAACTCGCCGGTTGCCTCGCGGTTTGGCCGAGCAGCGCTGGCCCCGCGAATCGGTGCCGGGCACGATAGGCGAAGCTGTAGAAGGCCCAGATGCTCCGTGGCGTGAGCTGGCCGTTGAAGGCGATGTCGAGCGCGAGGTGCATCAACCCGCCGACGAGATAGCCGGCGAGCCAGGGGGTCTGAAGCCACCAGGCGAGCACGCCGAGAGCCGCAAACAGTTCATAGGAGTGCAGGGCGAGCACGAGCCGCTGCACGCGGCCCTCCAGGTAGTAGCGCAGAAACGTTCCGGGACGGAGATCTGCCTGGCGTTCGAAGAGCACGTAGTCCACGGCGTGATCCACGTCGATGAAGAATCCACCGAGGGCGATCCCCGCGGTGAGGGCGGCCGAGCCGGTGAGCATGGCCGCCGCGCCGCACACGCCGGCGGTGGTGACAAGGTGGCCGCCTGGGCTCATGGCCGGATGCGTGGCAAACCTCGTGCCGGAGATCGCCGCTTCGGAAAGTCCCGCCATTGTTGTCAAGGACAGCCCAGCGGAATCGGAGACTGGCCATTTTCGATCAGCGGCGGGACAAATCTGCCCGCTCGGTGATCGTATCGATTGGCGCGGCACATGGGCCCGGCGCGGGAAAAGCGCCGTGATATACTGGGTCATCGGGTCGACACTTTCTGGAGGAGTGCCTTGTCCGGTTACGTGGCCGTCTTCATCTTCGCCTTGATGATCGTCGCCTTCGGCGTGGTGTCGATGGCCGCGGCGAAAGTGCTCCGGCCGTCTCGACCCGATCCCGTGAAGCTCATGAACTACGAATGCGGAGCGGAGCCGATCGGCGAGGCCTGGGTGCGGTTCCCGGTGGGGTTCTATCTGGTCGCGCTGGTGTTCGTGGTCTTCGATGCGCTGGCGGTCTTTCTCTTCCCGTGGAGTCTGGTGCTGCGCGAGGCTGGGATGCCGGCCTTCTGGACCATGGCGGCGTTCGTGGGGATCCTCGGACTTGGCTGGCTGTATGCCTACCGCGAAGGCGTACTCGAATGGAAGTGAAGCCGCCCATCCCCCAAGTGCCGCCGCCCGGGTGGAGCGAGGTCAAGGACCTTCAGGAGTGGGAGAAGTACCACCAGGAGCGCGGTGACAACGACAAGACCAGTGAGGTTCTGGCCAGCATCGCCGACGCCATCCACCACATGCCGGGTGGCTGGATTGCCACCACGTCGACCGACAAGATCTTCAACTGGGCGCGAAAGTCCTCCCTGTGGCCGGTGACCTTCGGCCTCGCCTGTTGCGCCATCGAAATGATGGCCACGTTCGCCTCGCGCTTCGACGTCGAGCGCTTCGGCATGGTGCCGTGGGCGTCGCCGCGCCATTCGGATCTCATGATCGTCTCGGGTACCGTCACCATCAAGATGGCCCCCATGCTCAAGCGCATCTACGACCAGATGCCCGATCCCAAGTGGGTCGTATCGATGGGGTCGTGCGCGAACTCCGGCGGTCCGTTCCGCCACGGTTACCACGTGGTGAAGGGGGTGGACCGTGTCGTGCCGGTGGACGTGTACGTGCCTGGATGCCCGCCCACCCCTGATTCGCTGATGTTCGGCCTGTTGAAGCTGCAGGAAAGAGTCGCCGAGTTCCAGAAAACTGGCACGCGATCGGCTGCGGCCCCCGAGGAGTAAGCCGTGACCGCCGCCCAGGCCGTCGAGAGAATCCGGGAGCAGTGTGACGTCGAGCCGAGCCTGGAGGGCGGGCTGGTCGTCATTCGCCTCGCGCGCGAGCGCTGGCTGGCGGTGGCGCGGGTCGCCAAGGACGATCTCGGGTGCCACTACTTCAACTGGCTGAGCGCGATCGACTGGAAGGAGAAGGGGCTCGAGGTGCTTTGCCGCCTGGAGAATCTCGACACAGGACTGGTGGTGATGCTGCGCTGCCAGTTGCCCCCGGGCGACGCGCGCTGTCCGACGTTGACCGGGCTCTTCCGCGGCGCCGACTGGATGGAGCGGGAGTGCTACGACCTCCTCGGCGTGACCTTTGACGGTCATCCCGACCTCCGCCGCATCCTCCTCGGTGACGACTGGGAAGGACATCCCCTGCGCAAGGACTACGCCGTCGACATGCCGTTCACCCCGTATCGCTGAGGCCACGGCCTCGCGCCAAAGGAGCCGACGCATGATCTACGAACTGCGCACCTACACACTCGTGCCGGGAACGCAGGCGCAGTATCTGAAGCTCAACGCGGAGGTGGGCCGCAAGATCCGCGGCGACAAGTACGGCAAGCTCGAGGGGGCCTGGACCACCGAGTTCGGGACCCTGAACCAGTATGTGCACTTGTGGGGGTATCCCGACCTCAACGAGCGGGACCGGCTGCGCGGTGAGCTGGCCAAACACGAGGAGTGGACCAAAGGCTACGGTCCCCAGATTCGCCCCTTCATCCTCGCTCAGGAGAACAAGATCCTCTCGGCGGTCCTCCCCCTGCAGCCACCCGCCGACGCCGGGCATCTGTACGAGCTGCGCTGGTACCGCACGCAGACTGGCAAGGCCGGAGAGTGGCTCAACCACTTCAAGGCTATTCAGCCGGTGCGCGAGAAGTACTCCCGCCGCGTTGGGCTGTGGCAGACCGAGATGGGCCAGCTCAACGAGGTCGTGCACATGTGGGCCTATGGCGATCTAAACGAGCGGGCCGCCACGCGGGCCAAGCTGGCGCAGGATCCCGAGTGGCAGGCCTTCCTGGGCAAGGCCACGCCGCTCCTGGTCAACATGCAGTCCGTCATCCTCACTCCCACCCCCGTGTCGCCGATGAGGTAGCGCGGCGCATGACCGACCCGAGCGGGCGGACGGTCGTCGAGATCGGATACGGGGGCAACGAGCGCCTCATGATGAACATGGGGCCTCAGCATCCGTCTGCCCACGGCGTCTTCCGCGCCATTCTCACCCTCGAGGGCGAGACCGTGGTGGCGGTGGACGCCGTCATCGGCTACCTCCACCGCTGCCACGAGAAGCTCGGGGAGACCCTCACCTACGTGCAATACCCGAGCATCGCCTCCAAGACGGACTACGTGGCGGCCATGACGGCGGAGCTGGCCTACGTCTCCGCCGTCGAGAAGGTCGGCGCCATCGAAGTGCCGAAGCGCGCGCAGTATCTCCGGGTGATCGCCGCCGAGCTGCAACGAATCGCCTCGCATTGTCTGTGGCTGGGCACATGGTGCATGGACATGGGGGGCGCCCTCGGCGGCGGCGCTACCATCTTCCTCTACTGCCTGCGCGAGCGGGAGGCCATTCTCGACCTGTTCGAGGCGCTCACCGGAGCTCGGCTCCTCTATGGGTTTCACCAGATCGGCGGCGTGCGGTACGACGTCCCCCCGGCATGGGCCGACCGGGTGCGGGACACGCTGAAGCTCATCGAAGGGCGGGTCGACGAATACGAGGCGATGCTCGAGGGCAATGCCTTCTTCGAGGTGCGCACCAAAGGCGTGGGGGTGATCTCCCGTCAGCTCGCCCTCGAAGTCGGCATCGCGGGACCGCTCCTGCGCGGATCCGGAGTGGCCTTCGACGTCCGCCGGGCCGAGCCCTACTCGTCGTACCAGGACTTCGACTTCAAAATTCCCGTGCAAACAGCGGGAGACTGCCACGCGCGGTACCGGGTCCGGATGGTCGAATTCAGAGAGTCGATGGCCATCGTGCGCCAGGGGCTCGACGGGCTTCCGGAAGGGCCGATCTCGTCACGGCCCGGCGTGAAGTCTGTCGGCCAGGTGCGGGTCCCGAAGGGCGAGGGCTACGCGCGGGTGGAAGGCGCGCGGGGAGAGGTGGGCTGCTACCTCGTGGCTGACGGCGGTCCCAAGCCCTACCGGCTCAAGTGGCGCGGGGCATCGTTCTCGAACCTGTCGGTGCTCCCCCACATCATCCCCGGGCACAAGGTGGCCGACGTCGTGGCCATCATGGGATCTGTCGACCCCGTGTTCGGCGAAGTGGATCGGTGACCTTGCCCCCGCTGGCCATCTACACCATCGAGGCCTTCGTCCTGCTCAACGCCGTCATCCTCATGGTCACGTACGTGACCTTGCTGGAGCGGAAGTTTGCCGCGCGGATGCAGTCGCGCATCGGCCCCTACTACGTAGGGCCGCGAGGGCTCCTCCAGCCGATCGCCGACGCCCTCAAGCTCATGATGAAGGAGGACGTGGTGCCGACCGCGGCCGATCGCCCCGTGTATCACCTCGCCCCTCTCGTCTTCCTGGTGCCGTGCATCCTGATCTTTGCCACGATTCCCTTCGCCCCCGAGCTGGGGCTCGTCGATCTCAACATCGGCGTGCTGTTCTTCCTCGCCGTCTCCGCCCTGGAGATCGTCGGGTTGTTCATGGCAGGCTGGGGCTCGAACAACAAGTACGCCCTGCTCTCCGCCATGCGAGCGGTGAACCAGATCATTTCGTACGATCTGCCGTTCATCTTCGCCGCCCTCGTTCCCGTGGTCCTGGCCGGCTCCATGCAGCTCTCGGCCATCGTGGTGGCCCAGCAGGGACTGTGGTTCGCCGCCTATCCGGTGATCGGGCAGCTCGCCTTTGTCGCGTATCTGGTGGCCACCCTGGCCGCGGAGAACCGGGTTCCCTTCGACATCCTCGAGGCGGAGTCCGAGCTGGTGGCGGGGTTCCGCGTGGAGTACAGCGGGATGAAGTTCGCCCTCATCCAGCTCGGGGAGTATGCGCACATGATCGGCTCGTCGTTCCTGGGCGCCTTGCTCTTCCTGGGGGGCTGGTTGGGGCCGGGACCAGCGTGGCTGGGCCCGCTGTGGTTTCTCCTCAAGGCGCTGGTGATCTTCCTGCTCGTGACGTGGGTCCGCTGGAGCTTCGTGCGCATTCGCGTCGACCAGATCCTGGCCATCTCCTGGAAGCTGCTGCTCCCAGCCACCCTGCTCATCCTGTTGGGGACCGGCTTCTGGGTGGCTGTGCGAGGGACCGGTGGGGTCTAACGGCAAGGGGTTCTGGGCGGAGACGGGACAACTGGTGGCCGCGGTGGGGCGGGCCATGGGAATCACCTTGCGAAACCTCCTGCGCAAGCCGGTGACCGTCCGCTACCCTGACGTGAAGCGAGAGTATCCCGACCGCTTCCGCGGAATTCTGGCCCTCACCTACGACCCGGAGACGGGCGAAGAGAACTGCATCGGCTGCCGGCTGTGCGAGTACATCTGTCCGCCCCAGGTCATCAAGGTCGAGATGCTGAAGGCGGAGAAGCGGAATTACGCCAAGACCTTCACCCTCGAGCTGTACGCGTGCGAGTTTTGCGAACTCTGCGTTCAGGTGTGCCCCACCGACGCCATCATCATGATGAAGTCGTTCGATCTCGCCACCAGCGACCGCCGCGATCTGCTGCTCGACAAGGACCGCCTGCACGCCCTGGGCCTTCAGTTTGAGCCCTCGTGGGCGACGGGCAACCGGCTTCGCGACATGCAGGCTCCGCCCAAGGCGGTCAAGGCTGGGGCCAAAGCGCAAGGAGAGGCGAAGGAGTCCGGCGAGTGACGGGCGAGGTCCTGGGGTTCTGGGGAGTAGCCGTCGTGCTGCTCGCCGCGAGCCTCGGCGTCGTCCTCACGCGCAATCTCTTCCACGCGGTGCTCTACCTGGCCGCGGCCCTGGTGGCCACGGCGGTGGTCTTCCTCCTCCTGGACTCGCCCTTCCTGTTCGCCGTCCAACTCTTGCTCTATGCCGGCGGTGTGGTCACCATCGTCGTCTTCGCGATCATGCTGACGGAGCGGCTGGTGGGGGAGACGCTGGCCCAGACGAACCGCTACGTCCTGAATGGCGCCATCGTCTCCACCGCCCTGTTCGTGGCGATCGCAGGCTTCCTGTTCCAGACGCGCGCCGTGACCGCCCCGCCCGCCCCGGCGGGTGACGCCACGGCAGCCGTGGGCCGGGCTCTGCTCGGTCCCTTTGCCCTCTCGTTCGTCCTGCTCGCGGTCCTGCTGGTCGTCGCGCTCATCGGGGCCGTTTACTTCGCCCGCGCCGACGACTAGCCGATGCCCCTGGAGGCGTATCTGACCCTCGCCGGACTCGTGTTCGCCATCGGCCTCTTCGGCGTGCTCACCCGGCGCAACGCCATCGGAATCCTGCTCGGCATCGAGCTGATGCTCAATGCGGTGAACATCAACCTCGTGGCCTTCAGCCGCTTCCGCGCAGATCTGACCGGCGTGATCTTCGCGCTGTTCACCATCGCGATCACCGTGGCCGAGATCGCCGTGGGGCTCGCCATCGTCATCATGATCTTCCGAGTGCGCCGGACGGTCGATGCCGACCACCTCGACCTCCTCCGCGGCTGACCGCACGCGTGAGACTCGCCGGCCCGCGCCACCTCCGGGCGGGTTCGAGCAGCGGCCATGCCGCCACCGACCAAGAGCCATCGCGGACGATGCCGTCGGGGAGGCTTCGAGCGGCGACCGTGCCGCCGCCCTCGAGGCTGAACCCCGGGCGCTCCCGTTGGGGGATGTCGGGGGGAGCGACCGCCGCTCCCCCGACATCAATAGCCAATGAAGATCTTGGTCTGGCTTCCACTCGCGGTTCTGGGGCTCCCGTTCGTCTCCTTCGCGCTCCTCGCCCTCCTGCCGCCCTTGCGGCGAACCGGCCGGCCGGCGGGAGTGGTGGGAATCGCCGCCATGGCCCTGGCCCTGGCCGGGGCCATCGCCATGTGGCGCGAGGGCTTCTACAGCACGGCGATGTGGAGCTGGCTGCCCGGCGAGGGTGGGCCCATGGCCACCGTGGGCATCATGGTCGACCCGCTGTCGCGGACGATGCTCGTCCTGGTGGCGCTGGTGTCGCTGCTGGTGCAGATCTACTCGCTGGCGTACCTCCATGACGAGCCGGGCCCCTCCCTGGGCCGCTACTACGCCTACCACTCGCTGTTCGCCTTCTCCATGATGGGCCTTGTCATCTCGCCGACCTTTCTCCAGATGTTCGTCTTCTGGGAACTGGTGGGGCTCTGCTCGTACCTGCTCATCGGCTACTGGTACGATCGACCGACCGCCGCGCAGGCCGCCGTCAAGGCCTTCTGGGTCACCAAGTTGGGCGACCTCGGCTTCATAATCGGCATCGTCATGCTCTGGGGCGCGACGGGGACGTTCGAGTTCCCCGCGCTGTTGCGCATGGCCGAGGATCAGGCGCTTCCCCTCGAAGGGCTCGGGTTGATCATGTTCTTCATCTACCTGGGCGCGGTGGGCAAGTCGGCCCAGGTCCCGCTCCACATTTGGCTGCCCGACGCCATGGAAGGGCCCACGCCGGTGTCGGCCCTCATCCACGCCGCCACCATGGTCACCGCCGGCGTGTTCATGGTGACGCGGGTCCACGCGCTCTTCGCCCTCGTGCCCGATCTCCTCGCGCTCATCGCGTGGATCGGCGCCGTCACCGCCCTCATGGCTGCCACCATGGCCTGCGTGGAGAGCGACATCAAACGCGTGCTGGCGTACTCGACGGTGTCGCAGCTCGGCTACATGATGGCCGCCGCGGGCGCGGAGGCGCCCGACGCGGGCTTCTTCCACCTGCTGACCCACGGGGTGTTCAAAGCCCTGCTGTTCCTCGCCGCCGGGGCCCTCATTCACGCGGTGGGGACCAACGACATCTTTCGCATGGGTGGACTGCTGCGCGCGATGCCCCAGACCGGCATCGTCTTCATCGTCGGGACGCTCGCGCTCTCCGGTGTGCCACCTCTGTCGGGTTTCTTCTCGAAGGAGGCCATTCTCGGGGGCGTGTGGGAGAAGCATCCGGGGATTCCCTTCGCCATGCTGGCCCTCACGGCGTTCCTCACCGCCTTCTACATGTTCCGGGTGATCTTCGTGACCTTCTTCGGGCGCGGTCACCCGGCCGGCCATCCCCACGATCCGCCCGCGCTGATGAGCGTGCCGCTCTGGATCCTCTTCATCCTCACCGTGGCCACCGGCCTGCAGCTCCTGGTGACGCCCAGTGACGACGCGCACGGACCGGGATGGCTGATGCCATTGTCCATTGCCCTGGCGCTCGGCGGCATTGCGCTGGCCTGGCTGATCTATCAGCGCGGCGCGATCGACCCGGCCCGGATGGCTCGGGCGCTCGCCCCGCTCGACTACATGGCGCGCCACCGGTACGGACTGGATGCGCTGGCCGTGGGCCTCTATCGGGCGTGCCTCCTCGGCTTTTCGCGGCTGATCGGTTGGATCGATCGCTACGTCGTCGATGGCCTCCTCAACGCGACGAGCGCGTGGTGCCTGCGGGCGGGTGACCGGCTGCGCCGGATCCAGACCGGGCAGCCGCAGGACTATGTGTACGGCGTGGCCTTCGGCGTTCTCCTGGTCATCGTGTGGGCACAGTGGTGGCGGCGATGACGGCGCTGCCCCTACTGTCCGCCATCACCTGGGCGCCATTTGTGGGCGCGCTCCTCATCATGTTCACCGCGCGTCACCGTCCGCTGGCCGTCCGACTCATCGCGGCCGTCACCACGGGAATCTCGGCGGTCCTCTCGATCTGGATCTACGCCGCCTACGACCGGGAAGTGGCGGGCTTTCAGTTCTACGAGAAGCTCGCTCTGGTGCCGCCCCTCGGCATCAACTACGAGCTGGCGGTGGACGGGATCAGCCTGCTGATGGTCCTCCTCACCTCCATCATCATCTTCGCCGGGGTTTTTGCGTCGTGGACCGTGGCCGTGCGGAGCCAGGAGTTCTACGCCCTCCTATTGGCTCTGGTCACCGGCGTCTACGGCGTCTTCGTCTCCCTCGACCTCTTCATCTTGTTCCTTTTCTACGAGCTGGCGGTGTTGCCGATGTACCTGCTCATCGCCATCTGGGGCTCCACGGGAGAGGTGCGACCGCGGGGGATCTTCGCCTGGGCCTATCGCGAGACCGGCGTGGGAACCAAGGAGTACGCGGCCATGAAGCTCACGCTGTATCTGCTGCTGGGCTCCGCGTTCATCCTGGTCGGCATCTTCGCCCTGTACGTCAGCGCCGGGGTGTCGTCCTTTTCGTTCCTGGAGATGGAAACCATCGCGTTCCCGCTGGCCCTGCAGCGATGGGTATTCTTCGCCTTCTACCTCGGCTTCGGCGTGCTGGCCGGCATCTGGCCCCTGCACACGTGGTCGCCCGACGGCCACGCCTCTGCCCCCACCGCGGTGTCGATGCTGCACGCCGGCGTGCTCATGAAGCTCGGCGCGTACGGCGTGGTCCGGGTGGGTATGGGGCTGCTGCCCGACGGCGCGGTCGATCTCGCGTGGCTGGTGGGGGGGATCGCCTGCATCAATGTCGTGTACGGTGCCCTGTCCGCCATGGCCCAGGGCGATCTCAAGTACGTCATCGCGTACTCGTCGGTCTCGCACATGGGGCTCGTCATGCTTGGGGCCGCCACCCTCACCGAGGCCGGGCTGAATGGCTCCGTCTTCCAGATGTTCGCCCACGGCGTCATGACCGGTCTCTTCTTCGCCTTGGTCGGGCTGGTATACGAGAAGGCTCACTCGCGCGAGATCGCCAAGATGGGGGGCTTCGGCCGCGTGATGCCGGGTATCGCGACGGCATTCACCCTCGGCGGATTGTCTTCGCTGGGCCTCCCGGCGACTTCGGGATTCGTGGCGGAGGTGCTGACGTTCATGGGAGCGTGGCGCTCGTCCGCTCCGTGGTGGCTCTTCCCGGCGGTGGCCGGCACGTTCCTGACGGCGGTCTACGTCCTCCGCGTGACCAAACAGATCTTCTGGGGCCCCCCGTCGCCACACTTCCACCACCTCGAGGACGCGCGCGGACCCGAATGGGTGGCCATCTGCCTCCTGGTGGCGGTCATCGTGATCTTCGGCATGGTTCCCGGCATCGCGCTGGGGCCGGTGGACACGGCCACCGTCCCCCTCCTCCTGAGGATGATCGGCCCCTGATGAGCTCCCCCTTCGTCCTCGAGCACGGCCTCGGAATCGCGCTGCTCGTGGTCTTCGTCGCGGGGCTCTTCGCGCGTGGCGAGAATCGGCGATTCGTGGGATGGCTGGCGACGCTCGGCGTTTTCGCCCTGGCCGTGGCGTCGTTGCTCCTGGCGCCGCTGGAGGGTCCCGCCGGCGCCGTCTTCGTGCAGGATGGACTGGCCCTCTTCGCCAAGCGGTTGCTCCTGGGGGCGACCTTCATCGGTCTGCTGGGAGGCCTGTCGCTTCCCGGCGCCCCGTTTGTGCGCCGCTCACTCGAGTACCATATGCTGATCCTCACCTCGCTGTTGGGGATGCTCGTGCTGGCGTCCGCCCGCGACATCATCCTGCTGTTCGTGGCCTTCGAGCTGATGTCCATCCCGCTCTACGTGCTCTCGGGCTTTGTGAAGCGCGACGGCGTGGCCGCAGAGTCGGCGTTGAAATTCTTCCTGGTAGGCAGCGTGTCGTCGGCGGTGATGGCGTATGGACTCTCGTTCGTGTGGGGCGCGGCCGGCACGAGCCATCTCGACGGCGTGGCCAAGGCCTCCGCCTCCGGCGACCCTTTGCTCGCGCTCGGGCTTTTGACCGCATTTGCCGGCTTCGGGTTCAAGATCGCGGCCGTCCCTTTCCATATGTGGGTCCCCGACACCTACGAGTCGGCCAGCACCCCCTTCGTGGCGTGGCTCAGCGTGGCCCCGAAGGCCGCCGGCTTCGTGGCCATCCTGCGCGTGTACGTCGAAGGGGTCGGCGATGGGATCGGATGGCTCGTCCCGGTGGCCGCCGGCCTGGCTGCCATCACCATCGTCGCCGGCAACCTGATGGCCATTCCCCAGCAAAACGCCAAGCGGCTGCTGGCGTATTCAGGGATCGCGCACATCGGCTACATGCTGATCGGCTTGGCCGCGGCCTCCGCCTCCGGGACGGCCATGGTGCTCTTCTATCTGGTGGCGTATGTCTTCGGGAACATGGGAGCTTTCCTGGTGGTCGAGGCGGTGAATCGCGCCGAAGGCTCGGAAAGCTTGTCGGCGTTCTCGGGTTTGGCCCAACGCTCGCCGGTCCTCGCCCTCTGCATGCTCCTCTTCCTGCTGTCGCTCGGAGGGATTCCCTTCGTGGCAGGGTTCTGGGCAAAGCTGTACGTCTTCTGGGCAGCGGCCGAGCAGGGACTCTACTGGCTCGTGCTGCTCGGCGCGGTTCTCACCGTCGTTGCCCTCTTCTACTACCTCGTGGTGGCCAAGCGCATGTACGTGGAGCCTCCTCTGCGGACGGAACGCGTGCCGCTGGCCCCGACGCTCGCGCTGGCCCTGGCCCTCTGCGTCACCGGGATCGTCGCGATTGGCGTGTATCCGAAGCCACTGGTGATGGCCGTCCTCCGCGTAGCGAGCCCGCTCTTCTGAAGCTGGCCCTTCCAGAACTCGCGGGAAATATGGGGATCGCTAGCACCAGCTTGACGCAATGCGCTGTTCGAACTAGCCTGTACCAACTGGTCGGTACACGATGATTGCCAAGAGTCCCCAACCACTGCGACCGCGTGACGGCCGGAACGCCCGGGAAGCGATTTTGGTTGCGGCAACCCGCCTCATGGGGATCCACGGCTACCGAAACACCTCGATCGATGACGTGCTGCGGGAGAGCGGGGTTGGCAAAGGCAACTTCTACTACCACTTTCGGAGCAAGGAAGAGCTGGGCTACGCGATTCTCGATCAGCTCATCGAGGCCTTCCTCGATCGCACGCTGCGGCCTTGCTTCTCCGACGCCGACGTGCCCCCGCTCGGCCAAATCCGATGCTTTCTCGACCGGGTCCGCGAGCTTCAGCGGGAGCACAACTGCGTGGGTGGGTGCCCTCTGGGAAACCTGGCCGCTGAACTGTCTGACCTCCACGAGGGATTCAGAGGCTTACTCAACGGGGTCTTTTCGGCGTGGCGCCAGCGGCTCACGGAGGCCCTTCGGGATGCCCAAGGGCGGGGAGACGTGCACGCCGACTGCCGGCCGGAAGCTGTCGCGCATTTTCTGGTGGCCTCCCTCGAGGGCGCCATGCTGATGACGAAGCTCACGAAAGACATCGGCGTCATGGAGCAGTGCGTCCACGAGATGAAGCGCTACCTCGCTCTATACGAGATCGCGCCATGACGGCACCCACCCGAACCAAGCCCGACGTGGATGCCTCCTTGGTGGAGGCTTTGCGGCGAGACGACCCGGACGCCGCGGCCCAGCTCGTCGAGACATACGGCGATCGCGCGTTCCGGCTGGCCCGGCGGATCACTGGTTCCAATGAGGACGCTGAGGAAGTGGCTCAGGACGCGCTGTGGACCGCCGCGCGCAAGATCCAGACCTTTAAGGGCGAGTCGGCGTTCGGCAGCTGGCTCTACCGGATCACGGCCAACGCGGCGTACATGAAGCTTCGCTCGCGGCGATCCAAGGCCAACGAGATCGCCCTCGACGATGTCTTGCCAGCCCTCGATGAGGAAGGGCGACACTTCGAGCCGATGGACGACTGGTCGACCCGCGTCGATGAGAACGCGCTGCAGGGCGAGCTGCGCGACGTCCTGGAGAGCGCCATCGCCGCGTTGCCTGCGGACTACCGGACGGCCGTGGTCCTTCACGATGTCGAGGGACTCTCCAACCCCGACATTGCAGAGGCGCTTGGGATCAGCCTGCCCGCGGTCAAATCGCGGATCCACCGCTCGCGCCTGTTCCTGCGCCAGCGGCTCTCCGAGTACCTCAAGACCGCCTGATCGCGCCGCGTCCCGTGGGGAGGTTTGGAGGGCCCGGGTGGCACCTCGCGCGAATGGGGAGGTTTGGAGGGCCCGGGTGGCACCTCGCGCGAATGGGGAGGTTTGGAGGGCCCGGGTGGCACCTCGCGCGAATGGGGAGGTTTGGAG
>JBKPAK010000018.1:0-10252 GCA_046726415.1 Candidatus Methylomirabilota bacterium
GGCGCTCGTCGGCGCCGCCGACGTCGCCGACGTCCTCGATCGGCGCGACCGAGTGACGCCGTGGCGGGAACGTGCGCGCCGGCTCCGCGAGAGGTTCGAGCGCGACTTCTGGATGGAGAGCGAGGGCTATTACGCGCTCGCGCTGGACGGGGAGGGCCAGCCCTGCCGGGTGATCTCGTCCAATCCCGGCCACTGCCTCTGGGCGGGGATCGTCAGCGACGCGCGCGCCGATCGCGTCGGCAAGCGCCTGCTGGCGGAGGACCTGTTCTCCGGCTGGGGCCTCCCGCACGCTGTCGACGCGCGAGCGACGCTACAACCCCATGAGTTATCACGACGGTTCCGTCTGGCCGCACGACACCGCGATCGCCGCGCTCGGCCTTCGTCGCTATGCGACCGGGCCGTTCGTGGCGCTGTGCACGGGCCTGGTCGAGGCCGCGCTCCACTGCGACGGCCTGCGCGTGCCCGAGCTGTTCTGCGGCTTCCCGCGTCTGCCGGGCTTCGGACCCACACGGTATCCGGTGGCGTGCTCGCCGCAAGCTTGGGCGACCGGCGTCGTGTTCCATCTCCTCCAGGGAATGCTCGGCCTCTGTCCCGACGCTCGCGACAACCGGCTCAACCTCGTGGATCCCGTGCTGCCGCCGTGGCTCTCGTGGATCGAGCTCCACGGCCTGCGGGTGGGCGACTCCAGCATCGATCTGCTCGTCTCACGCGGGCGGCACGGCGCCGCCGTCGAGGTGCTGGACCGCCGCGGCGCCGCCGAGGTCATCGTCCGGCGCTGACGTCGCGCTCCTGCTCGGCGCTCCCCGGGCCTGTCCTAGGGTGGCGCGACGGCGAGTCTGACCGAGCGCCTTTCCCGATGGACGCGAGGAGGCCTGGGGCCATGTCCGCAGCGCACTTACGCTCTACACTCATCACCGCAGACCGGCTCCTGGACGGCAGCAGCGCGACCATCGGACCCAGCGCGGTGTTGATCGAGGATGCGCTCATCGCCGCCGTCGGTCGACCGCGGAGATCCGCATACCCGAGGGCGCCTCCGTGACGCGGGAGCAGTGCGGCGGTGCCACCATCCCCCCCTAGCCTCGTCGATGAGACTGAGGGGCCGCGGTGGACGGCTTGTCGAGTTCGTGTGGGACGGCCTCTTCGCCCGACGGGTCCGCCGGGGATGCGAGCACCTCCCCGCTCGGCGCCGAGCGGCATGCCGCTGCAGCGGTTCGAAGGTTGTCCGGCGCGTGGTCGCACGGGGGAGCGTGAGGGAGACGGCGAAAGAGTCGATCGTTGAAGCCGCGCGGGGAGGCAGCGGGCTAGGCTGCGAGAGAGCGCTTCACCAAACGCTCGTAGAGCGCCTCGAAGGCGCCGAGCGTGCGTTCGAGGCTGTGTCCCTCAGCGATCATGCGGCTGGCCTGACCCGTGCCCGCCGCCCGCGAGGGATCCGCGAGCACCCGTTCGATCCGGTCGGCGAGCGCCCTGGCTTCCCCGGGGGGAAAGAGGAACCCATTCCGGCCGTCTTCGATGAGCTCGGGGAGTGCGACCGCGTCGGCGGCTACCACCGGGAGACCGGACGCCATCGCCTCGAGCGTCGCGATGCTCTGAAGCTCGTTCGGGCTCGGCATGACGAAGAGCATTGCCGTCTGCAACAGGCCCGGGAGCTGAGCGTCCCCGACGAATCCGGGGAACTGCACACACTCGGACACGCCCAGACGCGTGGCGAGGCGCCGAAGGTGGCGTTCGTCAGTCCCGCGGCCCGCCAGGACCACCTCCACGCGGCGCGTTCGGACCACGTGAGGCATGGCTCGGATCAACACCTCGACTTCCTTGTCGGGGTCGAGGCGACCGACGTAGACCATGCGGGCGGCCCGGCCCCCACCGTCGAAGTGGTCGCGGGCGGGGTGAAATCGCATCACGTCGACACCGTTCGAGATGACGTGAATCGGTCCCCCCAGACCTTGAGCCCGCGCGAGGGCGGCCGCCGCCTGGCTGGGCGCCGTGACCGCGTCGAGCGCGAGATACACGCTGACGAACTGCCGCCACAGCGCTGCACTCAATCCTCGGCGGAGGGCTCGAGTCTGAGCAGGACGCCAGGGGCATGAGGGAGCATATTCGCCGGCATGAAATGATTCGTCCCCACGGCGGGGAGCTGGCGCCGCCGGGCCGCTTGCGCCAGGGCGCGGCCGAGGACGAAGTGGTTCTGGATGTGCACGAGGTCCGGATGGAAGTCGGTCAGCAGGCCGTCGGCGTCCCCCCGGGTGAGCAAGGCGCACCGCTGCTGGGGATACGGCGTAGGGATCGACCGGACCCGATAGATCGTCAGGCCCCGGCTGGGCTCCTCCACGAAGCGATGCCCGTTCGGTGACGGAGCGGCTACGACCACGTCGTGTCCACGGTGTGCCAGTCCAGTGGCCAAGCGCTCCGCGAACACGGTGGGGCCGTTGACAAGAGGCGTGTAGGTCTCGGTCGCAATCATGATGCGCACGCGGCTACCATCGCATGGTCATACCACGCTGAACGATCAGCGGCCGACCACGTTCACCCTCGCCGCCCTCGGCCGCTCAGGCCCCTTCACCAGATGTGCTTTCGAGTTCCTTCGTTCGACGCAGTTCCGCCTCTCGCCCCGACGGCACAGCCGTTACAGATTCAGGGTGATCGCGAGGGGACAATGGTCCGACGCCACGGTGGTTTCGGTAACCCCGGGGAAGCGCTTCTGCGTCGCCCTCGTGGCCTTCGTCGAGAGTCCTCGGCGCTCGACAGCGGGCTTCGCCTGCGTAACCCCGGCGCGCGAGGTCGAGAGTAGCAGGTCGTCGAGTTGGCGGAATCGTTCCTCTCTTGCGGGCGCGCCGTCGAAGAAGTGCGTCCACCGCTCTTCCTCGTGGAGCCGATCGAAAACGTTCTCCACCTGGGTCCTACTGGACGAGCTCCGTAATGCCACTGGTCGTGCCTTGAGCGGGTTCGAGGAAGTCATTGAGGGGCTACCGTCAGCTTGACCCCATGCCGCATCAACACGTCCAGCGGAGGCCGTGGACTGGGCTCCCGATGACGCTCACCGAGCTCGCTTCCGCTTCGCCTTTTCGGACACCGCCGTCTCGCGCAGTGCTTTATGGCTGACTCCCGGGCTGGCAATCCGACGTTTCCGTCCCGCAAATGCAGTGGTTCGTGACGCCCGTTGCGCTCCGCTCGACGATGGGGATCGCGTCGGCATCGGTGCCTTCTTCCCCGGACGCATGAGGCCGATATGCCGACCGAGGTTGAGCGGGAGGGCGAAGGTACGGCTGCACTCCGGAGAGGCGAGCGGGCCCGTGACCCCAGAAGTGCGCCCCGGCGGATGGCCGGATTGCGCAGCTCGTGAGGCCTTGGACGTCACGGCCTCGAGACGGTAGCCGAGCCGGCCAAGGGATTCGCGGAGTGTGGTAACGCGCTTCTCCTGGCACGTGAAGACAGCCCGCTTCTCTTTGGCAAGCGCTCATTGCTGACTACCGGACCGCGGGCCTGGACCCCACCGACGAGGCCATCGCGGCCTTCGCCGAGAAAGTCGTGCTCGGTGCAGATCAGGTGATTGCAAGTCCCCATCGACGCGCTGCGCGCCCATGGCCTGAATGACGCCGAGATCGTCGACGTCGCGTTGGTCGCGGCAGCCCGCCTCGTCTGGAGGCGCGCGAACGACGCAATCGGCTACGAGCCGTCCCGATCGTTGCCGGAGCGCGCCCAGTCGCTCTTCGGCGAGCGCGCCTTTCAGGCCCTCATGGTCGGTCGTCGGTACGGGCAGCCGGGTGCTCTCGCGGGCAGTCAGTAGCCATCGGGCCTCCTCGCGTTCGGACGTCGAAGCGTCCAGACAACCACTCTGTAGCACCGATGCCGGACCCGATGCCGCTCGGCCTTCATCGTTCGCGAATAAGTCAGGCTCGAACGGGCCGGACGACCCGACCGCGTCGCCTCGGGCACTTGACGGCAGAGGGCTTGACGCCCTAGCTTCGCCGTGTCCCACCCATCGGCTGGGAGGCGGCGATGAGGAACCGCCGTTCACGTCAGAACCTGGAGGGCTGGATGCGCGGGAAGACTGCGCCTGCCCCACCCGTGCCCAAGCCGGCACGTCCACCGAGACGGCCACGACCGCCTCGACCCTCACCGCCAAGGCCGAGATGAACCGACGCGCGTTCCTGTGCTGGTCCCTCTTCGCCGCACTCGCCGTCCCGCTCGCCGCCGAGGCGCAGCCAGCGGGGAAGGTGTATCGGGCCGGATGGGCTCGACGCCAATCCGACCGCGTGGGCCGGGTGGCGGATGGCGTTCCTGGACGGGCTGAAGAATCTCGGCTGGACGCTCGGCCGGGACTTCGTCTTCGAGTGGCGGCAGCCGGATTCGCACGAACCGACCTATGAGCGGCTGCCCCGGCTCCCGGGAGAGCTTGTCGGCGCCCAGATGGACGTGATCGTGGCGTGGGGGGGACCGGCGACCGAGACGGCCCGGGTAGCAACCAAGACGATTCCCGTCGTCTTCGTCAACGTCGACTCACCGAGCCACTCGACGCCGGCTGCGAACGTCACCGGCATCTTCAACAAAGCCTCGGAGCTTGTCGGCGGAGCACCTCCGGTTGCTAATGGAATTGGTGCCAGGAGTCTCTCGGGTGGACGTACTTCGCGATCCCGGCAAGGTCGGCGCGGCGGCTCTGTTCGCGCGCACGCACGAGGCGGCTCGGGCGCTCGGCCTCCAGGTCCAAGCGCGGAACGTGATGCAAACCTCGACCCGGCCTTCGCTGTAGTGCAGGGGGATGGCGCCCAGGCGATGCTCGTGCGGAGTGCCGCGTGGATGATTCCACACCGGGGGCGCATCGCCCTGATCGCCCGAGAGCATGGGCTGCCTCTGGTCTCCGATTGGTACTACCTCACGCAGGCGGGAGGTCTGCTGTCCTACCGGTGGGACGACAATCAGTTGCTAGCGCGGGCCGCGGGGCTGGTCGACAGGATCTTCAAGGGCGCCAGGCCGGCCGACCTCCCCGTCGAGCAGCCGACGAAGTTCAAGCTGGCCCTCAACCTCAAGACCGCGAAGGCCCTCGGCATGACGATTCCGCCGTCGCTGTTGGTGCGGGCGGATCACGTGATCGAGTCGCGAGGGTGTGCACCGTTGACAGGTGTTCGATCAGGCCAAGAGGAGATCGGGGTATGACCTACGGCTTTCGCCCTGAGAACTGGCCGGCATTCCAGCACGAGCTTGAGGAGCGAGGCATAGCGGTGACCGACATCGAGAAGGTCGAGATGCGGCCTCAAGTTGTTCCCAACGCCACGGACCTTCCCAGCGGCATGGTCGACGTCGTCGTGACCCTCCGATCGGGTCGCGTCGAATTCTGGAGGCACCGGCAGGCCGAGCTCCCGTGAGCCAGCAAGAGGCGTGGGGCCTGTCTCCGAGAACCCGCAGTTGTCTCGTCTTGGCCTCCCTGGTCACGGCGGTGACCGCCGCGCCGCTCGCCGCCGAGGCGCAGGAGTATCAGGCGGGGAAAGGTGTACCGGATTGGTTGGAGGGAACTTCGGGCCCTGCCGAGAGGGCCATTCCCCCCCGCCCGCGGCGCCGGCAGCCGCCGTCGCGACACCGACGCACGGGGATTCGCTCTCCCGTCGTTCCGCAGCCTCGCATTCCTCCTGTTCAGGGTCGACGCGCGACGACCCCTGCGTGATGCTGAGTCCATGATCCGGCTCGCCGCCCGGACGCGTCGCACGCCGGAGGAGGTGATCCGCACCGCCGTGGTCTTCTTCGGGCCGGACGGTCTGGGACTGCGCATCGCCAGCCAGGCGCCGGATCGGGCCAGTTTCGAGGGGGGCGGAGGCTTCGTCACCGTCGGCGCACAGGCCAGGCACCCGAGTGGCGAGACCGAGGTCGTCGTGGACGCGCGCGAGTGGGAAGCCGACGCGCGCCGATTCCTGGGCACGGTGTGAGACAAGAGAGCGGGATGAGCCTGCTGATCGATATCGCGGGCATCGAGCAAGTATTGCGCGCCGATGGGTTGCACGAGATCAGGAACTACTCGTTCGACATCGGCGCCTACGGGTTCAAGGAAGGCCCCGGCGCGCGCATCCTTACTGTAGTGTCGGCGGAGTTGCGGAACAGGCATCGGCCACCGGGGCGAGGTGGACCGAGCTGGACGGCACGGTCATCGTGTGTCCCGCTCTCGTCGATCCTGGCCGTCAAGTGCGCGGGCGAGCAGAGGATGCCCAGGCGACGACGCGGAGAGCCGACGCCGGTGCCGCCGCGGGCTCGGCCGTTGACCGGCGAGCGGCCGCTCCGGCTCGGAGACGGGCCGGCGCTCGCGCCGGCCACATGCGATTCGCATTCCTCGTGGTGGGCGGTCGCTGACAGGGTAGGCCCATGCCGGCCAATCTCACGCCCGCCTACAGGGCGGCGGAGGCCGCATTCCGCAAGGCGCGCGACCCCAGTCAGCGCCTCGAGTGGCTGCGGGAGATGCTGCGCGTGATCCGAAGCACAAGGCGACGGATCATCTCCAAGGCGACATCAAGCGGCGCATGAAGGAGCTCTCCGCCGAGCTCGAGCGACCCAAGGCGGGGGGGGCCCACGGCGGGCCGGCGCGCGTGATCCGCCCCGAAGGCGCGGCGTAGATTGCCGCAGTAACAGGCGCCTGGCTGAATAAAGGAGGAAGCTTCAGCGACGCCATGCGCCATGAGTTCGGCCTTATCCTGGCCGCGACCCTGACGCTTCTGGGATTGCTGATCGGGTTCAGCTTCTCGATGGCGGCCAGCCGCTATGACCAGCGCAAGAACCTCGAGGAGGCGGAAGCCAACGCCATCGGGACCGAGTACCTGCGGGCGGGCCTGCTGGGACAATCCGAGGCCGCCAAGACGCGCGAATTGCTGAAGAGGTATGTCGAGCTGCGCGCGCGCTTCTACACGGCGAACGAGAGCGATGTTCGCGAGGTCGATCGGCAAACTGCGCTGCTGCAGAAGGAGTTGTGGTCCGCCGTGCTGACGCCGGCCATCCAGCAGCCCGGTGCGCTCACGGCGCTCGCCGTTTCCGGCATGAACGACGTCATCAATGCGCAAGGCCAGATTCAGGCCGCATGGTGGAATCGCATTCCGGCGGCCGCCTGGGTCTTCATGGCCCTCATAGCCGTCTGCTCCAACCTGCTGGTCGGGTACGGCTTGCGAAGCTTCAAGCCACGCAGTCCGTTGCTCATAGTCCTGCCGCTGCTTGTCGCCCTTGCCTTCCTTTTGATCGACGATATCGACACGCCTCGGCATGGCCTGATCAAGGTCGTGCCGAGAAACCTCATCAGCCTGGCCGACTCCCTGAAAACTCCGTAGACCACAATTCTCGATCCACCGCTGTGGCGAGCCGGCAGACGACCTCGCCTCCGCCCTCGCTCCCGCGCTCCCCATGCCCCGTCCCCATGACGTCAGCCCCCAGCCCCGCACGCTGGAGCCATGCTGGAGCCCGTAGGCACAGGTCCCTCGCCACTGGGCGTGGGCGGATCTGATGCGGCGCGCGTTCGACATCGACGTGATGGCATGCCCGCGCTTCGGTGGACACCTGCGGTTGATTGCCACGGTCGAAGACCCCGACGCAATTCGCGCGATTCTCGTGGCTCTCGTCGACTCTCGAGAGCTGGCGGGTCGGGCGCCGCCGTTCGCACCAGCGCGCTGAACACCCGCCACGTTGCGGCGGTCGGCGTCTGAGCACACCCGGACGTCGCGTTCGCTGGGCCCTGCTCCTCGTTCTTGGGGGGTCTATCCCCTGGTCCGCCGCTCGGTTGGCCGCAGAAAACTCCTTGTCAGGCTCGTTGTGCCCGCTGTGTCGGGGCGGACCGCGAGAACCGGTCGCTGCCGGGATTCGGATCCGCGCGGGAGGGGGCTGAGAACGGACGTTCCGTCAACCGGGCCTTTGTAGCTCCTATGCTCTCATCGTTCGACCTTCGCCGCGCAGACGACAAGCCCCGCGACCGGCGCGCCCGACTCCGTGCGGAGTTCTGGGTGAATGATCCGGGCGCGCAATCCTGCCGCGGCGAGCAGGCGCTCGACGTACTCGCGGCCATGGCTGTAGCGGCCGTGCAGCTCGAGGCGATAGCCGCCCTCCGGCTCCGCGCTTGTCGCACGTTCCAGCGTGAACACGAAGAGCCCGTTCGGGCGAAGCGCCGCCGCGGCCGCGGCCACGACATCGTCCAGCGCGCCGAAATACACGAGCGTGTCGGCCGACACGATCAGGTCGAAGGCGCCGGGGTGCTCGCGCAGGTAAGCGGTCAGCTCGGCCTTCGTCAGCTCGTCGTAGACGTGCTTCTCTCTTGCCTGCGCGAGCATGCCGTCGGAGAGATCGACGCCGATCACGCGTCGCGCGTACGGGGCGAGGAGCGGGCCACAGAGTCCCGTCCCGCATCCGGCGTCGAGGACGTCCAGCCTCTTCGACTCCTCGAGCCCTGAGTCCTCGAGCATCGTCGCCACCAGCGCCGGCGCGCGGTACGACAGCTTCTGAAGCTTGGATTCGAAGCTGGCGGCAAAGCTGTCGAACGTCCGCTCGACGAATCCGTCCGACGCGCGCGCCGGCACGCTGCGGCCGGTGCACGCCGCGAGCATGTGCAACGCGATCGGATCGTCCGGCTCCTCGCTAAGCCAGTCCTCGAAGATCCGCGCCGCCTCAGCGACGTCGCCAAGGGCGCAGTGCGCGAGCGCGAGCAGGCGCCGCGCTTCCGCATGCTTCGGCCTCAGCGTGATCGCCCTTGCAGTAGCACGCCGCCGCTTCTTCAGTCCTGTTCAAGCCGTTCAACAGGATGCCGAGGTTCGTGTACGCGTCGGTGTGATGGGGATCCAGCTCGATGGCTGTGCGATACGCGGCCTCGGCCTCCGACGGCTTCCCGGTCGCGCGCAGCAGCACGCCGAGATTGCTGTAGGCGTTCGCGTGGCGGGGATCGATCACGATCGCTCGACGATAGGCGTCGATCGCTTCGTCGAGCCGGCCCGAGGACTGCAAGACGATGGCGAGGTTGTTGTAGCAGTCGGCGCGGTCGGGCACGAGCGCGAGGCTGCGCTCGATCAGCGCGACGGCCTCATCGCTGCGCCCCTGCTGATGCGCGAGCACGCCCGCGTAGTGCAGCGCCTCGGGATGATCCGGCTCCGCCTCGAGCACGCGGCGGTGCACTTCCGCGGCCTCAGCGAACTGGCCGTTCTTCTGCAGCAGGATCGCGAACGCGACCGCCTCGTCGAGCGTCAGCTCGCGAGGCGGCGTCTCCGTCTGCTCCATGGCCGTGCCCTAGAACGTCTTGTTGGCCTTCAGGTCGTACTTGAAGTGGATGCCGGCGTCGAGCGATCCGTCGGCCTTCTGCGGCTTGTACTGAAAGTCGATCTTGGCAAAGGCCAGCGTCACCATCTCCGACCCGGTGTCCGGCTGGGTGGCGGAGCCGCTGTGCGTGACGCCGGTGATGATCACGTCGTTCAGCTTGACGATCAGATATTCCTGCTGGCCCTTGCCCGCCTTCCGGTGCGTGATGGTCGCGTCGGGCAGGTGCTTCCCCGTCGCGCACGCGAGCAGGAGCTGCGGCGTCGCCTTGTCGATGTGGTGAACGATCGAGAGATCCTGGAAGTTCGGCTTGCCGCCGCCTCCAGCCGCGGGGGCCGCGCTGGTGACGCCCCACGAGAACGAGAGCACTTCGATCTCGTCCTTGTGCTTGGCGTCGGTCGATTCCCCTTTGATGTCCCCGAGCTTTGCGAAGATGTCCGGCATCTGACGCCCCCCCAACTGACGGGTCAGGGAAAGAGACATCATTCTAAGCCCGACGAGGCTATTCGGGGCGGATGGAGAGACTTTCCTGGCGGGCCAGCTGGAGGCGCGGGCCCTCATGTCATCGCCGCGAATTTCCTGCAGCGCACACGCAACGAGCGTGTGGACCATCTTCTTGCGCCACACGAGCTCGAAGTCGGTGTTGTCCATCGGCTTGGCGACCTCGCTCGCCGCGGCCGCGACCGCCGCAATAACTCGTCCGTCAGGCTTTCGCCCTCCAGCAGCGCTACCGCGCGATCGGCTTCCATCGGCTTCGACGCGACCGTGCCGAGAACGATCTGTACCGGGGGGCGGGAGCGCAAGGACCAGCCGCTGGGTTGGTCCGGTGGCGCGAGAGGGCGGGAGTGTCTGAGAACGGACGTTCCGTCAACCGGCCCTTTGTCGTGTCTACGCTCTTGACGGCTTTGGAGAATCCCTTCGCCGAGCGCGTCATCGGTTCGATCGCCGCGAATGCCTTGATCTCGTCATCGTGCTCAACGAACGCCACCTGCGT